>JBDHHV010000071.1:0-22630 GCA_039589195.1 Gemmatimonadota bacterium | reverse complement strand
GCGGCGCTGCCCGAGGCCGCCTTCGTCTTCGAGAACGAGCGGACCGACCACGTGATCGGCTCCGCGGACTACCAGCGCGCTGACTCGCTGGCTCGCGCCTACGAAGCCAGCTTCCCGCAGCCACAGATCGCGCGGACGTTCGCGACTTCACAACGCTACCGGCTGGATGCGATCCGAGGGCGGCTGCGCGCGGCCGAGCAGCGAACGGAGGACCTGAGAGACGCACCCGGCTTCCTAGGCAATCCGCTCGTCATCGCCAGCCTGCGCGCGAACCTTCACCTGCAGCGCGGCGACGGACCCGCCGCGGCGCGGACGATCCTCGATGCCATGACCCGGCACCGGGATTCCGTGCCGCCGGGGGATCGCCCGTACGGGTTTGTCATCAGGGACCTGGTGGACGCGGGAGACGCCGCCGCCGCAGCGTCGCTCCTCGACGAGTGGAAGCGGGAGGTGCCGGACGAGGAGCTGGGAGGCGGGGGACGGGCCGACCGCCAGTCGGTCGAGGCGGGGCTCATGGCGGCGCGCGGGAACACCGAGGAGGCGCTCCGTCTGCTGGAGCTCAGCGAGCGCGACTGCCCGGGCACGTGCGCGGCTTCCGCCGCGTTGGCGCGTGCGATCACCCTCGACGAATCGGGCGACGGGGCCGCGGCGGTGGCGGAATACGAGCGCTTCTTGACGGCGCCCGAGCACTTCAGGTCCTGGATCAACGCGCAGTGGCGGGCGAGGGCTCTCGAGCGGCTCGGCCAGCTGCACGACGAGCAGGGCAACCTCGAAGACGCCGCCAAATACTACGCGATGTTCGTCGAGCAATGGGCGGAGGCCGATCCAGAGCTCCGGCCCCGCGTGCAGGCGGCTCAGGCACGGCTCGAAGAGATCGTGAGGGAGCGGGGGTAAGCGCATGCTGACGATTCCCGCTTCGCTGTCCGCAATCGCGTTCCTTTGGCCCGCGATGAGGCGTCGCGCACCGAGCCGGACAGAAGGGACTCCGGCCACGGGTACGGGCGAATGAAGAGCCTCATCCGGGAGATCCACCGGCGCTCGATGTGGCAGGTGCTCGGCATTTACCTGGCCGGATCGTGGTTGGCCTTTCAAGCAGTGCAGACGCTGACCGAGGGACTCGGGCTGCCGGATTGGGTGCCGCCCCTTGCGCTCGTACTCCTGATCGTCGGTCTCCCGATCGTGGTTGCGACCGCCTTCGTACAAGAGGGCATGGGCTCGCGGCGTACCGATACCGCCTCTCCAGGTCCGTCGCAGGAACCCTCCGAGGCTGTCTCCGAGGGCCCGGCTCGCTCGCCGGAGGGATCGCCGGTGGCCCACGACCCCCCTCCGTCTCCGGCACCCCCGGGTGAGCCTCACGAGCCGACCATGGAAGGGGCCCGCCACCGCCTGTTCACCTGGCGAAACGCGTTGCTCGGGGGCGCCGCCGCGTTCGCGCTACTCGGGGTCGGGACGGCCGCATACATGTCGATGCGGACCCTGGGCATCGGCCCGGTGGGCTCGCTGGTCGCGAGCGGCGTCCTGCAGGAGCGCGAGCGCGTGGTGCTGGCCAACTTCGCCAGCCGAACGCAGGATTCGCTGCTCGCGGGGGCGGTGACCGAGGCTCTGCGCGTCGATCTCTCCCAGTCGCGACTCGTGCGCCTCACCGAGCCCGCCTACTTGAAGGAGGCGCTCGCCCGCATGCAACGACGGCCGGACAGTCGGCTGGACCTCGAGCTGGCCCGTGAGCTCGCGATCCGGGAGGGGATACGTGCCGTCGTGGGAGGAGAGATCAATGCGGCCGGGAACAGCTACGTGATCTCTGCCCGTATGATCGCGGCCTCCTCAGGGGAGGAGCTAGCCGCGTATCGGGAGACGACCCGCGACACCACGGCCATCATCCCGGCTGTCGACAAGCTGTCGAAGAAGCTGCGCGAGCGTATCGGTGAGTCGCTGCGCTCGATTCGGGCCGAGCCGCCCCTGGAGAGGGCCACCACTGGGAATCTCGACGCGCTGCGGAAGTACTCGCAGGCGTGGCGGGCACTCGAGGCGGAGGGAGATCGCGAGCGGGGCATCGCCTTGCTCGAGGAGGCGGTGGCGCTGGACACGGCTTTCGCGATGGCATATCGCAAGCTCGGTGTGACCCTGGCGAACGCCGGCCAGGAAGCGGCTCGCGCGCTCGAGGCCTTCGCGAGGGCGTTTCAACATCGAGATCGCCTGACGGAGCGGGAGCGCTACTTGACGGAGGGGAGCTACTACACCCAGGGCGTGTGGGACGCCGAGAAAGCGGTCACCGCCTACCGAAACCTCCTCGACCTCGAGCCCGATAACTACGCGGCCAACAACAACCTCGGAGTGGTCCTGGAGTTCCTTCGGGACGACGCGCGCGCCGAGGAGCGATACCTGCTGGCCTTCCAGGCCGATTCGAGCGAGGCCCTATCGCTTCGGAACGCGGCTCGCGTGCAGGCCGTCCGAGGGAACTTCGGGGCAGCCGACGCGTCGGCACGGCAACTGGTCGAGCTGTTTCCGGACAACCCGATGACCCCGGAGCTCGAGGGCTTCCTAGGGGCCATGCGGGGAGACTTCGAGACCGCCGAGACCGCATTCAGAGACTTGGGAGAGCGGCATGCCACGAGTGCGTACTGGCGCGCCGAGGCGATCAGGTCTTTGTTCGCGACGGCCGCGGCCACCGCGAGGCTTGCCCAGGCGAGGAGTCGACTACTCGAGGCCCTCGAGGTGCATGCCGACAGGGACGTGCCGGGCGAATACCTGGCGCGCGCGGCCGATCTCGTGTTCCTTGATGAGGTGGCACGCCGCGATCCCTCCCGCTCGCTGGAGATGCTGGAAGAGGCTCTGCGGCGGTATCCGCTCGATGAGCTCGAGCCTCTCGACAGGCCGTACGTGTGGCTGGCTGCCGCTTTTGCCACGGCAGGGAGTACCGATCGGAGCAGGCGACTGCTGGATGCCTACGCCGAGGAGGTGCCGCCCGAGCTTCAGCGAGGGGACGCGGAGGGACGGCTCAACTGGACTCGCGGGCAGCTGGCGCTGGCCGAGGCCCGCTACGAGGACGCGATCGGCGAGTTCCGCTCCGCGGACATAGGCTGGTGCCGCGTCTGTGCACTCGAGGGTCTGGGGCGCGCATACGACCTCGCCGGCCAGCCCGATTCGGCACTGGCCGCGTATGAGCGGTACCTGGCGACGCACGACTCTTTCCGCTTGCGCGAGACCGATTGGCGTCGCCTCGGTCCCACATACGAGCGCACGGCCCAGCTGTACGACGAGAAGACCGACTTCGAAAACGCGGCCAGGTACTATGCGATGTTCGTAGAGTTGTGGGCCGAGGCCGACGAAGAGCTCCAGCCCCGCGTACGCGCGGCGCAGGCTCGACTGGAAGAGATCCTGCGGGACCGTGGTTAGCCGATGAAGAAGCTGATTCACGAGATCCACCGCCGCTCGCTGTGGCAGGTGCTCGGCCTCTACCTGGCGGGTTCGTGGCTGGCGCTCCAGGTCGTGGAGACTCTCACGGAGAGCGCCGGCCTGCCCGCCTGGGTGCCAGCCATGGCGCTCGTGCTCCTGGTCATCGGGCTCCCGGTCGTGCTCGGGACTGCCGTGGTCCAGGAGGGGGTCGGGAGCCCGGAGTCCGCGTCTCCCGCGCGACCCGGCGACGCGCGTCCGAGCGAGCCGTCACCGGGCGAGCCGCGACCGGGCGTCCCGTCTTTCAGCGTTCCCTTCGCGTCTTCCTCGGTTCGAGGCCTGCTGACCTGGCGGCGGGCGATTCTCGGAGGAGTCGGCGCGCTGATCCTGCTCGTGCTCGGCGTCGGCGGTTGGATCGCGATGCGGTCGCTCGGCATCGGTCCGGCCGCGACGCTGGTCGCGCAGGGGGTGCTGGAGGAGCGCGACCGTATCCTCCTGGCCGACTTCGCCAACCGGACGACCGACTCTCTCCTCGCAGGGGTCGTCACCGAAGCCCTGCGGGTGGACCTCGCGCAATCGAACATCGTCCGGCTGGCCGAGCAGAGCACGGTCTCGGGCGCCCTCGAGCGCATGCAGCGATCTCCCGACGACCCCCTCGATCACCAGCTCGCGCGGCTCGTGGCGCAACGCGAAGGGTTCGCCGCCGTCCTCGTAGGGGAGGTGGGCGAGGCCGGCTCCGGCTACGTCCTCTCTGCCCAGCTGCTCGAGCCCGGGGGCGGCGACATCCTCGTCTCGCACCGCGAGACGGCGGACGACGCGGACGACGTGATCAAGGCGATCGATCGTCTGTCGACGCGGGTGCGCGAGCGGATCGGAGAGTCGCTGGGCTCGCTGCGCGCGGCGCCCCCTCTGGAGCGGGTAACCACATCGAATCTGGAGGCGCTCCGCCTGTACTCGCAGGCGATCCGGGCCATAGAGGTCGAGGGCTTCGCCGACCGAGGCATCCAGCTCCTCCAGGAGGCGATCTCCCTCGATACCGCGTTCGCGGCCGCGTATCGGAAGATCGGCGTGACGCTGGGCAACCGATTCGAGGAGGCGGATCGTCAGATTCAGGTCCTGCAGAAGGCGTATCAGCACCGCGACCGCCTTTCCCGCCCGGAGCGTTTCATGACGATCGCCGCGTACCACTCGGACGTGACAGGCGACCGCCAGCAGGCGATCGCGGCCTACGAGAATCTGCTGGAGTTCGACCCCGAGTTCTATCCGGCCCTCAACAACCTCGGAATCATGTACGGGGCGGCGCGCGACCAGGAGCGGGCTCTCGATCTCTACATGCGTGCCGCGCGGGCCGACTCCTCCTCCCCCTTCCCGTACCTGAACGCGGTGTGGGTGCAGCTCCTGCTCGGAAGACCGGAGGAGGCGCGGCGCTCGCTGTTCGTGGTCGACTCGCTGTTCCCGGGCTACCCCCACGCCGCGACGTCCTCGGGCAAGATGGACGCGCTCGAAGGGGATTACGACGCGGCCCGGGCTCACTTCGCTCAGGTCGGCGAGCGTCTCGGGGCCGACCTGTTCTGGAAGGCCGAGACCGAGGGATTGTTGGCCCAGGTGGACGCGATCGAGGGCAAGCTCCGGCAGTACGAAGCACACATTCGCGACCGCACCGCGGCGAACGAGAGCCGGGGCCTCCCTGAGGAGGCGCTCTCGGACGCGATCTTCCACGCCTGGGTGAACCTGGGCAGCCGGCGCGATACCGCGCGGGGCATTGCCCTGGTGGAGGAGGCCCTCGCCGGTAACCCGATCGAGGCGCTACCCGCCGCCGATCGCCCCTATCTGGACCTCGCGGACTTCTATGCCGTGACCGGACGAGCTCGGGAGGCCCGGGCCCTCGTCGAAGAGTACGAGCGCGAGGTCCCGTCCCGGGGCCGATTCGGCGAGTACGACCTTCTGCGCAGCCAGGCGCGGATCGCGACGGCCGAGGGACGTCACGACGAGGCGATCGAGCTGGTTCGCCGGTCGGATGCGGGGGGATGCACGTTCTGCCCCGTTCCGTACCTGATCGACGCGTTCGAGAGTGCCGGGATGACCGACTCGGTCATCCCGGCGCGCGAGCGGTATCTGGAGATGCAGTTCCTGGATCGCCTCTACTGGGACGGCGCGTTCGTGGCCGGGACGTACGAGCGCCTCGGGGAACTGTACGATGCGCGGGGCGACCTGGACAACGCGGCCAAGTACTATGCGATGTTCGTAGAGTTGTGGGCCGAGGCCGACGAAGAGCTCCAGCCTCGCGTGCGCGCGGCGCAGGCTCGACTCGAGGAGATCCTGCGGGAGCGAGGGTGAGGGATGGCGGCGCGAGGCCGGCGCGACTTTTGAGCGCTAGCAAACGGAGTCGGAGATGGCCTTCAAGAAACTGATCGGCGAGCTGCACCGGCGTTCGATCTGGCAGGTGCTGGCGGCGTACGCCGTGTTCAGTTGGCTGTTGTTCGAGACGTTCGAGATGTTGCGGGTCGCCGTGGGGCTTCCCGCCTGGGTCGAGCCGACCGCGTCCGTGATCCTCGTCCTGCTGCTTCCGGCTTTTCTGGCGACCGCGTCCATTCAGAAGGGAAGGCCCGCGCCATGGCCCAGGCTCACGACCGAGCCGAAGAGCGAGGACGTCCCGGACGCCGAAGCCCTTGCGGCCGACCCCCTGGCGGGGGCTGCCGCCGTTCAGACGACTTGGGACCCGGCGGTGTCCCCGCGACCCGGCGCTCGGCCGGTTGCTGCAACGACGCCACCTGCTCCTCCTCCACGACGCATCGGTGCGACCGACCTGCTCACGTGGCGGAACACGCTATTGGGAGGCGTAGGCGCCTTCCTTCTCCTGGCGGTCTTCACGGCCGGCTACATGGTGTTGCGCACGCTGGGCATCGGGCCGGCGGGAACGCTGGTGGCTCAGGGGACGCTCGACGAGCGCGAGCAGCTCATCCTGGCGGACTTCGCGAGCCCGGCCGACATGAGCGAGCTCGCACGGGCGATCACCGACGGGCTCCGGGTCGACCTCGCCCAGTCGCCAGTGGTGCGTCTGCACGACCAGCGGTACGTGAGCGCCGCGCTCGATCGCATGGAGTTGGAGCCGGACGCCACGCTGGACCTGCAACTCGCGCGCGAAGTCGCCCTCGACGTGTGGGGTCGCGTTACGTGCTGACGGGTGAGGTAGTCGCGGCCGAAGACGGATCGGTGCTCGTCTCGAGGAGGGCGACGGCGAGGGACACCGACGATCTCGTCGGGGCGGTCGACGAGCTCTCGAAAGCTCTGCGCGAGCGGATCGGCGAGCCTCTCCGCTCGATCGGTCGGGCCGACCCGCTCGAGCGTGTCACGACGGCGAACCTGGATGCGCTGCGAAGGTACTCCAGCGCGGTGCGCGCGATCGACATGGAAGGGGCGCAGGACCGAGGGATCGCGCTCCTCGAAGAAGCAGTGCAGCTCGACGCGGACTTCGCCATGGCGTGGCGCAAGCTCGGCATCGCGCTCAGCAACCGAAGCGAGGAGCGAGCACGCATTGTAGAGGCGCTCACCCAGGCATACGAGAAGCGCGACCGTCTCACGGCGCGCGAGCGGGACCTCGCCACGGCCGCGTACCACAGCACCGTCGCCGACGATCTACCCACGGCGATCGCCGCCTACGAGAACCTGCTGAGCCGCGAGCCCGACGAGGGAGCGGCGGTCAACAATCTCGGAGTTCTGCGTCTGGAGCAGCGGCAGTACGAGGCCGCGATCCCCCGGTTCGAGCGGGCGCTCGAGATCGACTCCCTCTCGACGATCCCGTTCATGAACTTGATCTGGGCACACGCGAACACGGGGGATTTCGAAGCGGCGCGGCGTCACATCGAGGCGTATCCATGGCTGGCGCACGACCCGACCGCGAAGGAGCACCTGGCTCAGCTTCGGGCCGCTCGGGGCGAGTACGCAGAGGCAATGGCCGCGCTCCAGACGCTTCGCGACGACGAAGTCGCGAGCCCGTACTGGCAGGCTCAGACGAACATCGAGCTGGCCGGCCTCGCCGCGGTCAGGGGAAGGGTCGCGGAATCCGAGCGCTTCTACCGCGATGCCATGGCCTTGAACGAGCGGCGCAGGCTCTCGCGACAGTACCTCGTCACCGCAGCCGAGCTCGCACAGATGCACGTCTGGATACGGGGCGCTCCGGCCGCCGCCGCCGAGATTCTGGACGCCGCGGTCGCGCAGCACCCGCTGGACGAGCTGGGCCCGCTCGACCGGCCCTCGCTCGAATTGGCGGAGGCGTATGCGCTGGCGGGGAGGGCGAGGCGCGCACGAGGGCTGCTGGACGGCTTCGAAGCCGATGTCGCCCCCGAGCTTCGCGGCGCCCCGCAGCGAATCCGGCTGGATCGAGCGCGCGGCGCAGTGGCGCTGGCGGAAGGTAACGCGACCGCGGCCGTCGAAGCGTTCAGGGCAGCGGATCGGGGCACCTGTATCGCGTGCTCGCAGCCGCTGCTCGCGCACGCGTACGAGATCGCCGGGCAGCCGGACTCTGCGATCGCGGCGTACGAGCGTTATCTATCTACCCCCTATCTGTGGCGCGCGCGTGACGACGCCTGGCACCTGCCACGCGCTCACGATCGCCTCGCGGCCCTGTACGAAGAGGGCGGAGACCCGTCGATGGCGGCGGAGCATTTCGCACAGCTCGCGCGGCTGTGGGACGAAGCGGACGAGGAGCTCCAGGCCAGAGTGGAGCGGGCCAGAGACCGAGCGGGGACGCGGGAGTGAGTCGATGAAGGACCTCATCCACGAGATCCACCGGCGCTCCCTGTGGCAGGTGCTCGGGATCTACGTAGTGGGTTCCTGGATCGTCTTCCAGGTGGCCCAAACGCTGACGGAGGGCCTCGGTCTTCCAGACTGGGTGCCGCCGTTCGCGCTCATCCTGCTCCTCATGGGGCTTCCGATCGTCGTGGCGACCGCCTTCGTGCAGGAAGGTGGCCCGCGCGGGGCAACCGACCAGGACCCGTCAATCCCGGGGCAAGGGGAACCGGTCGACGCTCAACCCCCTCGAACGGCTTCGCCCGAGGCCGACTCGCGCGCCCCGGGGCATGACGAGGGCCGCACACCGGCAGGCGCGCCTCCTGGCGCACTGACGAAAGGCGAGAGTAGCGGCGGCCGCGCCGTCCACCACCGTCTGTTCACGTGGCGCAACGCGGTCATGGGCGGGGTCGTGGCGTTCGCCCTCCTCGGCCTGGGCACCGCGGGCTACATGGCCCTTCGTACGTTGGGGATCGGTCCGGCCGGCACGCTGGTCGCGAAGGGGCTGCTCGAGGAGCGGGCGACGATCATCATCTCCGATTTCGCCTCGACCGATTCCACGCTCGCGCGGGCCGCCACCGAGGCGCTTCGGGTTGACCTGTCCCAGTCGACGGTCGTGCGGGTAGCCGACGCGACGCTCATCCACGAGGGTCTCGCACGTATGGAGCGACCGGCCGAAGGGGGGCTCGACTTCGAGCTCGCGCGCCAACTCGCACAGCGAGAAGGCGTCCCGGCGGTGATCGGGGGCGAGATCAACCCTGCGGGTGGAGGCTTCGTGCTCACGGCGAATCTCGTGAGGGTCGAGACCGGAGAGGTCCTCACCTCGCAGAGATCCGCCGCCGAGGACGAGGGCGAGGTCGTGTCCGCGATCGACCGCCTCTCGAGCGGTCTCCGGGAGAGGATCGGCGAGTCGCTCCGTTCGATTCGCAGCAACCCGCCGCTCGAGCAGGTGACGACACCGGATCTCGAGGCGCTACGGAAGTACTCTCAGGCGGTGCGCGTCATAGACATCGAGGGACCTTCTCCGCGGGCGCTGGCATTGCTCGAGGATGCGGTCGGTCTCGACACCGCCTTCGCGATGGCGTGGCGCCAGCTGGGAACCGAGCTCCTGAACCGTCGGGAAGAGCGCGAGCGGGGAGTCGCTGCTCTAAGGAAGGCGTTCGATCATCAGGATCGCCTCACCGAGCGCGAGCGGTACGTGACGCGCGCCAGCTACTTTTCGCACGCCACGCACGAGAATGAAAAGGGGGTCCTCGAGCTGCAGCGCCTCCTGGAGCTCGACCCGCAGGATCATTTCGCGCTCAACAATCTCGGGGTCGCCTACGCCGAGCTGCGCGATTTCGAACGGGCCGCCGAGTACTTCGAGCGCGCAGCACGCGCCGAACCGGAGAGCTTCCGCCCGCTGTCGAACCTGATCGAGGTGGAGGCCGATCTCGGTCTGTTCGGCCCGGCGGAGGCACGCCTCGATTCGGCCGCCGCCCGCTTCGGCGAGACGGTGCCCATCGTCTGGTTCCAGAGTCACCTCGCCGCCACCAGGGGCGACCACGAACGCGCGCTCGAGCGTTCTCGGCACCTGTGGAGGGAACAGGCGGTCACAAGCCTCGATCTGAGGTCGCTCGGGGGGTCGGATCTGGGATCGCTGACCGGCGCCCTCGGCCGGCTGACCGACGCCGGCCGGTATCTGGACGACGCGATGGCGGCGAACGAGGAGCGCGGTCTGGGCGGGCAGTTTCTGGCCAACGCCATCCAGAGGGCGTGGCTGGACGTCTTCGTGCGCGGGGACCCGGCAGGTGGTGTCGCTCGCGTGACGCGCGCGCTCCAGCGGTCGCCCCTTTCGGAGATCTCTCCTCTCGACCGACCGTACCTGTCGCTCGCAGAGCTGTTTGCGGTAGCGAGGCAGCCTGATCGCGCGCGGGCTTACGTGACCGCGTTCGAGAGCGAGATCCCGACCGAGCTCCGGGAGGCCGAAAGACCGGACTACCACCGCGCCCTCGCCGAGATCGCGCTCGCCGAGGCGCGAGCCGAGGACGCGATCGACGAGTTCGGCCGCTCCGACACGGGATACTGCATCCTGTGCCCGCTCCCGGGCCTCGCCCGGGCGCACGAGACCGCCGGTGACACCGACGCGGCGATCGTGGCATACGAACGCTACGTGGAGACGCCGTGGTTCTACCGGTTCTTCGGCAACGAGTACGCGCAGGGGCCGCTGCTCGGGCCCGCGTACGAGCGGCTCGGTCAGCTCCACTACGAGGAGGGCGATCTGGAGAGCGCGGCGAAGTACTACGCGATGTTCGTCGAGCTGTGGGCCGAGGCCGACGAGGAGCTCCAGCCCCGCGTCCGCACCGCGCAGGCCCGATTGGAAGAGATCGTGAGGGAGAGAGGATGAGGCATCGAACGTGTGACTGCGTACTCGCGCAACCCGCCCCCGGAGTGGGCCGGACGACCGGAGTGCGCGGGATGACCGGAGCGCGCAGGACCGCAGGAGTGGGCCAGGCCACCGGAGTGAGCCCATGAAAGACCTCATCCACGAGATCCACCGCCGTTCCCTGTGGCAGGTGCTGGGGATCTATCTGGCCGGCTCCTGGATCGCCCTCCAAGTGGTCGAGCAGCTGACCGAGGCCGCCGGGCTCCCCGACTGGGTGCGCCCCTTCTCGCTGGTCCTCCTCGTGCTCGGCTTTCCCGTCGTGATGGCGACCGCGTTCGTGCAGGAAGGGATGATGGGACGCGCACGTGGTGCCGGCCACACTCCCGATGATGCGACGGCGACGTCAGTCGAGAAGCCGGATGCCCGGCCGCGGGCACCGACCGAAGAGGGCTCGCCCGACGTCCCCGCGACGGTCGGCGCCGGCCACAGGCTCTTCACGTGGCGAAACGCGCTTCTCGGCGGCGTCGCCGCGTTCGCGCTCCTCGGCGTCGGGGCCGGCGGGTTCATGGCCATGCGCGTTCTGGGGATCGGCCCCGCGGGTACGCTCGTCGCCAAGGGTCTGCTGGAGGAGCGGGCGACGATCGTCCTCACCGATTTCGAGGCGGCCGACTCGACGCTCGCGCGCGCCGCAACGGAGGCGTTCCGGGTGGACCTCTCCCAATCGAGCCTCGTGCGTCTGGCCGAGCCCTCGTTCATTCGCGACGCGCTCGCACGCATGGAGGCCATCGGCTCCCACCTGACCCTCGAGCGGGGGCGCGAGCTCGCAGTTCGCGAGGGGCTTCCCGCGGTGATCGGGGGAGAGATCAACCCGGTGGGGACGGGCTTCGTCCTTACGGCTCAGCTGGTCAGCGCGGGGTCGGGAGAGGTGCTGGCCTCGCAGCGCGAGACCGCCTCGGATGACTCCGAGATGATCGCGGCGATCGACGAGCTCTCCAAGAACCTGCGGGAGCGGATCGGCGAGTCGCTCATCACGATCAGGGCCGAGACGCCGTTGGCCCGGGTGACGACGGGCGATCTCGAGGCTCTCCGCAAATACTCGCAGGCAGTGTACGCCCTCGAGGTGAGCGGTGATGAAGAGCGAGGCATCGGGCTGCTCGAAGAGGCGTTGGCGTTGGATCCCGAATTCGCCATGGCGTGGAGGAAGCTGGGCATCACCTTTGCCAACCGCTTCCAGGAGCGGTCGCGACAGGTGGAGGCGCTCACCAGGGCGTTCGAGCACCGCGATCGTTTGACCGAGCGTGAGCGATATCTGGCGATGGCGGCGTACTACAGCGACGTGACCAACGAGAACGCTCGATCGATCACCGCATACGAGAACCTTCTGGAGCTTAATCCGAACGACGACTGGGCCCTCAACAACCTGGGGATCAAATACAACGAAGCCCGTGACTTCGAGCGTGGGGCCGATCTCTTCGAGCAAGCTCTGCGCGTCGATTCGATCAATCTGCCTCCGTACTTCAACCTGACCGTCGCCCGCATGGCGTTGGGGGATTTCGACGGTGCCTGGAACACGCTCGAGCGGGGCGCCTCCAACGTGCCCGGCAACCCCCAAATCCCGCAGCTCTCGGTGCTGGTCGCGGCGGGCCAGGGCGATCGTGAAGCCGCGCTCGCGTACGCCGATGAGCTGGAGCGAGAGCAGGGTGCCAATCCCTTCTGGATGGGCTGGGTGGAGGACGTGCGGGCCGCCATCGCGACCGCTCAAGGCCGCTTGGGCGACGCCCGCACCCATAGGGCCCAGGTGGAGCGGCGGCACGTCGAGCGCGGTGTGATCTCCGAAGCGCTGGACGCCGCGCTATCGGCGGCGTGGACGGAGGTTCTCACCCGTCATGATCCCGCGGCAGGCGAGCGAGTGCTGGACGCCGCCCTCGCGCGCTATCCATTGACCGACATCCCCGACCTGGATCGCCCGTACGAGCAGCTGGTTATGCTGCTCTCTTTGGCAAGCCGACCCGATCGCGCACGCGAGGTGCTGGCCGAGTTCGAAAGCGTCGTCGCGGAGGAGCTACGGAGTCCGCGCGGCTACGAGCGAGCCCAGGCCACGCTCGCGCTGGCCGAAGGCCGCTACGACGACGCGATCGAGGGCTATCGAAACACCGACGACGGCATCTGCCTCTCGTGCTCGATCACAGGCCTCGCGCTCGCCCACGACCGGACAGGCCTCGCGGACTCCGCCATCGTCGCATACGAGAGCTATCTGGACCGGCCATGGCCCGGCCGAGTGTACTTCGACCAGGACTGGCTCCCCGCCACCCTGGAGCGTCTCGGCCAACTCTACGATGCGAAGGGTGATCCCGAGAACGCCGTCAAGTATTACGCGATGTTCGTAGAGCTGTGGGCCGAGGCCGACGAGGAGCTCCAGCCCCGCGTCCGCGCCGCACAGACGCGGCTGGAGGAGATCCTGGCGGAGCGCGGGTAGGCGCGGCTCCGACGGACTCTTCGCTCCGGGAAGGGGTTCTGCTAGGGGACCCAGACCGGAAAGTTCGCTTCCTCGTTGAAGGTGAGCTGCAACCGGTCCGTGCCGTCCGGGCGCATCACGAAGAGATCGGATTGGAACCGCCCTTCGGCGACAAACCCGCTCGAGAAGACGATCCAGCGGCCATCGGGGGACCAATCGGCTTCGTTGTTGACGCGTTCGTCGCTCGTGAGCTGTGTGAGTCCCGTGCCGTCCGCGTTGATCACGAACAGCTCCCAGCTCGTCCCTCCCTCCTCCAGCGGTCCCGTGAACCGCGTGAAGACGACCTCTTGACCGTCCGGCGACCACCGGGCGTTCGTGTCGAACGATCCGCGTGATGTGAGCTGCGTGGCCTGGCTCCCGTCCGGGGCCATCGTCCATAGATCACCCGCGCCGCTCCGATGGCTGCGGACGACGATCCGACTGCCGTCCGGAGACCAGGCGGGCTCGCCATCCGTCCAGTCCGGCGTATTGGGCGTCAGATTGGTGACTCCCGAGCCATCCTCGTTCATCACGAAGATATCGAACGTCTCGTTCTGGGAAGCGCCCTCCCCCATGAATGCCAGCTGCCGCCCATCGGGCGACCAATCGGGTCTTGCCTCACGCAGATCCGTATTCGTGAGGTTGATCGGGCTCGAGCCGTCGGCGTCGGCCACCCAGATGTCATCCCTTAGACCGAAGGCGATCCTTAGCTGGTCAGACGTCACCGACACTTTGCTGTTGGTGCCCTCTACCGGAACGACCTGCCGCTCACCGCCGAGCGCGCTCATCACGCGAACGCGGCCGGTAATCGGCGATGTGAAAAGGATCCGACCGGGGTCGGGCAGCAAGCAAAACACCTCGAGATCGACTCGAACCGTGGCACCGGCGGAGACGGAGACCGAACCGGGGTTCTCCTGGTTGGTGAGTCGGCAGTTGGACGCGATATCCCGCACCTCGAGCAAATGCGTTCCCGGGGTCACGCCCGGGATGCGGATCTCTCCGTTGATCTGCACCTCGAGGCCCGGTGCCTGGTCCAGGACGACCGTGTAGCCGTCGGCGTCGACCTGGTCGCCCACGGTGCGCAGGGAGAGGATCAGCGCACCCGGCGCGTCACCCGTAGGGGAGGGGATAGCAGAGCCGGTCGGACCCTCCGACCCGCACCCCGCGGCGCCCAAGCACGCCATCAGAGACCAAAACATCGGGGACGGGATAGATCCACTGCGCAGCCGACTTGCCAGTTTCATGCAAACCACCAGTTCGTCCCTGTGGCGGCACTCGGCGCTGTCGCTCCGACCGCTCCCGAAGAAGCCGCCTGGCCAACTCACCTTCGCCAATCAGCGTGACTCAGCGTGCAAAGGTGGCTGGCGGCGATCACCGGGCGGTCACCGCCCCCGTGATCAGGGATGGCGATGCGTTGCAGCAGGTCACGACCTCAGGGACCACCCTCCGGATGTGCTGAGTAAGATGACGATGCAGACGAAGACGGCATACGCGGCATGAAACCGACGACTCGTCGAGCGCCGCGCGATCGAGAGCAAGACCGTGGCGCCGACCCCTACCCCCACCTGGACGGCCAACACGGCTCCGTAATCGGCCACTCCGAGCCAGTGCTTCAGGTATACGTCGCCGACGGCTAGCCAAACGGCCAGGATCTCGAACCCGAAGAAGGGTCTCCGGTTTCGGAAGTAGATCTCGCGGAAATCCGTCGTGCCATCATCCGCTGGGAAGAGCACCACGCACTGCAGATAGCGGACGACCGCGAAGATCAGGATGTAGAGAAAGGCGAACAGATTCCATTGGGGCAGATCGCGCAGGCTCCAGGTGAACCACCAGAACACGATCAGGGAGTAGAAGACGTTCCACGTCCACAGCAGGTGTACCCAGTAGGGGGTCCACTTGCCTCGGGCCTCGATGAAGCGAGCGACGCCGCGCAGGAGGTGGACGATCCCCAGGCCCGCGATAACCGCGACGAGAACGGAAACGTACTCGAACTGACTCAACGTTCAGCCACTCAGGTCTCTGTACGGCATGAGGTCCGCGACTTTCCCATCCCCCGCGAGCCAGAGCGTCACGTAGGGCGCCAGGAAATCCTGCAGCCGCAGGTTCGTCTACGACTCGGTTAGCCCTTGCTCCGGAAACCGGGTGATATTGGCATCGGTGCCTCCGTTATGCGAGATGCGTCTGTGCCCGCGATGATCGATCAAGAGCCAACCGAAGCCGTACGGGTAGGTACGTACTCGTCCACCTCGTCGGTTCGAGCCGCGTTGCTGGCCGGGTGTGGAAGCGCGACAGCAATGGCCAACGGTCCGATCATAGATTTCTTGTTCATACACCCGTCCTCGTAGACCGACACGCGATTATGCTGCGGACCAGGGTGCCGAGCGCGTGAGAGGTGGGCAAAGGGGAAGCCGTGAGTGGGTGTCGGGTGGACCAGGATCCGAAACGCTCGGCGCTGCCGTGGCCCAGTCCACAGCGCGAGCGTGGCACCTAGTTTGCTGATTCTCGCTCCGGCCGGTGGAACGACGAGGGCACCCCGTGCCGAGCCCACGCGAGCCCACGGATGGAAAGACGAGTGCAATCCCTCAACCGGTC
This sequence comes from Gemmatimonadota bacterium, assembly GCA_039589195.1. GTDB lineage: Bacteria > Gemmatimonadota > Gemmatimonadetes > Palauibacterales > Palauibacteraceae > JBDHAC01. Next base: position 7,001 of record JBDHHV010000071.1, on the reverse strand, counting down.
CATGGATAGAGGCTCAGAGGAGTCACCGGTCGCCGCGCACCCCGCGGTCGCCATCGTGTGGATCAGTGTGCTCGGCCTGTTCCTCGAGCTCTTGCTCATCCGGTGGGTGAGTACCGAGATCCGGATCTTCGCCTATCTGCAAAACACCGTGCTGGTGGTGTGCTTCCTGGGGTTGGGGGCGGGGCTGTTCACGAGTCGGCAGCCAGCGAGGGTCGGCCAGATCGTGTGGCCGCTCGTGGCCCTGACCGGTCTTCTCGCTTTCCCGATCACGCGCACGGGTCTGCAGAACATCAGTCTGCTGTTGAGCACGCTCGGTGATTTGGAGATCTGGGTTATGGGGGCGTCGCGTTCCCCGATCGAGGCCGTGGCCCACGTGCTGATCGGGCTCGGCCTCACGTTCCTGGTGATGGCGCTCGTCGTTCGACCGTTCATCCCGATCGGCCGGCTGCTGGGCCGGTTTCTGGACGATCACCCGCGGCCGATCCTGGCGTACTCGCTCAACGTGGCCGGTAGCCTGGTCGGCATATGGCTGTTCGTGTTTCTGAGCTGGATGCAGCTCTCGCCGACCCCATGGTTCGTGGTGCTCGGCGCGCTCCTCCTTCCGTTTCTGCGGCGACCCGAGCCCCGCCGAGCGCTCCACGCCGCGGGTGTGCTCTCGATCATGGGGCTCTCCGCCTTCAGCACGGCCGCTCCCGGGTCCGTCTCCACGGTCTGGTCGCCGTACCAGAAACTGACTCTGTCCCTGCGGGAGGCCCCGGCCGGGCTCCCGATACGGCCCGAGATCCGGGTCAACAACGTGGGGTACCAGATTATGCTCGACCTCCGCCCGGAGACGCTGCGCGCGGCAACGCCGCAGGTCCCGATCGAGCTGATCGGCCACACGCAGTACGACATACCTCTGCTCGTGCACCCCGCACCGCGGCGTGTGCTGGTGGTGGGCGCCGGCAGCGGAAACGATGCGGCCGGTGCGCTGCGGCACGGGGCCGAGGAGATCGTCGCGGTCGAGATCGACCCCGCGATCGTGGAACTCGGCCGAGAACACCACCCTGAGCGGCCGTACGCGTCGGAACGCGTCGACATCGTAGTCGATGACGCACGCTCCTTCTTCGCCAGGGCCGGCGAGGAGCGATACGACCTGATCGTGTTCGGGTATCTCGACTCGCACACCACCACCGCGATGACCAACGCCCGCCTCGACCACTATGTGTACACGCGGGAGAGCATCGCTCACGCCGCTGATCTGCTGGCGGATGGCGGTGTCATGGTGCTGACGTTCGAGGTGAGAAAGCCGTTTATCGCGGACCGGATGGCGAGCGCGTTGCGCGAGGTGTTCGGCGAGGAGCCGGTGGCGTTCATCGTGCCAGATGGCTCGCTGGGGTGGGGCGGTACGATGTTCCTCGCCGGGGATCTCGACGTGGTGGAATCGCAGCTCGCCGCTCAACCTCATCTGGCCGGGCTGATCGAGGGTTGGAAAGAGCAGACGCCGCTCGAGCTCGGGTATTCGACGCGCGTGACCTCGGATGACTGGCCGTATCTGTATCTGCCGACGCCGCGCATCCCGACCCTCTACTTCCTTCTGGGCATCCTGCTTCTGGTGCTTTACGCGAGCCTGCGTGGTCGACTCGGGGCTCCCGCGCTGGATCTCAGGGCGTGGCGCACCTCGGAGTGGCACTTCTTCTTCTTGGGTGCGGCCTTCCTGTTGCTGGAGGTTCAGAACATCAGCAAGGCCTCGGTCGCGCTGGGCAGCACCTGGCAGGTGAACGCCGTGATCATTTCCGGCGTGTTTGGGATGGTGCTGGTGGCCAACATGATCGCGGCCAAATGGCCGCGATTGCCGACCGGTCCCGTGTATGCGGCGTTGTTGGGCTCCGCGATCGGTCTCTACTTCATCGACCTGGCTCGATTCGCGTTCCTGCCAGCCGGACCGAAGGCCGTCGTCGTGGGCGGACTCACGACATTGCCCATGCTTTTCAGCGGCATCGTCTTCGTCCGATCGTGGGCCGGCGCGCAGCGCAAGGACGTGGCCCTGGGAGCGAACCTGTTCGGGGCGCTCGTGGGAGCGATACTCCAGTCGCTGAGCTTCATGACCGGAATCCGCGCACTCCTGCTGATCGTGGCGGGCTTCTATGCGCTCGCGTTCCTGAGCCGACGCGGCGTGATCCGCGCGGAGGCCGGCGAGCCCGCCCGGGTCGACGGTGTCGAGCGACTGCCGTCCGTCTCTCTCGTTTGAGCATGACGAAGGTGAGCATGGTGAGAGCCACGGTTGGCACGGCAGCGATGGTCGTGAGCTTTCCAGCGGGTGACCTCGATGCTGCGTCAGGGTACTGTCAACTTGAGCCAAGTTTCCGCAGACCTTGCCGATGAAGACGAACGCAAGCGGGTATCGCGGCTACCGGTTCCCTCCCGAGATCATCAGTCACAGCGTCTGGCTGTATCATCGGTTCTCCCTGAGCTTTCGAGATGTCGAAGACCTCCTCGCGAAGCGGGGCATCGTCGTCACCTACGAGACCATCCGACAGTGGTGCCTGAAGTTCGGACCCGAATACGCTCGGAAGCTCAGGCATCGACACGGTAGGCTGGGTGACGTGTGGCATCTAGACGAGGTCTTCCTGAAGATCCAGGGCGAGCGCCACTACCTGTGGCGAGCCGTCGACCAGGATGGGGACGTGATCGACATTCTGGTTCAGCGGTATCGTAACGCCCGCGCGGCGAGACGGTTTTTTCGCAAGCTGCTGAAAGGGCAAGCACGCCTGCCATGGAAGCTGGTGACGGACCAGTTGAGGAGTTATTCAGCCGCGCACCGAAACGTCATGCTCTCCGTGGTCCACGATACGAGCCGCTACGCGAACAATCGGGCTGAGATCTCACATCAACCGACCCGGCAGCGAGAGCGGCAGATGCGGGGCTTCAAAGTCGCCGGGCCAAGCACAGCGGTTCTTGTCGGTTCACGGAGTGATCCAGAACCACTTCCGGCCCGGGCGCCATCATCTGCGTGCGGAGAACTACCGCCGGTTGCTTACTCGGTCCTTCAAAGACTGGAGTGCGGCCACCGCCGGCTAAGACATCCTGATCGACCAGCCTCCCTCGCCCCTCTCTCACTCCGACCCGCTTAAGTTGACAGTACCCCTCGGGGCTCTCTGCGTAAGCGGGCGACCGGTCTCGAACCGGAGACCTTCAGCTTGGGAAGCACCTCGCCAGAGCCCCGATTCCTACGGAATTCATAGACCACACGGGCATCAACATACTATTTCAGTAGGGGCCGGAGTCCATCGTATACGGTTTCCGTAGGGCGAAACCCGCACACAAACCCGCACAGGTGTGCTGGTCGCCGGTGCTGGTCTTTCCGCCTCATACTGCCGGGTTAGATTCCCTCCCGAGCCGTGACGTGCAGCACCGATGGCACGCCATGACTGCTGCGTCTGCCATGCCCCGACGCTTTTCCCCGTGGGCCATCGCCAGGCGGACAGAGAGCGGCATGGATAGGCGCGCGGAACACACCTTCATCGGTAGGATGCTTGTTCCCGTGAGACGGCTCGCCGAAGACGAACCCGAAGCTACAACCCAGTCCAAGGAGCACCAGAGATGAAATCGAATAGACTCCCAACCGTCCTCGCCCTGATCGCGCTCGCGACGTTCGGCTGTCAGGAGCCCCGCGCCGGACCCGATGAGGCCTCGACGGTCACGCTACTCACCCCGCTCGGCGAGAACGTGCTCAGCCCCTACGGCGGGTTCACCGCTCAGTTCCTTGTCTTCAATCCTCTGGTGCGGCGGGGCGAAGAGGGGAAGATGGAGGGTCTGCTCGCGAGGAGCTGGGAGCACGACCCCGCCACCAACACGTGGACCGTGCACCTCAGAACCGACGTCCTGTGGCACGACGGCGCGCCGTTCACGTCCCGCGACGTGGAATTCACCATGAGCCTTTACAGCCACCCCGAGATCATGTGGCTGCCGCCGGACGCGTACGAGCTCGAGGTGCTGGACGACAGCACATACACGATCACCGCACATACCTCGCTGTCGTTCGGGACGCCGAACGATTTCTGGATCGTCTATTACCCGCGACATTTGCTCGTCGACGAGGATCCGGCCGAGTTCACCGAGTGGCACTTCTGGCGGAGTCCGGTGGGGACTGGGCCCTATCGCCACGTCCGCACCGAGCCGCTCACGATGGTCGAGCTGGAGGCGAACCCGCAGTACTTCGGCGGTGAACCGGCCATCCAACGCGTCCGATTGAAGCTGGGCGGGGAGACCTTGCCCGAGCTCCTGAGTGGGGCCGTCGACGGTGCCCCTTACGTGCCATGGCAGGACGTGGGCAAGCTCCTGGAGGACCCGCGCCAGCGGATCTACTACAACATCAACCATCACGAGACGACGGCGCTGGTGTGGAATCACCGCCACTCGGCGCTCGCGGATGCGACGGTCCGACAGGCGCTCACGATGGCCATCGACCGGCGGGCGCTGATGGGACTCCTCCACCTTCCGGCCGAGACACCGGTCCTCGATGTCCCGCCCACGGACGAGCAGATCCGTGAGGAGCGGTTCCCCGAGCGATGGCCGTGCGACCCGCAGCGGGCTGGAGCCATGCTCGATGAGGCTGGCTGGCGCGATGCCGATGGAAACGGGGTGCGTGAGCGGGGTGGAGAAGAGCTCGCGCTTAGCTTCCTCGTGCCGGCAGACGAAGAAGAGACGGCGGCGGTGTTCGTGCAGGACCAGCTCGGCCGCGTCGGAGTGCGGGTGGAGATCGAGCGCCGAGACGCGCTCGCCATCTTTGAGCGAGTGCAGGTGGGTGACTTCGATGCGGTGGTCTTCCTCATCACGAGCCACCTGCACGGCGGCGAGCAGGACATCTCGCATCTGTACGGGCCGGACTCACCCATCGGGTATCGCAATCCGGCCATCGTGGAGTTGCTCGAGCGGGCTATACAGACCGGGAGCCCCGAAGCGAGGGCATCCGTCTACCCGGAGCTCGCCCCCCTTCTCGAGGCCGACCTGCCCATCACGCCGCTGTATCCCCGCGTGTGGAACTGGGTCGTGCACGAGCGGATCCGGGGCCTGAGCAACGGCCGCATGTACGATCCGCTCTGGAACATGGAAGACCTGTGGATAGAGCGAGAGGAATGAGACGAAGCATCTGACGCGCAGGATGGTCCTGATCGTCCACCCGTTACGTTACAGATAGTTACGCGTAAGCGGGCGACCGGTCTCGGGGCAAAGCCGAGCGAGGACCGCGTCTGCGGCCGCAGCTCTAACCGGCGACCTTCAGCTTGGGAAGAGTCGGCGGCACCCCGACCAGCCACGGTGAGCCACGAAAAATGGCCGTTTTCGCACTTCTGACCCCGATACACCCCGACTGACCACGGTGGGCAACGGCACAATTAGCGTCACAAGGGTCCGGGCCCCTCCCACCCACGACAGCGATCGCTTGTTGAACGCATCCCAACCTGAACAGGTCGGCTACGAAGGGTCGGAGACCTCCAGGAGCGCCAACAGCGCATCAATACTCTCGATGACTACGCCAAAGCCACCAGAAAACCCCCCCGATCCAACACGAACCCCAGCCGGATCGACATGGCTTGCATCGAAAAGTTGAGCTTGCGGTCTAACCCGGGCTCTGCGACGACAGCTCGTGCAACCGCTCCGACTCGGTACGCGGACGAGTCCTTGCTACAGCCAAGTGGTGAAGCGTCGAGGCACGATTCCCTGATGAACATCTGAAGGTCGGCGGGCAAGATGCCGCGGACCGTCTCCCGGTACTGAGCCTGGTCTCGGCTGTAGTCGACAGGATTTAGTTGATTCTCGACGTTTGCATAAAACCTGCTCAGGGCGGCTCGAAGGCTATCATTCTGGATGACCCGCAGGTTACCCGTGCTGATGAGATCGTCGTAGGCGCTCCGTGCTACAACAGGATCTGTTATCCGGCTCGCTTGAAGGACCGAGGCGAGAAAACCAAGCGTGTCAGCAGGCACCTCGTCGACCCCAGTCAGGATCGGTTGGAGCGCCGCCCCATGTCGAAGCAGCGACTCGTAGTGCTCCGTGTTCTCCATGATGTGTCCGCGAGTCTCCCGGAGATCCGCGATGATCCTCCCGATGTAAACCCGCTCGGCTCGCCTCTCCTGGCGACCATCCCACCATGCGTCGATCCCGAACGCCAGCAGGATCGAGCCCACGATCACCACGCCTTCGGCGAAGACGCGAAGCCACGGCATCTGCTTCGTCATTTGAATCAACTTGCTCCTTCAACGCGGTCTAACGGACACACGATTCTGCTGCAGTCCAGAGTGCCGAGCGGGTGAACGGCGGGCAAGGACAAGCGGGAAGTGGATGCCGGGCGGACAAAGACGGAAACGCCCGACGACGCGAAAGCCCCCGCGATGCGGAGGCTTCAAGAAAGCGGAAGCGGGCGACCGGTCTCGAACCGGCGACCTTCAGCTTGGGAAGCTGACGCTCTACCAACTGAGCTACGCCCGCGCGCGCTGAATTATGCGCGCCTGGGACACGGATTTCCAGCCTTCGGACTCCGAACCGGTGTGCGCGCGAGACCCTACGCTCTAAAACGGCATCCCGACGTACGCGTAGACCCTCGTGACCTCCTCGCCTCGTGCGATCACCACTGATACGGCCTTCGACACCTCCGGGAACGAGATCCAGATCCCGCCACCGTACCCGGAGTGCCACCCGCCCGGGGATTCGCCGTCGAAATAGACACGCCCCACGTCCGCGAAGCCCAGCACGCCGACGTCGCCGAGAAGCGGCGTCCTCGGTTGTACCAGCGACAGCCGGAGCTCGGCGGCGCCGAACAGCGCGAGATCGCCCGCGAACCGTTCGGAATCGTAGCCGCGGAGCGTGCCGCGCCCGCCTACGATCGCGGCGTCGAAGAAGGGGAAGTCACCGAAGACCTTACGCGTTCCCGCCCTCAAGGCCAGCGTCGGTTCTAACGGCCAGGCCTCCGCCGAGAGGTATGTGCTCCCGTACAACTCGAGACTCCCGTACGCTTCTCCGAC
>JBDHHV010000070.1:0-30156 GCA_039589195.1 Gemmatimonadota bacterium | reverse complement strand
CCCCGGTTCGCACGGGATCCGGCAAGATCCTCCACCTGTACGCGGGCTAGCCGGCCGCGGGGCGCTTGCCGCACCCGCGCCCCGGCGCGAACGTGCGCGCATGCCCGAAGATCGCGCTTCATCGTACCCCGACGGCTTGTTCGGACCGGCCTCGCCCATCCGGGTCATCGGCCATCGGGGGGCCGGGGCCGTCGCGCCCGAGAACACGCTTCCCTCCTTCAAGCACGCGGTCGAAGTAGGTGCGGACGCGGTCGAACTCGACCTGCACTGTACCCGCTGCGGACGTCTGATCGTCCTCCACGACGATACACTGGATCGGACCACGGACGGGTCGGGTGACGCCGAAGCGCTGACGCTGGAAGAGCTCCGGCAATTCGATGCCGGGTACCGCTTCACGCTGGACGGTGGGCAAACGTTCCCGTTCCGCGAACAGGGCGCTCGAATACCGACCCTGGAGGAGGTTCTCGAGACCGTCGCGGGGCTCCCGGTGGTAGCCGAGATCAAGTCGGCACGAGCCGGGCACGCGATGGGTGAGTGGCTCGAGAGCCACCCGGATCACGAGCGTATCCTGGTGGGGGGCTTCGATCGGGAACAGGTCGATCCGGCCGGCCGGCACGCGCGCTGGCGGTGCGCGTACCAGGACGAGCTTCGCGGATACGTGCTGCTCGGCAAGATCGGACTCGGACGGCTCCAGGTGCCTTCGGTCGATGCGGCGATGGTGCCCGAGAAGCGCGGCCCGATCCGCATCGTGACACCCGGATTCGTGCGCCGGGCGCACTCCGACGGTATCGGCGTGTTCGTGTGGACCGTGAACCGCGCCGCCGACATGCGCCGGCTGCTCGACTGGGGCGTGAACGGACTGGTGAGCGACACGCCGGGGAGGGTTCGTCGGATCATCGACGAGCGCGAAAGCGTCGGGACGCGCGCGGTCCCATGAGCGCGGCGCAGCCGGCTTCGCGAACGATCCTCCACGTCGACATGGACGCATTCTACGCGGCCGTCGAGGTGCGCGAGGACCCGTCGCTCGCGGGGCGTCCGGTGGTGATCGGCGCCGACCCGCGGGGTGGGCGAGGCCGAGGCGTCGTATCGACCGCGAGTTACGAAGCTCGCCAATTCGGTGTCGGGTCCGCCATGCCCATCTCGGAGGCATACCGCCGCTGCCCGCAGGCGGCCTACATACGCCCCCGAATGTCGCTGTACGGCGAGATCTCGAAGCGCGTCTTCGACATCTTCCGGGGCTATACGGACTCCATCGAGCCGCTGTCGCTCGACGAGGCCTTCCTCGATGTCACCGCCAGCCGGGCCCTGTTCGGGGACGGGCCACGTATCGCGGCTTCGATCAAGCGCGACATTAGAACCCGAGAGCGGCTCACCGCCTCGGTCGGCGTGGCGGCGAGCAAGTACGTGGCGAAGGTGGGGAGCGATCTGGAGAAGCCCGATGGCCTGGTCGTCGTCCCACCCGGTCAGGAGGCGGAGTTCCTCGCCCCGCTCGAGATCGCGCGGTTGTGGGGCGCGGGGGCGCGGGCGCAGGAGCGGTTCCGCCACCTGGGTGTGCGTACCATCGGTGACGTCGCTCGCATGGAGCGTAACTTCCTCGAGACCACGTTCGGGCCCGCGCTCGGGCGACGGTTCCACGACCTGGCGAACGGAGTCGACCATCGGCGCGTGTCGAGCCCGGGCCGAAAGTCGCTGGGGCACGAGATCACGTTCGACCATGACGTCGAGGACCGTGAGAAGGTCGAACGGACGCTACTCCGCCTGTGTGAGCAGGTGGGGAGTGGGCTCCGACATCGAGGGCTGACCGGGCGAACCGTGCACATCAAATTGCGATGGGATGGCTTCGAGACCGTGACACGGCAGCGGACCCTCCCACGCGCCGTGGATACGACCGAGCGGATCTGGCCTGTCGCACGTGAGCTGTTTCACAAGGCCGATCGCCCGGAGCGCCGGGTCCGCTTGATCGGGGTCACCGCTTCGGGGCTCGAGCCGACCGGAGAACGGCAGCTCGCCCTGTTCGAGCCGGATGTCCACGGAGCCGAGCAGGCCACCGGTGACTCCCGCGGACAGCCCGAAGCCGACTCGCGCGTCGCCACGGCCGTCGATTCCCTTGCGGAGCGGTTCGGCTCAGGGACCGTCACGCGTGCCGCACTGCTCGACGACAGAAAGAGGAAATGACGCGACAGCATGTCGATCGCGCCACGACCCGGGCGAGGGCCGCCCGGACTTCGAGACAAGAGAGGAGAGCCAGGCCGATATGATACCGAGCCGAGAGGACGCCCTTTCCCTCGTCCACGAGTACACGGAGAGCCCGAGCCTGCGGCGGCACATGTACGCGGTCGAAGCCGCCATGCGGGCGTACGCCGAGAAGTTCGGCGAGGACCCGGAGCTGTGGGGTGTGACCGGGCTGCTGCATGACTTCGACTACGAGCGCTGGCCCAACGACGACCGCCTCCCCGACCAGCAGCACCCGACCACCGGCGTGGCGATCCTCCGGGAGCGCGGAGTGTCCGAGGACATCTGTCAGGCGATCCTGGCCCACGCCGCATACACGGGCGTACCGGCGACGACCCGGATGGACCGGGCGCTGCGCGCCGTCGACGACCTTACCGGGTTCATCGTTGCCTGCTCACTGGTGCGCCCGACCCGGATCTCCGATCTGAAGCCGAAATCGGTCAACAAGAAGATGAAGGATAAGGCGTTTGCCGCTGCCCTGGATCGCGATGAGATGAGGAGCGCGTGCGAGGAACTGGGCGAGCAGATGAGCGACCACATCCTGCTGGTGATCCAGGCCATGCAGGGGATCGCTGGTGAGCTCGGGCTCGAAGCGAAGGAGAACCTGTGAAGTGGGTCGTGCCGAGAGAGCGTGTGGGTACTCGGGTAGTTACCTTGCCGCCGAGCGCCGTGAGGATCCGGCCAGAGCATCTGCTACCATAATCCGGAAGAGGGAACCCAGGTGACAACGACCGGCATCATCGTAATGATCCTCGTGACGGGCTTCGTGTGGGGCGGTCTCGGCTTCATCCTGGTCAAGGCCGCGCGCAAGGAGCGCGCGAAGGACGAGAGCGAAGGACTCGGGCAAGCGTGAAGGCACCGCTGATCATCCTCGTGCTGCTGGGGACGGGATGTCGGCCGCTTCCTCCTCCACCCGGCACCGGCCCACGCCCCGGCGAGGGCGTCCGCTCGCCCACCGCCGAGCCCGTCCCCCGGCCCCCCCCGACGATCACGAACAACAGGCCAACGGCGACGATCACGGCACCGGCGGGTGGGTCGAGCTTCCCCGCCGGGACGCCGGTGGTGTTCACGGGGACGGGGACGGATTCCGAGGACGGTAGGCTGTCGGGCGCTTCGTTGCTGTGGACGTCCGACCTGGATGGTGAGCTCGGCACCGGAGAGTCGGTGACGACGAGCGGGTTGTCGATCGGCGTACACACGGTCACGCTTACGGTCAGGGACTCCAACGGGGGCGTGGATGTGCACCCGATCACAGTCCCGATCACCAACAACAGGCCGACGGCGGCGATCACGTCACCGGCGGGCGGGTCGAGCTTCCCCGCCGGGACGTCGGTGGCGTTTACGGGGAGAGGAACGGATCCCGAGGACGGGGCGTTGTCGGACGCCTCGCTGGTGTGGACATCGGACCTCGACGGTGAGCTCGGCGCCGGCGAGTCGGTGACGACGAGCGAGCTGTCCATCGGCGTGCACACGATCACGCTCGCGGTCACGGACTCCAACGGAGGTATGGATACGGACCCGATCACGGTCCCGATCACCAACAACCTGCCGGCGGCGACCATCACGGCACCGGCGGGCGGGTCGAGCTTCACCGCGGGGACGTCGGTGACACTCACGGGGACGGGGACGGATCTCGAGGACGGGGCGTTGTCGGGCGCCTCGCTGGTGTGGACGTCGGATCTGGACGGTGAGCTCGGCACCGGCGAGTCGGTGACGGCGAGCGAGCTGTCGATCGGCGTACACACGATCACGTTGACGGTCTCGGATTCCGACGGGGGCACGAATACGCACCCGATCACGGTCCCGATCACGGACAAGCCGCCCCCGCCAGCCACGCCGGAAAGTGCCCCGGCGCCCGCGCCGTCCGACGATTCCGAGGAAGTCCAGGAGCTTCGTGCGCTCGGCCCCGCGTTCATCCCCTTCGATCAGGGACCCGAGACCATCTGGAATACCGATGCGCAGGCGATGCTCACCAGGACCCTGCTTCCGGTGCTGCGCGCGGAGGGGCTCTCCGCCCGTACCAGCGCGATTTATTGGGTCCTCATCCGCGAGGACGGTACCGCCGCCGAGGTGGTCGTGCAGACCTCGTCGGGGAACGAGGCGTTCGACCTGGCGGGCATGGAGGTCATCCGGCGGCTCGACTTTCTTCCGGCGTTCCGTAGCAACCGCCCCGTCCCGAGTTGGGTCGTACGGGAGATCTCGTTGCTCATGCAGTAACCGTTGCCCGCCGTGTTGCGCCACCCGCGTGTTCGAGGCTGGCGTCTCCTTCCGAATCGAAGCCATCTTCGAGGGCACTGAAGCAATCGTCAGAAGTCCTTTCTACCTGAGATCTCGGCGGGTAATCCGATGAACACACCCTCACGTTTCCGGGCGCGTCTCACCGCTGCCGCGGCCGGTGCCGTGGCGGCCGCCATGGTGGCTGCCTGCGCACCGGAAGAGACGGCCATGACCACGGCGGAGTATGGCTCGGCGGAGAATGCCGCCCGGCTCGCGGATGGCATCGACGCCACAGAGATCGAGGATCGCCTGGCGCGGTTCGCGCCGGTCCGCGTGACGTTCGACGAGTCTCTGCTCGATGACCGGCAACGGCAGGCCATGAAGAAGCTCGTGCAGGCCTCCGACATCCTCGATGATCTCTTCCGGGATCAGGTGTGGGCGGGGAACGAGGCGCTCGCCGGGGCCCTGGCCGACGCCGAGGGCCCGGGCCTGGATGCGGCCCGCGAATACTTCGACATCATGTACGGCCCCTGGGACCGGCTCGAGGAGGACCTCCCCTTCCTCGACGTCGGAGCCAAGCCGGAAGGGGCCGGTTACTACCCCGAGGACATCACGCGCGAGGACATCGACGCCTGGCTGGAGGCGCACCCGGAGGACGAAGCCGCCTTCTCGTCGTACTTCACGGTGATCCGGAGGGACGGCGAGTCGTTCATCGCGGTGCCGTACTCGGAGGCGTACGGGGCCGAGTTGGAGGAGGCCGCGCGCCTGCTCCACGAGGCGGCGGGGCTCAGCGACAACGAGTCGCTGAAGCGCTTCCTCGAGACGCGCGCAGACGCCTTCCTCTCGAACGACTACTTCGAGAGCGATGTGGCCTGGATGCGGATCGGGGACAACCTGATCGACCCGACGATCGGGCCGTACGAAGTGTACGAGGACAACCTCAAGGGCCTGAAGGCCGCCTTCGAGTCCTTCCTCACCATCCGCGATCCGATGGAGAGCGCCCGGCTGGAGGAGCTGGTTTCCCACATGCCCGATCTGGAGGCGGCGCTCCCGATCCCGGACGAGCACAAGTACCTGGATCGCCCGTTCACATCGCCGATCTCGGTCGTGACCGAGGTCTACACGGCGGGCGACACGAGAGCGGGGGTGCAGACGCTGGCCTTCAACCTCCCCAACGACGCTCGCGTACGAGAGCAGGAGGGATCGAAGAAGGTCATGCTCGCCAACATCATCCAGGCCAAGTTCGAGAAGATCCTCAAGCCGATCGCCGAAGTCCTGATGGACGAGGATCAGATGGCCGATGTGAATGTCGAGCCCTTCTACACGAGCGTTCTGGTGCACGAGCTCGCGCACGGGCTCGGGCCCGACTACGTGACGGGGAGCGACGGAGTCACCGTCAACCAGGCGCTGGCCGAACGGTACTCGGCCTTCGAGGAGGCCAAGGCCGACGTCGTCGGCGTGCACAGCCTGGGAGTGCTCTCCGAACGCGGCGTGTACGACACGGACTTCCAGCGGCAGGTCTACACGAGCCACGCGGCGAGCCTGTTCCGATGCGTCCGCTTCGGCGTCACAGAGGCGCACGGGAAAGGCTGCCTGATGCAGTTCAACTACTTCGTCGAGCGCGGGGCGCTACGGCACGACCCCGAAACGGGCCGGTTCAGCGTGGACCTCGATGCGATCCCCGGTGTGATCTCGGACCTGGCGGGTGAATTCCTCATGCTTCAGGCGACCGGGGATTACGACGGCGCAGGTGAGTTCATGGAGCGCTACGGCCAGGTACCGGAGATCCTGTCCGCCGCGATCGACAAGCTGGAGAGCGTACCGGTAGACATCAGACCGACGTATGCCGTCAAGGAGATGATGGAAACATGGTAAGCCACCACAACAGGAGGATTCGTATGCGTACCACACGTGCTCTATTGACCGCGGTCGGCGCGGGCGCGCTCGCCGCGTGCACCCCGGCCGACAGTGGCCCGATTGTAGATCTCGCCGCGGAGGCGCAGGCGATACGTGACCGTTCCGGACAATGGATGGAAGCCGTTCAGGCGCAAAACGCCGAGGGCGTCTCGGCCATGTTCACGACCGATGGCACCACGATCTTCGACGGCGTGATGGTCATGGGTCCCCCGGCGATCCAGGCGCAGGCCCAGGCGGACTTCGCCGAGATGCCCGACGCGGTGGTCAGCTGGACCCCCAACGTCGTGACGGTCGCCGCGTCGGGTGACATGGCCTACGAGAGGGGTGCGTGGACTGTCGACCCCGACGGTGCGGGCGCGCTCGGTGAGGCCCACGGTGAGTACGTGACCGTCTGGGTCAAGGTCGACGGCGAGTGGAAGGCCGCAGTGGATGCCGGGACGACCCTCACGCCGGACGAGGGCGAGGGCCATGACGACGACATGGACGATGACGACATGTAAGCCACATGCAGGCCACATGTAGGCCACGAAGGCTGACGCGTCGCGTCAGATCGCGGGGCCTAGCCGGGGTCGGGAGCCATCTCGACCCCGGTTCTATTTGCCCCGCTTTGCTGGACAGCGCGACCCGCGCCGAGCCCTGGCTAGTCGTGTGTCGCAAGGACGTTGGTCACCCTGAGCCGGGTCCCCGGCGCACCCGGGGGACCGACCCGGCGCACGCGGCGCGTTCAGAGCCCGTTGATAGCGTCCCGTATCTTCAAGGGGATAGGGAAGCGCTTCTTCAACCTGAGAGAGAGGATCGCGATGGGATGCAGGGCGCCGGCCGAGGGCGTCAGGATGGGCTGCGCGGCGCTCGAGGGTGGGGCGCGCGTTTCAGCTGAAACGTCCCGCCGGTTTTCCTCCGACGCGGGCGTCCTCCGCCTCCCCCCTGGCTGACCGACACCGAAATCCGCTGAGCAACGTTCCTGCGACTCAGAGCTAGTCCAGCCTGCCGATCAGCCAGTGGAGGACGTTCAGGGCCAGCCTGTAGTTCTGGTCGGCGGCCGGCACGTTCATGCCCATGGGGGTCCGGCCGGCGCCGCTGACCTGTGCGGAGAACATCGCCGCCTCGCCAAAGGCCGCCACCCGGCCGGCGCCGTGCTCGAGAACGGCACCCTGGAGCAGGTTGGCGGCGGGGATGCGCGGGGTCGTCTCGGAGAACTCCCACGCGACCTCGGGGAGGAGCAGAATCCAGTTCTCGTCCAGGACCATCAGAGGCTCCGCATCGCCATCGGCGCGAAAGGCTTGCCCCATGAACGCCGTCACCGAGTCGACGCGCTCGTCGGGCGTGCGGCCATCGATGATCGGGTGTAGGCGCAGGGAGCCATCCGTGCGTCGGAACGTCGCGGTCCCGCGCCCGGTGACCGTGTCGACGGCGAATCCGTTCTGGAACCTCAGACCGAACGAGGCCGCCAGCGCTTCCGCCGCGCCCGGAATCGGCATGTGATCGGCGATCAGCAGCAGCGATCCCCCCTCCCGCACCCACTCCTCTACTGCATCGATCTCCGCTCGCATGAAAGCGGACGGCGTCGGAAGCGACCAGTCGTCGGTGTCCGCGTCTTTCTCGGCGAGCGCGTTCGCGATCACGAGTACGTCCGCTCGAGCCAGCACCGCACTCGTGAACGGCTGGGTGCTCGGCTCCACCACAAAACCGTCGCGCCGGAGAAGACGCGCGAACGCCAGGTAGCGCCCATCGGCCGTGTGGAAGTTGAAGTGCGCTTCGTCGATCAACACGAGCGGCCCCTCGCCTTCCGGGAACTCGGGATCCAGGATCGGGGGCGTGTACGCCGTATCGGCGACCTGCTGGGCATGGAGCGCTTGGACGGTACCCACGCCCGAGGCCAACGGCGATACGAGCACAACGAGCGCGAGCGCTCGCACGAGCTTCCGTGTTCCTCCTGAGCCCGGTACGCTCACGTCGATACCTCCTCGGTCAAGAAACGACACTCACCGCAGCGACCTCAACTTATTACCGGCTACCTATTGTGGAAGGCGCTGGTCGCCTAGCAGTCTTCAGTCGCGTGACCCGCTGCCGTCCACTGGAGTGATTCCGGGAGCATTAGAACATGCGCACATCTCCAAGCGTCACCTGCCCTGATCTCGCTTCGCGGCCTGCGGCAAGGCTCGAAGCCGTCACCGCTGGCTTTGTCCCCGCGATCGCGCTCGCAGTAGTCCTCGCTGCCTCGGCCACAGCCGTCACCCTCGACCCGTCATCTCTCGCGGCGCAGGAGGACGGGGTGATCACGGAGGACTTTTTCGATGAGTTGGAGTACCGCCATATCGGACCGCTCGGGAACCGGGTGATCTCGGTGATCGGCGAGCCGGGAGACCCCAACGTCTACTACATCGGCGCGGCCTCGGGCGGGATCTTCAAATCCACGGACGGCGGGGTCGTCTGGACGCCCGTGTTCGACGACCAGCCCGTGTCCTCGATCGGCTCGCTCGCGCTCGCGCCTTCCGATCCCAACGTGCTGTGGGCGGGAACGGGCGAGACGTTCATCCGCGCGAACATCTCGGTTGGAGACGGGATCTACCGCTCGACCGACCGCGGCGGGAACTGGGAGCACCGCGGCCTCGACTCGACGGGCCGGATCGGACGCGTACGGATTCACCCGCGCGACCCGGACCTCGTGTACGCCTGCGCTCTCGGTCACACCTACGGGGCTCAACCCGAGCGCGGCGTGTACCGGACGCGCGATGGCGGCGAGACGTGGGAGCAAGTCCTGTTCATCGATGAGAACACCGGATGCTCCGATCTCGTCATGGACCCCAACAACCCGCGCATCCTGTTCGCGGGCATGTGGGAGATCTACGTGGACACCTTCAGCCGGAAGAGCGGCGGGCCGGGCTCCGGTCTGTGGCTGTCGCGCGATGGGGGCGACACGTGGACCGAGCTCGAGGAGGACGGGCTCCCGGACAAGCCGTGGGGGAAGATCGGGCTCGACATCTCGGCCGCGAACTCCGATCGCATCTTCGCGCTCATCGAGACCAGCTCCAACAACGAGTTCGCCCCCTCGGACCCGTTTCAGGGCGTACTGTGGCGCTCCGATGACGGCGGTGACTCATGGGACATGGTGAACCCCAGCAACGACCTCACCGCGCGTCCGCTCTACTACACGCGTCTCCTCGCATCCCCTGGAGACGCGGACGAAGTCTACTTCATGGCGCTCCGTCAGAGCGTCTCGCTGGATGGCGGGCGGACGCATGCCCGCATGGAGCGTCAGCCGGGAGGCGATCACCACGACATGTGGATCGACCCGCTCGACCCCGAGCGGATGATCGTCGGCCACGATCAGGGGATCTCGATCTCTTCCAACCGCGGGAAGTCGTGGTACCGCCCGCAGCTCCCGATCGCGCAGATGTACCACGCCAACGTCGACAAGCGGATCCCATACTACGTGTACGGCAACCGTCAGGATGGGCCCTCCAGCCACGGTCCGTCCAACTCGCTCACGGGTGGCTCGATCCCGGTCGGTGAGTGGCGCTCGGTGGGCGGGTGCGAGACGGGCTTCGCGGTGCCCGACACCGTCGACCACCGCACCGTGTGGACGGGGTGTTACGACGGGATCCTGGACCGGCACGATCTGGTGACCGGTCACACGCGCAACGTCTCGGTGTGGCCGCTGGCCGTGGAGAGCTGGCCGGGCGAGGAGCTCGAGTTCCGGTGGCAGTGGACCTTTCCGATCGAGATCTCCCCGCACGACCACGACCGGGTGTACGTGGGCAGCCAGTACGTGCACATGACCACCAACGGCGGCCAGAGCTGGGAGGTGATCAGCCCCGACCTGACGACGGACGACCCCGAGCTCCAGCGGCGCACGGGGGGTCTGACGCTCGACGATGCGGGCCCCACGATGGCGCCCACCGTGTTCGCGATCGCCGAGTCCCCGATCGAAGCCGGCGTGATCTGGGTCGGGATGAACGACGGGCTGGTGCAGATCACGCGCGATGGCGGCGGGACGTGGACGGACGTCACCGCAAACCTCCCGGGGCTGCCGCCGCTCGGGACCATCTCGAACATCGCCCCCTCGCGACACGCCGCGGGGACCGCCTACCTCTCCGCCGACTTGCACCAGGTGAACGACCGCGATCCGTACCTCTACAAGACCACCGACTACGGCCAGACCTGGCGGCGGATCGACGGCGGAATCCCGCGCGGAGCACTCAGCTACACGCACGTGATCCAGGAGGACCCTGTGCAGGCCGGGCTGCTGTATGCCGGAACGGAGAACGGTCTTTGGGTCTCGTTCGATGACGGGGGGAGTTGGCACTCGCTCCAATCCAACCTGCCGCACGCTCCGGTGCATTGGTTGGTCGTTCAGGATCACTTCAACGACCTCGTGGTGGCCACGTATGGCCGCGGATTCTGGATCCTGGACGACATCACGCCACTCCAGCAGCTGGCGCTGCGGTGGCAGGCCGGTGAGGTGAACGTCAGCACCGCGGGTAACGGCACCTCCCGCGGCGGGACGGCCAGCGACGGAGTCTCGAACGCCGGGAGCGCCAACGGTGGCGCGTTGTTGTTCGTCCCCCGACCCGCGTACCGCTTCCGCTTCAAGGAGTCGCCCATGAGCCAGCCCGGTGACCCGGCGGCGGGCGAGAACCCGGAATACGGAGCGACGATCCACTACTACCTGCCGGAGGATCTCGACGAGGACACCGACCTCGAGCTCGCAGTCCTCGATGCGGATGGAGAGCAGGTCGTGGAGCTCGAGGATCTCGACGATGAGGCGGGGCTGCACCGCGTGCACTGGGATCTCCGCGGCGAGCGCACCACCGAGGCCAAGCTTCGCACCAAGGTCGAGGAGAACCCACACGTGCCCATCCCCGATCGCGGCTGGCGATCGGCACCGGACAGCCCGCGGATGTCGATCGTGATGCCCCCGGGTCGCTACACCGTCAGGCTTACGGTCGGCGAGGCGGAGCTCACCCGTGAGCTCACGGTGCTCAAGGACCCGAACTCGACGGGCTCGGAGGCCGATATCCTCGCGCAGATGCCGGTGCTCGAGTCGTTGTACTACGCGCAGGACCGGGGCGCGAAACTGATCAACGAGATCGAGTGGATCCGCGTCCAGCTGGACGGTCTGCGTGACCGGCTCGATGACGCCGATTGGGAGGACAGAGAGTCGATCCTCGACCCGGCCGGCGAGATCGAGGACCAGCTCAAGGAGATCGAGAACGAGTTCTTCGACCTGCGTCATACCGGGACCGGGCAGGACGGGCTTCGCTGGAAGCGGCTCCTGAACGCTCGCATCGGCTACCTGGCGCGCGCGATCAACGGGTCCGACGATCCACCGACCGACCAGCAGGTGGCGCTCGCGGAGGTGCTCGTGGCGCAGGTGGCGGAGCTGGAGGGGCGCTTCCGCGCGCTCGTCGCGGACGAGCTCGCAGCGTTCAACTCCATGCTACGCGAGCGTGGCGTGCCAAACGTGCTCGTGGGCGGTGAGCCCCCGGAGACCAGCGAGTGAGAGTGCGGTCAGGAGTCCTCTTCGGCCATTCGAAGGCACTCGTCCTCCGGTAGGCCCAGGCGTCTCCAGATGGAGACACGGTCGCTCTCATCCAGCTCGGGAGCCTTGCTCAGCTCGTGGGTGCGCACGAGCGCGCTGATCGCGTCTCGATTCTCGTCTGTTCGCGTCCCGATAACGGTACCCGCGATGAAAACCTGGGCGCCGGAAACGGGCGCCAGCGTGCCCGCGTCGGCGACCGTGCCTGTGATCACCCCCTGTTGGGCGAACGAAGCCTCGGGTGTCAGAAAGAGCTGGAGAAGTAGCAGGGAGGTCGGGGCGAGCGGCATGCGAAGGCGCGCGTTCCTCTCGAGCGCCGGCCGTTTGGACGGCGCCGTCTGGTTTCGCGCGGCTCGTAAGACCACCATGCACGCCCTCTCTGTAACTGGGGCGAGACTTGGAAGCTACACGCACGAGCAGAATGGACGGGTCTCGAACTGGTTCGCCCAAAACGTAGGTCAAGGTACGACGGCCGTCGAGGCTCGTCCTTGATCCCTAAGGCAGGGGGTCTCATGCTACTCCTCGGACTCGCCCTGTCGTCTCCCGCAATCG
This sequence comes from Gemmatimonadota bacterium, assembly GCA_039589195.1. GTDB lineage: Bacteria > Gemmatimonadota > Gemmatimonadetes > Palauibacterales > Palauibacteraceae > JBDHAC01. The sequence goes on along the minus strand of JBDHHV010000070.1, from coordinate 17,699 downwards.
AATGGAGAAGAGGCTTGATGACAGGCCTGGTGGCTCGATCGCGCGCGCGCGTAGTGGTCACGGCGCTTGCGCTGTTCGGCGGCGTCACTTCTGCCGGCGGCCAGACACCCGACACACACGCCATCGCCGAGCGCCTCGACGCCGAGATCCCGCCGCTTTTGGAGGTCGGTGAAGTCACCGGCCTCTCGGCGGCCTTGGTCCGCGCTGGGGAGCTGGTCTGGAGCGGCGCCTTCGGCGTGCTCGACACGGATACCGGAGAGCCCGTCACCGCACTGACGATCTTCCAGGCTGCATCGCTCACCAAGCAGTTCTTCGCCTATACCGCGCTGCGGCTCGCCGATCAGGGCGTGTACGATCTGGACACGCCACTCGCGGATTACCTGCCCTACGAGCGGCTCGAGGACGAGGACCGATACCCGCAAATCACCGGGCGCATGGCCCTGAGCCACTCGACCGGGCTCCCAAATTGGGGCGGGGACCGCCTCGAGCTTGGCTTCGACCCCGGAACCGATTGGCAGTATTCGGGAGAGGGCTACGTCTACCTCCAGAAGACGCTGGAGCACCTGACGGGCGAGGATCTCGCCGCGCTGGTCCAGCGTGAGGTTCTCGAGCCCCTGGGTCTCGAGAACAGCTGGATGGCCTGGCGAGAGGATTTCGAAGGGCGCGCCGCTTCGAGGCACGACGCGTGGGGCGTCAGCAACGGCGTGCAGAAGAACGAGCAACGGAACGCCGCCTGGAGCCTGCTCACCACTGGCGAAGACTACGCCCGCTTCCTCATCGCGCTCATGGAGGGGTGCGGGTTGGAGCCGGGCACGCTCTCCGAGGCGCTCGACCGCCAGATCCAGGTCAACTCGCCGCGAACCGAGACCGAGGACCGCCTGTACTGGGGGCTGGGCTGGGGTCTGCAGTACGGGAGTGCCGGGCGGGGAATCTGGCAGTGGGGCCACAACAACGGGTTTCGGGCGTACCTGCTCGCCTACCCCGACCGCAGGGATGCCTTCGTCTATTTCACGAACAGCGATAACGGGCTTTCCATCGCCCGGGACCTTCTGGCCCTCGTCGAAGAAGCCGCGGGGCTCAGCCCGGACGACCACTTTGCCCTCGATCACCTGAACTACGAGCAGCACGATGCGCCCGATCGGGTAGCACGACGAGGGCTCGTGGGCGTCTTCCGTGACGATGGGGTCGACGCGGGTCTGGCCCGCTTCGAGGAGCTGCGCACCGAGCAGCCCGATCTCCTGGACCAGGCGTTCACGGGCAGGGTCGCCTCTGCGCTCGAGGGTCTGGACGAGGCGGAGGCAGCGATCGCCCTCCTGAACCGCAGCACCGAGCTCCACCCGCGCTCCGCGAACGCCCGGAACGAGCTGGGTAATCTGCTCCTGAACCTTGGCCGCTACCGACAGGCGGCCGAGAGGTTCGAGGCGGCCCTGGAGCTGAGCGCCGAGCACCGGGGGGCGACCCGTGCCCGGGCCTGGCTCGGGCCCGTGCTGGCCGCCCTCGACCATCCGCCGGCCGTGCCTAGGGCCCTGCTCGAACGTTACCTCGGAGACTACGGGCCGCGGCACATCACGCTTTCAGGACCGGGATGAGGCGCCGCGCGATCCCGAATATACACACATGATCTACCTGTCGAGAGGTGAGATGATGGGACCCGCCGATGGTCCTGCCGGAGGTAGGTAGGGTGCCGAGCCCTGGGACCCGGGGAGGCGAGACACCTCCGGCCGGCGGAACCGAATCTTCGGGCCGCCCGCTGGTGTCATCCGTGGCCATCATCCTGCTTCTTGCCGGGCTCACGGTTGCCCACGTCGCCGCCCTGGAGAGGGGAAACGACCTCGTCGGCCCCCTCCTGATCCTGGAGCACCTCTTCGACTTGGCCCTGGTGGCGGGTCTTGTGGCTATCGGTGTGGCGCTAGGGTGTCTCTTGTTGAGGAAAAGTGGCTTCTCCTTGACGGAGCCTATGGACGCTCTGGCCTTCGGCGCGGCGGTTGGTCTCGCGGCCCTGTCCACGACGTTCCTGTTTGTTGGATTCTTGGGAGGTCTCCGCGGTCCGATCCTGGCCGCGATCCTCGTGGCCGCCGCAGGACTGGCCCGACGTGAGCTGAGGGGACTTCCCGGGCTGCTGGCCCGGATTCCAGGGTCGGTCGCGCAGGGAGGAGGGGATCGGACCTGGCTCGCGGGGACCCTCGCCGTAACGGGGCTCATCGCCGTCTTCCTTCTGGCCTTCGGGGCGGCCCCCCCAACGGATTGGGATTCCCTCATGTACCACCTCCAGGTGCCGGCGGCCTTCCTGGAGGCGGGGCGGCTGATTGTTCCCCCGGATAACCTTCACGTCACGCTCATCGGCCTGGCGCAATTCTTCTACCTGCCACTCTTGGCGGCGGGAAGCCGGGCGGGACCGGCCCTTCTGAGCGCCCTGCTGGCCCTGATCCTCGGGGGGGCGGTCTTTCGGGCCGGTTGGCGTCTTTTCCAGGGCGAAGCCGGTAGCCTCGCCCTGACCCTCTTCTGGGGCTCGACGACCATTCTCCTGGTGGCTGTCACGCCGCGTGTGGATGTCACCCTGGCCCTGTACCTCTTCCTCGCGCATTACGCTCTGCTGGTAGGGCTCGAAGCGACCAAGGGGAGTAACCGCGCGGTGCCCGGCGCCCAGACCGATGCGGGGGAGAATCAGGATCCCCTAAGGTGGACGGGGTTAGCGGCCGTGCTCCTGGGCCTGGCCGCGGGGATCAAGCTCAACGCGCTGGCCTACGCCGTGGCGTTGGCTCCCCTGGTGATCTGGGTCTTGTATCGGAGGCTCGGGGGATGGAAAAGGATCCTGAGGCCGTTGGCGGTGGCGGGCCTCCTCGGGGGCCTGGCCCTCGCTCCCTGGCTACTGAAGAACACGCTTCTCGTCGGAGCGCCTCTCTACCCCTTCTTCACCGCCCGCGTGGCCGCTCCGTGGCTCGATGCTCTCTTTCCCGGAGGATCGGCGGCGGCCGTCGTGGGCCCTGAGACCCTTCGTCTCTTACGTGCGGTCCAGGAGTCGATCGATCCCTGGTCAGCCTTCTTCAATCCCTCCGGACTCAACGTGGAGCACGAAGGGGCTTTCTACTATACGAACTGGGCCTTCCTTCTCCTTCCGGTCGGGCTGCTGCTGTATTGGAAGGGCGGGTCTCCGCGGGGGAGAAGTACGGCTGCCTGGCTTGCGGTCCCGGCCTTGGCCTATGTAGCGCTGGCTCTCTCGTTGGAGATCCCCAACCTCCGCTACCTGGTCCCTGCCGCCCCGGCCCTGACTCTGGCCGTGAGCTGGATTCTCCTCGAGATCTCCCGCCGCTGGGCGGGAGGAGGTATCGGAAAGGCGTGGGTTGTGCTGGCCTGCGTCATGGCCCTCCTCCCCACTGCGGGAACGGTCATGGTGTGGACCCGGAGCACCGCCGCCCTGAGGCACCTGGTCGGAAGCGCCTCCGCGGAGGAATACCTCAGCACGCATGTTGTCGGGAGTGTACGCAGCTACTCGCAAATGGTGCGATACGTGAACCGGAACCTCCCGGCTGACAGCCGTGTGCTGATGATCTTCGAGGCCCGGGGGGCTGCCCTGCAACGGGAGGTGCTCCAGGACAACAAGATTTCGAACTGGCCCATTCTGGCCGCAGCCGCTGAGAAGGGTGGATGCCTTGCGGAGGCGGGGTTCGATCACGTCCTTGTGGCCCCGGGTGCCATCGATTACTACCAGCAGCGGGGGCTGGACAGGGAAGCTCTCCGGTGGGACGACTTCCAAGCGTACGAGAATCGCTGCCTGGAGGAAGTCTGGCAGACCGAGGGGTACCAACTGTATAAACTCCGGGAGCAGCCCGGTTTCTGACGGCCGGCCCGGCACCTTCCGTTTTTGGAGCGCGGCCTCCAGCTTACGCCCGTTCGTTCACCCTACGATGCACTCGACGGGGGCGCCTCGTGATGGAAGAAACCGCCAAGGTCGTATCGATCGCCGAGCTCCAGGAAGCCCGGAAGCGGCTGAAGGAGTCCGGTGAGGTCGTAGTCCAGTGCCACGGCTGCTTCGACATCGTGCACCCCGGCCACATTCGGCACCTCTCGTTCGCCAAGTCGCAGGGCGACGTTCTGATCGTGACGATCACCGCAGACAGCGCTATCGAGAAGGGTTTCGATCGCCCGTACATCCACGAGGCACTGCGCGCGGAGAACCTGGCCGCGTTGTCTTGCGTCGACTACATCTGCATCGACGAATCCACCAGCCCGCAGCCCATCATCGAAGCCCTCCGGCCCGACGTTTACGTAAAAGGCAAGGAGTACGAGACCAACCTCCATCCCCATTTCCTGAAGGAGAAGGCGCTCGTCGAGAGCTATGGCGGCAAGGTCATCTACAGCTCGGGCGACGTCGTCTACTCGTCTACCTCCATCATCAACGAGTTCCGCGAGCGCTTCGGGTTCGAGAGCGAGCGAATCAGCTACTTTTGCCAGAAGAACGGCATCACCACCGAGGGTCTCGACGCGAACCTGCTCCAGTTTGCCGATAAGCGCGTCCTCGTGCTGGGTGACGCCGTCCTGGACCACTACATCCACTGCGACGCGCTCGGACTGGCGGCCGAAGGGCCGGTGTTGAACGTCGCACCGCTCTCCGAGGAGTGGTATGCGGGGGCCGGTGCCCTGGTTGCGGCTCAGATGGCCGCGCTCGGAGCCGACGTCACGCTCCTCACCGCGTTGGGCGGCGGCCCGGAGGCGGCGCGCTTCCGGAAGGCTGCGGCCGGGCTGGGCGTTGAGATGCTCGCGGTCGACGTGGACGACCGACCCGCGTACGTGAAGACCCGATACCTGGTTGACGGCAGTAAGGTCTTCAAGGTCAACCGGGGCAGGCCGGCTCCGCTGTCCACGGCGGCGAACGGCGGGGTGATCCGCGCCCTCGATCAGCAGCTGGAACACCACGACGCGTTGGCCGTCATCGACTTCGGCTACGGATTCTACACCCAGCAGCTGGTCGAAGCGGTCACCGAGCTGACGGAGAAACACGGCCGGCCCTACTATGTCGATGTCAGCCACACGACCAAGGCGAACGTTCTGCGATTCAAGGGTCACCGGATCGGCACGCCGACGGAGGACGAGTTGCGTTTTGCGTTTGCCGATCACGAGGCTGGCCTGTCTCACCTCGCGGCGCGCTACTACCGGAAGACGGGCGCTGACCAACTCGTGCTGACGCTCGGCAAGAAGGGCGTTTTGATCTTCTCTCGCCCTCCGTCGGGTACCGAGCGCCTCATCACGGAGTACCTGCCCGCGCTGTCGCGGGAGGCGTTCGATCCCGTCGGCGCCGGCGATGTTTTCCACGCCGGTGTGCTCCTTTCCGATTTGGCTGGCGCCTCGATCCATCATGCGGTGTATCTGGCGAGCTGCCTGGCCTCCCTGCACGTGCAGCGGGTCGGTAATCGTCCGGTGAGCCTGCCGGACGTGCGCGACTATTTCATGCACAGGTCGGAACTGACGACATGACCGGTGTCCCCGGGACCGGCAAACAACGGCGCACTCGTCAATACCTGCAAATGGCGCTGGGACTCTCGGTTTCCCTGCTCTTTCTGTGGCTCGCCTTCAGGAATGTCGACTTCGATGAGGTACTGCGGCATGCCATCAGTGCTTCGCCGGCGATTTTGGCGCTCGTTCTCGTTACCAAGACCGGCGCACTGCTCTCAGCCTCGGCGCGATCCTCCCTCATCCTTCGACGGCTGAACCCATACTCGTTCTGGCGGGTGTTGAAGAGCCTCCTTGTCGGGTTCGTGGGGAATGCCGTTTTTCCACTGCGCGCCGGCGAGGTCATGCGCGTCGGGTATCTCGTGCGGCACGGAGACGGCGCGGTGCCACCGACCTCAGCCGTCGCGGTGCTCGTGGTCGAGCGCCTGATGGACACGCTCTTCCTGTTTCTGGTCCTCATCGGTGTGTTGCTCGTGGGCGTGGTCGAACTGGAGATCGGTACTCTGCTGCCGGTGATGGGCGGGCTTGCCGTCGCGTCCATGGTCGCGCTCTTTCTCCTGGGCCGCTCGCCCGGGCAGAGCGCCGCCTTGTTTTCTCACTCGCCCTTTCTTTCGCAGAAGGTCGAGCGATTCGCGAACGGACTTGCTGTACTTTCCGGCCCGCGCGAGATCGCGATGGTGGGCGCTGCAACCGCTGGCTACTGGGCGTTTCAGGCTCTGACCGTTACCGTCTGGTTCTGGGCGTTCCGGCTCGAGTTAGCCTGGTACGCACCGCTGGTCGTGTTTCTCTTCATTGCCTTCGGCGCCGCGCTGCCTTCTTCCTCGGGCTCCGTGGGGACCTATCACTTCTTCGCGATCTCCGGGATGACCCTGCTCGGCGTCGGGAGGTCCGAGGCGGCGTCCGTGGCCACGGTAGGCCATTTTCTGGCGATCGTGCCCCTGTCGACCTTCGGCATCCTGGTGCTTGCGGGGGAGTTCCTGCGGCGTCCGAAGTCTCGGCGTGAGCCCGAGGGTGCGCACCTCAGCGTCCATTATCAAAAGAAGGCGCTTCCGCTCTCGTGGACGCGGAGGGTACTTCGTCGGCAGCAGGCGTGCATCTACGAGCGCTACGCCACCGCCTTCCCACCCAACGAGGACGAGAGGGTGCTGGATCTGGGCGTAAACGGCTCACTCGAGCGTCCAGAGCAGTACTTCTTCGAGTACTCCTATCCGTACAAGTCCCGGATCGTCGGGGCCGGTCTGGAGGACCCGACTCACTTCGAACGCTGCTACCCCGAGACCAAATACGTAAAGCTCCGGCGCGGGGAGCCTTTGCCCTTTGAAGACGGCGAATTCGATGTCGTTTTCTGCAATGCCGTCATCGAACACGTCGGAGACCGTACGGCCCAGCATCGCTTCCTGGAAGAGGTCCTTCGCGTGGGTCGGCGTGCGTTCGTGACGACGCCAAACCGATGGTACCCAATCGATCTTCACACCGTTACACCGCTGCTTCATTGGTTGCCGGCTGTCGTCTATCGCCCGATCTACCGAGCGCTCGGGTTCGAGTTCTTCTCCCGCGAAGAGAACCTCAACCTCCTGGAGGGCAGGAGTCTCAGGAAGCTCGTCGACGGCCATGACGGTGTGGAGATCAGCCGTCACTGGTTCCTCGGGTTCCCTTCAAACTTGATACTAGTGGTACGCCGTTGATGGCATTACTCGGTTGCACCCGGCATTTGGGTAACCGCCCCGGGCGGAGCTTCGAGCAAAGCCGCACTGTGTTTCTCGTCTCCTTGCATCGGTGATGGAGGGGTCGTGATCGTCGCCTTGATGCAGCCCTATCTTCTACCGTACATCGGCTATTTTCAGCTCATGGACGCCGTCGACGAGTGGGTCGTCTACGACGACGTCCAATACAGCAAAGGCGGGTGGTTGAACCGGAATCGCGTCCTTCACCCTGATGCGGGATGGCAGTACGTGGGTGTCCGGATCCGGAAGCACCCTCTGGCCACTCCCATTCGCGACATCCGCCTGGTGGATCGACCATCGTGCCGAGAGCGGATGCTGCGTCAACTCGAGCACTACAAGCGGCAGGCACCGGAGTATCATGAAACTGTCGATTTCGTTGACCGCTGTTTCGACATCGATACCGACCTGCTCGCTGACCTCACCGTCCACGCCTTGCGACTGTGCGGTGCCCGTCTCGGAATCAAGACTCGGATCCTTCGCTCGTCGGATATGGCCCGTGAGAGGTGTCAGCGTGACCCCCAGGATGCCGTCATCGACGTCTGCCACATGCGGGGTGCGACGACGTACATCAACACGCCCGGTGGCCGACATCTGTACCAGGTCGAGGCCTTCCGCGAAGCTGGGGTCGAGCTCCGCTTCCTGAAACCCGGACTGGTTTCCTACGATCAAGGAGACCGCGATTTCGTGCCGGCCCTGTCGATCATCGACGTATTCATGTGGAATCCGGCGGAGGCCGTGATCTCGAAGCTCATGCGGTACGAAACCGTTTCAGCCATGGACACTCGAGCCGATGCCTGAGCACGTCGTTGCGATCGCCGGCATGCCGCGATCGGGAACGAGTTGGCTCGGAGCCATCTTCGACAGTTCCCCAGACGTCATCTACCGCTTTCAGCCGATCTTTTCGTACGCGCACAAGGATGCCGTGGATGAGCTGTCCGATGAGCCGACGTTCAGGCGTTTCTTCGCGGACATCTATCGATCCGACGACCCGTTCGTGACCCTGGCGGAGCAGCGGGCGGCCGGGACCTACCCGACGTTCGAAAAGAGACCGGACCCGGCGTGGCTCGTCTTCAAGAACGTTCGTTACCACCACCTGCTCAAGCCGCTTCTCGAGCGCGTCGACGACATCAAGGCCGTGGCGATTGTCCGACACCCGTGCGGTTCCATCAACTCCTGGCTCCGATCCCCTCGCGAGTTTCCAGCCGAGGCGGACCCGAGCTCCGAGTGGCGCCATGGACGTACGAAGAAGGCGGGTCGGCGGGAGGAGTTCTGGGGGTTCGACGACTGGAAGACCGTGACCCGGCTCCACGTCAACCTCGCGGAGCAGGAGCCCGAGCGGTTCCTGATCGTACGATACGAGCGTCTCGTCGCCGATCCCCTGGCCGAGACAAGCCGCGTGTTCGGAGCCTGCGGGCTGCAGCTGGAGGAGCAGACGCACTCGTTCCTCGCGCGTTGCCACGAGATCCATCGGGACGACCCTTACGCCGTGTTCAAATCACCGGACGTAGCCGACAGGTGGCGCCATGAGCTCGACGCGGACATCCGCGACGTGATCCTGGCGGAAGTGGCAAGCGACCATGGCCTGCGGAGGTTCATCTCTCCGTGATCGGCGTCGACTCGGCGGACAGATCGGCCGATCCGGGAGCCTGGGTCAGCGTCGCTGGCTCGCCGGTCAGTTCCGATCGTCCCTTTATGACCTTCTCACGATAGCGCGCCACGGAGCGTGCGCCTTTGAAGACCTCCCAGATCGCCTGGACTATCGCGGACGGCCGAATCGCTTTGGAGTGCCCGACAGCACGTCCGCGTCCGTAGAAGGGGACCTCACCGATGCGTAGATCAGGCTTGCGCAGAAGGGCCTTCGCCAGCAACTCGGCGAAGAACGCATGGCCTTGCGAGACGACGTCCAGATGGCGAAAAGCCTCGACCCTGTACACCTTGAAGCCGTTCAGGTAGCGGTACGGGAACCCGTAGAGCGTACCGACGACCTTGCTGAACCCGAACGAGGCGAATCGGCGCCCCATGGGTCGGATGACCGCGTTGTGGAGATACCCGAGGATGACGTCGTATTGGTGTCGGACCTCGAGAAATCCGCGAATCGATGCTGCAAAATCAAGCTCGTTGTCGCCAGGTGTGACGTGGACCCAGGCGCCGTCCGGGATTCGGTCGTAGGCCTTCATCACGGACAGGCCCATTCCCCGGTTGCTATCGTGCGCGATCAACTCACAGCATTGGGGGTGCTCGAGGCAGATCTCTCGCATCTCTGCGCGCGTCCTGTCGGTGGACCCGTCGTCGATCAGGATGACTCGAACATCGACCGGGAGGGCCTCGGCTACGCTGAAGACGCTCTCGGCCGCCGCCCGCACGTTCGCTTCCTCGTTCAGACAGGGAATGAGGACGTACAGCAATTCCTTTGAGCTCTCCACGATACTCCTGACCTCGAGTGGTTGAAATGAAACTATGCTCCGCGAATCAGGCGGGTAGCACCACCCACTGCGACATGCGAGCGGCGAACCGCCCGCGGGCCGCAACGAGAACATATTCGTGAGCGGCGCTGGCGGGCACATCGGAACCGTGCTCGTGCCGAAGCCGGTGTCGGCGGGTCGAGGTGACAGGCCTCGATCTCGTACATCCGAGCGTTCGGATCACCTGGCAGATCTCTTGCATAATCTGGCTCGTCCGATCCGTCGGTTTTGGCAGGCGCGACGCTCCCCGGGTTGGGAAGTGTGAATGAAAGTACCCTACGTGGCGCTCGCTGGGCAGCACCAGACACTTCGGGAAGAGCTCCCGGACGCGGTGGGGCGCGTCCTCGACCACGGCCGGCAATTGTGTTTCAACTCATGAGCGACGTCGCGGACTTCTTCGACGAGCAGAGTGAAGACTACTACGGTCAAGGGGACAGTGGTTTCCGCCGATCCCATTCGATTACGGCCCGGCGGATCGAATCCGCGCTCTCAGGTCGGGTGCTGAGTGTTGGCGGAGTCTGGAATCAGGCCGGGGTCGACGCCGGGGTCGACGCCGGAGGCGTCGCGCTGACCGTGATCGATATCTCCCCGGCGATGCTGCGACCATGGAAGAGCAGGGGCTTCGATTCCGTTCAGTGCGACGCGCGAGCCATCCCTTTCGCCGACGCATCGTTCGATCATCTGGTGTTCCCGCTGGTTCTGCATCACATGACCGACGGATCCGCGGGCAACGCACAGGCAAGTGTCGGGCGGGCCGTCGACGAGGCGCACCGGGTGCTCCGGGACGGCGGTCAGCTTTGGATCAGCGAGTTTTCGCTTCCGGCAACCGTGTATTGGCTAGAGCGTTTCCTCGCGCCAGCCACCCGAGCGCTGCTCTCTCTGGCGAACATTCCGCTGGTGGTGATGCATACCGCTGAGTTCTATGCCCGGGTCTTGGCACAACGCGGCTTCGAGCCCACCGTGCACCGTATAGAGGCGAAGGATGCGCGCCCCACCGATCTGATGAGACCCGTGATCGGTCTCCCCTGGCTCAGGGTGCCGCGTATGCTCTATCCGCTACGGACGGTTCTTGTCGAGGGAACGAAGACGTGAACGTCCTGGTGACGGGCGCCGGCGGATACATCGGGACGGCTCTCGTTCCGAAGCTCCTCTCGGCCGGACACGAGGTGACGGGGCTCGACCTGTTCTACTACGGTGCGGAGCGGCTGCCTCCGGACGCTCGGCTGCGGCGGATCCAAGGGGATCTGCGCGACGAAGATCGGGTCAGCGAATTGCTCGCGGGCGGAGCCTTCGACGCTGTGATTCACCTCGCGGCGATCTCGAACGACCCGAGCTCGGAGCTGGACCCCGAGCTTACGAAGAGCGTCAACCTCACCGCTCAACGCCATCTCATGCGAGCGAGCAAGGAGCACGGCGTCGGCCGCTTTGTGTACGCGTCGTCGGCCAGTGTTTACGGGATCAAGGAGAACCCCGACGTCACCGAGGATCAGACGCTCAATCCGATCACGCTGTACGCGAGATACAAAGCGGAGGGCGAGGAATTCCTCCGTGGACTGGTGAATGGCTCCTTCTGCGGAGTCTCCGTGAGATCGGCAACAGTCTGCGGATACGCTCCGCGCCTCCGGCTGGACCTGACCATCAACATCCTCACGCACTTCGCCCTGACGCGGAACGCGATCCGTGTGTTCGGCGGGGAGCAGGTGCGCCCCAACATCCACATCCACGACATCACCGACTTCTACACACGAATGCTCGAAGTCGAACCGACGAAGATCAGCGGCCGTGCGTTCAACGTGTCGACGGCGAACAGCACCGTCATGGGACTCGCCGAGATGGTGCGAGGAGAAATCGGCACGTCGGTCGATATCGATATCGTGCCGACCGACGATCTCCGATCGTACAGCCTTTCGGCGGAGCTGGTCAGACGAAAGCTGGGGTACGTGCCGTCACGGCCCCTCGACCTGGCCTGCCGGGAGCTCCGGGAGGCGTATGGAGATGGAAGGGTTCCCGACCCCGAGGATTCGGTCTACCGGAACGTCGCACTCATGAAGGAGCGGCCGCTGGTGCACGTGGAATGGCGCACCATCTGACCGACTCGGGCTGCGGAGCGCCTGGGGGCTTTCACCAGGGCCGGCCAACCATACAAGGGTCGAGCCCGGGATCGGAATCGGTCATGAATCGGGTCCTGAGGCCGGGGAGAGGAGACCTAACCACCGTCGCACAGGAATTGACGCGAGGTCGGGGAACGAGGCGTCGACTTCGTAGTCGGCGAGGGTCGACCCGACGCCGACTACGAACACCCCGGCCCTTCGGGCGCCGGCGGCCCCCACGATCGAGTCCTCCACCGCGACGCATCTCGAGGGTGGGATCCCCAAGCGGGACGCGGCCAAGAGCCATGGCTCTGGATCTGGCTTCGCTCGAGTGCCTGTGGTCCCGTCCACCACGGTATCGAAGGCCCAAGCCAGACCTATGGAAGCGAGGCACGCCCTGGCGGTTGCGCTGGCCGAGACAAGGGCGATCAACCGTCCTCCCCTCTTTATCTGGCGGAGGAAGGCCTCGGCCCCCGCGGAGGGGGTGAGCACCCCCTCCGAAACGAGACGGAGGAACACCGACTCCTTCGTGTCCGAGACCGGCCGTATGAGCTTCTTCGGCACTCCCGCCCGGGCCAAAACCAGATCTCTGGACGTGCCCCGCCGCACCATGACCTCCGCTGCCTCGCCCAGGACGAGTCCGTGGCGCCGGAAAGCCTCCTGGTAGGCGGCCACGTGGGCGTCGTGGGAGTGGACCAACACTCCGTCCAGGTCGACGAGGAACGCCGAAGGTGAAAAGTGGGGATCGCTCATAGCGGTTCGGGAACGGGCGTTGACTCCAGCGAGGAATTCAACGTAAGGTCGAGGCCACCCCAATCCAAGGAATGGCCTGGTGCTCGACCCTTTCCACTTCCGGAAGAGCCCCCTGGACGGTGTCCGCTGCCACCCGGACTCGAGAATCGCTAGGGGAGCTTTGGCATGACCCAGGTGCCCTACGTAGACCTGCCGGCTCAGCACGCGCCGCTCGAGGAGGAGTTGTTGGACGCCGTGCGGGGAGTCCTCCAGCACGGGGGCTTCATCCTGGGGCCGGAGGTCCAGGAGCTCGAGTCCCGGCTGGCCAGCTTCCTCGGAGTACCCCACGTGGTGACGGTGGCCTCTGGTATGGATGCCCTGATCCTCGCTCTCCGGCTCCGTGGTATCGGACCTGGAGATGAAGTCCTCCTTCCGTCCCACTCATTCCTGGCCACCGCCCATGCCGTGGCCCTGGTGGGAGCGGAACCTGTCTTCATCGACATCGAACCGGTCCGGCTGCTCATGGATCCGTCTCGACTCGGAGACGCCCTCTCCAGCCGCACGAGGGCCGTCATGCCGGTCCACCTCGGCGGGCACCCCTGCGAGATGGAGGCCATCGTGGCCTTCACCGCCGGGCATGGGCTGGAGCTCATCGAGGACTGCGCCCAGGCCATCGGGACTCGGGCCCGCGGGCGGTCCGTCGGGGGTTTTGGCCTGGGGTGCTTCTCCCTCCACCCCCTGAAGACCCTTTCGGCCCTCGGGGACGCGGGATTCATCACGGCGCACGACCCCGAAGAGGCCCAGCGGCTTCACCTCATGAGGAACCTCGCCCTCCTGGACCGCGACCACACCGCTTTCGTTACAGGCCACAGTCGCCTGGACACGATTCACGCGGCCATGCTGTTGGTGAAGCTCAGTCACCTGGACGAGTATCTGGAGGCCAGGCGAGCCCATGCGGCCGCGTACACGTCGGCGCTGGGGGGGGCGTTCCAGTTGGTGGAGGTTCCGGAATGGGCCGAGCCCTCCCACTCCACGTTCGTTGTCCGCCATCCGGAGCGGGATCGTATTCTGGCCGCCGTGCGGAACCTCGGATTCGACCTCAAGATCCACTATCCGGTCCCCATCCACCGGCAGGCTCCTTACGCCGAGACCAGGCAATGGTCCCTCCCGGAGACGGATCGTGCGGTCGGGGAGATCATGAGCCTTCCTGTGACGCCGGAGCTGTCCCCCCGGGACCGGGATCGGATCATCGACGCCCTGCTCGAAAGCTAGGGGAGTCGGGAGTGCAGCCCCTGGGAAGCGCGCTCCCGGGGGGCTGCGGACGCGCCTCGACCACGATAGCTTCCCCGCCCGATGCCACGCCGTGAAGACATCTCCTCGATCCTCCTGATCGGGTCCGGCCCGATCGTCATCGGCCAGGCCTGCGAGTTCGACTACTCCGGCACCCAGGCCTGCCGCGCCCTCCGCGAGGAGGGGTACCGCGTCATCCTGGTGAACTCGAATCCGGCCACGATCATGACCGATCCGGATGTGGCCGACGCCACCTATATCGAGCCGCTCACGCCCGATTGGGTAGAGCGGGTGATCGAGAAGGAGCGCCCCGACGCGCTGCTCCCAACCATGGGCGGCCAGACGGCCCTCAACATCGCGCTCGAGCTGGCCGACTCGGGGGTGCTCGACCGGTACGGCGTCGAGCTCATCGGAGCCGACCAGCGCGCGATCCGCATGGCCGAGGACCGTGAGCAGTTCGGCGCGGCCATGGAGCGGATCGGGCTCGCGGTGCCACACGGCGGTTTCGCACACAGCTTCGACGAGGCGCTCGAGATCGTAGAGGACGTCGGCTTCCCCGCCATCATCCGCCCCTCTTTCACGCTCGGCGGCACCGGCGGGAGCATCGCCTACAACCCGGAGGAGTTCGAGGAGCTCGTCCGCCTCGGCCTGCGGCTTTCGCCAATCGAGGAGGTGCTGATCGACCGCAGCGTAATCGGGTGGAAGGAATTCGAGCTCGAGGTGATGCGGGATCAGGCTGACAACGTCGTGATCGTGTGCTCGATCGAGAACTTCGATCCGATGGGTGTGCACACCGGCGACTCGATCACGATCGCCCCCGCCCTGACGCTGTCGGACCGCGAGTACCAGGCGATGCGGGATGCGGCGATCCGCTGCATCCGCGAGATCGGAGTCGACGCCGGCGGGTGCAACATCCAATTCGCGCTCGACCCGCAGAGCGGCGAGCTGCTGGTGATCGAGATGAACCCCCGCGTCTCGCGCAGCTCCGCGTTGGCCTCCAAGGCCACTGGCTTCCCGATCGCCCGCATCGGGGCGAAGCTGGCGGTCGGTTACCGGCTCGACGAGATCCCCAACACCATCACGCTCAAGACGCCTTCGAGCTTCGAGCCGGTTCTCGACTACGTGGTGGTCAAGATCCCTCGCTTCGCGTTCGAGAAGTTCCCGAGCGCATCCACCACCCTCGGGGTGCAGATGAAGGCGGTGGGCGAGGTGATGGCGATCGGGCGAACCCTGCAACAGGCATGGCTCAAGGGCTTCCGATCGCTCGAGAACGACCGGGCGGGTTGGTTGCCCGGCGAGTCGCCGGAGGACGACGGGCTGGCGGACGACACGCTCGAGTCCTTGCGGTCGGCACTGCGAACTCCCACATCGGACCGCCCTTTCCAGCTCTATCGCGCGTTCAGCGAGGGGATCCCCCTCGCTGACGTTGCGGAGCTCACCCGGATCGACACGTGGTTCCTGCACCAGCTCGCCGAGCTGGTGGAAGCCGGACAGTCGTTCGCTCGCGCGCAGACCGTCGACCACGACGAGCTTCGCCGCGTGAAGCGTCTCGGGTTCGGCGACGCGGAGCTGGCGGCGTTGCGGGGCGTCCCCGAAAAGGAGATCCGGAGCGCCCGGCTCGAGCACGGCCTCACCCCGGTGTTCCGGACGGTGGACACATGCGCCGGCGAGTTTCCGGCCGCGACGCCCTACCTGTATTCGACCTACGAGGCAGAGAACGAGTCGGAGTGCTCGGATCGCCGAAAGATCGTGATTCTCGGGAGCGGGCCCAACCGGATCGGACAGGGTATCGAGTTCGACTACTGCTGTGTGTCGGCCTCCCTCGCCCTGAGGGAGGAGGGGTTCGAGACCATCATGATCAACTCGAATCCCGAGACCGTCTCCACCGACTTCGACATCTCCGACAAGCTCTACTTCGAGCCGCTCACCGTGGAGGACGTGTTCGCGATCGTCCAGCACGAGCAGCCGGAAGGGGTGATCGTCCAGTTCGGGGGGCAAACGCCTCTTCGGATCGCACGGCGCCTGGAGGAGCTGGGTGTGCCGATTCTCGGTACGAGCGTCGACGCGATCGACCGGGCGGAAGATCGCCGTCGCTTCGAGGTCCTGTGCCGCGAGCTGGGTGTGGCGGTTCCCAAGTGCGGGACCGCGACGAGCGTGGAGGAGGCCGTTGAGATCGCGGAGGGCATCGGTTATCCGGTGCTCGTGAGGCCGAGCTACGTGTTGGGCGGCCGCGCCATGGAGATCGTGTACGATGAGCCGTCGCTGCGCGAGTATTTCGTGCGAGCGGTGCAGGCGTCCCCGGAGCACCCCGTCCTGCTCGACCTCTTCCTTGAAGACGCGTTCGAGGCGGATGTAGATGCGGTCGCGGACGGCGAGCGCGTGGTGATCGGCGGCATCATGCAGCACATCGAGGAGGCCGGAATCCACTCCGGGGACTCCGCCTGCGTGCTACCGCCGTATCTGCTCCACGACGAGGACGTGGACACGATGCGTCACTACACGCGCGAGTTCGCCCAAGCCCTGGGTGTACGTGGGCTCATCAACGCCCAGTACGCGGTACACGAAGGGACCGTCTACGTCATCGAGGTCAACCCGCGAGCGAGTCGCACCGTCCCGTTCGTGAGCAAGGCGACGGGGATCCCTCTGGCCCGAATCGCGGCCCGCGTCCTCGCCGGGCGGACACTCGAGGAGTTGGGGCTGGAGGGCGAGCTGGAGGCGCGTGAAGTCGCCGTCAAGGAGGCGGTCCTGCCGTTCGACAAGATCCCCGACGCCGATACGCTGCTGGGGCCGGAGATGCGGTCTACAGGAGAGGTGATGGGGTTCGCCGACAGCTTCGGTCTCGCGTTCGCGAAGGCGCAGATCTCGGTCTACTCGGGGCTGCCGACAGAGGGCGCGATCCTGATCACCGTCCATGACCGCGACAAGCCGAGTGTGACGCCGATCGCTCGCCGGTTCCACGAGCTGGGGTTCCACATCCTGGCGACGGAGGGCACCGCCCGGTATCTGCGGGCGCGGGGCGTGCCGTGTGAAACCGTCCTCAAGCTGCACGAGGGACGTCCCAACCTGACCGACAAGATGGTGTCCGGCGAGATCCAGCTCCTCGTGAACACACCCCTTGGCAAGCACGCGCAGCACGACGATTACATGATCCGGCGGACGGCGGTGGCGCGGGCGATCCCCTACACGACCACGCTCTCGGCGGCGTCCGCGGCGGCGGACGCGATCATAGCGCTCCGCAGCCGCGCGCTCAGCGTGCGGAGTCTACAAGAGCGAGCCGCCCCGGACGCGAACGAGCCGCCCCGGCGGGCCGGTTAGCGCCCTTCCGGTTCCAGGAGGGTCCACTCGTTCCCGTACAGGTCCACGAAGATGGCCCGTACCCCTTCCCACGTCTCGGTCGGCGACTCGGTGAACCGCACGTTCAGATCTCGCAGCCGCATGTACGTCTCGATGACATCCGCAGTTTGGAAGACCCAGCCATCCTGGTTGCCCACCAGGCTCGAATGCTCAGGGTTCTGACGGGTCGTCGTCAGCCCCAGATAAATCAGCGGCACCTCCTGGCCGGGTGGGGCGATGGCCAGCACCCGCTCTCCCGAGGCGTACTCCAGATCGACACGAACTTCGAACCCGAGCCTCTCCGTGTACCACCGCAACGCGCGCTCGTGGTCGCGGACATAGATCGTGACCGCAGCGAGCGGCCCGATCTCCGACTGAAGGCCGCTGGGCTCTGCCTGCTGTGCTCCGAGGGCGCGCCCCGTACCCAGGAGCAGCGCGGCCGCGGCGAGGCTCGCACGCGCGGCTCGTACCACCGGGTGGCTGCCCTTCAAGTAAAAGAATATGTGCGAAATGACGTGCCTCCTTGACATCACGTAAATGGTACTTTACATGCCGGTCGTTCACACTCGCCCTGTCTCGGCAGGGCGCCGGATACGAACCGAGCGATCAGAGGTATGACG
>JBDHHV010000069.1:0-16578 GCA_039589195.1 Gemmatimonadota bacterium | reverse complement strand
GTGCCGACGGGCGCATCGTCCAGCAACGGCTTTTGCGCCAACTGTGCCGTCAGAATCTGGATGTCGGCCCAGCGTGGCAGCTCCGTGAGCGGTACGCCCATGGCCGACACGGCCCCGTGGTGCCCTACCTTCTCGAGCCCGTGCTTCGCGAGCTGCTGGATGTACTTGTTGTGAGGCTCCGCGGACGTGCCGTGCGTGTCGGCGTACAGCCCCAGGTAGGCGTTACGGTCGTACGGTTGGGGGTGCGCCTCCTCCCACCCGGCTATTTCGTCCGCATCGACGAACACCCCGTCCTGCTCCGGATCTACCCAGGCCGTTCGTTCTTGTACGAGCTCACGCCGGTGTCGTATCGGTAGTCCCACCCGTGCACGCCGCAGATCAGATCGTGGCCCTCCACATGGCCGTCCGACAGCAGCGCTCCGCGGTGCAGGCACCGGCCGTACAGAACGGAGACCTCTTCATCGTAACGGATCACGACCAGGTCCACCCCGCCGACGAGCGCGTACGCGGGCACACGGTCATCGAGCTCACTCCACGTGGCGACGCGTGTCGGTGTTGCGGTGCTCGGCGGCATGGCGGGAGTCTCGGTCACGGGTGGATGTGAGGACGGGCCGACTCTCCACGTCGGCCCGTCGCCGTCAGCTCGAAGGGCGAGAGATCGGCTCGATCACTCGGGGAGTGGGTGGTCGCTGTTCCAGATGTTGTACAGGGTCTTCCAGCTCCCGTCCGCCTGGCGCTGGCAGGCGCACACCCACTTGCCGGCGTCGTCTACCGCTGGCCCCACCTCCGGCTCGACCCGGAGCGTGAACGTGCCGTGCATCACGGCCATGTCGCCAGAGATGCGGGCATCTCCGAAGTAGTCCCGTACGGTCAGCTTCCCCATGGCGTGCAGGCCCCCGATCACTTCGGCAATCGCGTCCTTGCCCACGGCGGTCGGACCGTGCGGCGGCATCGACATCGGGTTGTCGTCCACAAAAAGGGCGAGAGACGCGGCGACGTCGCCGCTGTTCATCGCTTCATCCCACGCCGTGACAATGGCCTGTAGGGCCTCGAGATCTGACATGATCGCCTCCGGTAGTGATTGGGGTGGCCTCGGGAGTTCTCCGCGCCGACGCCCACGTTGTGTGTACGGGAATGCAGGCGTCAAGGGCTCCGTGAGGGGCAGGCATGTCAGGACACCGGGATGAGTCGATGGGGCCTTGGATCTGCGCCACATCGCAGGGGGGGTTGACCTCGTTTGCTGGTCTTGCCGACATTTAACAGGTCCCGTCCGTGCGCCCGTCCGGAGGACGCACGATATGACGACGAGTACCGTACCGGGCCTGTTCGATCGCCTCGAACTGGAATTGGCCCTGCTCATGCGGCGCATGACACGTCTCGCGAGCGGGCAATCACCCCCCCGAACCGTCATCTTCCCTCCCCTCACGCGGATTCGCGCTCCGGCCGCTCCTCGGGGATCACCGCGCGTCGACGACGCGCTGCGGGACCCCTCGTTCCACCGGTGGATCGGTGGAGAGCCGGAACCACTCCACGTCATTGGTGCCGACCCGATGGGTAGCTGATCGCATAGGTAGTCGGAGGAGCGGCGGCCTGTTGACGAACAGTCTCGCGCGCTTGCGGATTCCCACATCTGAGGGGAGGATCGAATGACGAAGGACGATTTCGCGACGAGGCTCGCGGAGAGGACGGACCTCTCGAAGGCCAAGGCGAGGGAGGTGATCGACTGTATCTTCGGGACCGATTCCGGGACCGGGATCATCGCGGTCGAGCTCGATGCAGGCCGGGACTTCATGATCACCGGCTTCGGCACGTTCGCTACGCGCCACCGGAAGGCGCGTACGGGCCGCAACCCGCAGACAGGCGATCAGCTGTGGATCCCGGAGAGGACGGTGCCCACCTTCAAGGCGGGCAAGAACCTGAAGGAGCGCGTGGGCGATCAGGCGCCTGCTCCGACGCCGGTGGCACCTGCTCCGACGCCGGTGGCACCCGCCCCAAGCCCCGTTTCCTCCTGGCCGTGAGGTTGCCGCTCGTCCTGTAGAGCGTACTCACGCCAACCACGGTGCAAAGAAGGCCCCGCCGCAACCTGCGGCGGGGCCTTCGCCTTCAAAGGGTGAGCGACGGGATTCGAACCCGCGACCTCCAGGGCCACAACCTGGCGCTCTAACCGACTGAGCTACGCCCACCACGTCCAACCGCCAATCTAAGCGGCCATGACGTAGACGGTACCCCCGGGCCTCGCGAGAGGTGTCAGCGCGGCTCACGGGTAGTATCATGAGGGTGCGAGACCGGATCGATCGAGACCGGTTTCTCACCCCGCTGCCAGAGGCGATGCGCGTCGGATGGCTCAGCTCTCCATCGGGATCATCGGATTGCCGAACGTCGGCAAGTCCACCCTGTTCCAGGCCCTCACCGCCGTCGCCGTGCCCGCCGAGAACTATCCGTTCTGCACGATCGATCCGAACGTCGGTGTGATCGAGGTTCCGGACACACGTCTGGATCGTTTGCACGAGATTCTCCCGCCGCGCGAAAAGGTCGCACCCATCGTCGAGTTCGTCGACATCGCCGGTCTGGTCGCGGGTGCGTCCCGGGGCGAGGGCCTCGGCAACCGCTTCCTGCACTACGTGCGTGAGGCCGACGCGCTGGTCCACGTGGTGCGTGCGTTCGAAGACCCGACCGTGGTGCAGCCCGAGGGCACCAGCGACCCGGCCGAGGGGCTGGGGATCATCGAGACCGAGCTCGCGCTCGCGGACCTCGAGGTGGTGACGAAGCGCCGCCAGACCGCGGAGCGAAAGGCCCGCAGCGGCGACAAAGAGGAGGCCGGTCTGGTGGGACTGCTGGAGCGGCTGGAACGGCGTCTCGATCATGAGGAACCGGCGCGCGCCGAGCATCTTTCGGAGGATGAGCTGAAGCGGGTGAGCTCGCTGGCGCTTCTCACCTTGAAGCCCATGATGTACGTGCTCAACGTAGAGGAGCCGGACGGGTCGGCGGAACACCCGGTCGAGGACCGGGTCAGGAAGTGGCTGGCGGAGCGCGAGCCGGGGGCGGTCGTGTTGAGCGAGAGCGCGCGACTAGAGGCCGAGATCGTGCAGCTGCCTGCGGAGGAACGAGCGGAGTACGCGGGGGCGCTGGGGCTCCAGGAACCGGGACTCGCCAGACTGATACGCGCCGGCTACCGCCTCCTCGGATTGCACACGTTCTTCACGATCGGGGAGAGCGAGGTGCGAGGCTGGACGGTCCGCGTCGGTGCTCACGCGCCGGAGGCCGCCGGAAAGGTGCACACGGACTTCGAGCGCGGCTTTATTCGGGCCGAGACGATACATTTCAGGGACTTCGTGCAGGCGGGGACGCTGAAGACTGCGAGAGAGAGAGGCCTGATACGCAGCGAAGGGAAGGATTACGTGGTGCAGGACGGGGACATTCTCTTCTTCCGAACCTCGGTGTGACCAGGGATCCAGTATGAGCGAAGGAAACTCCGGACCATACTTCGACGTACGATGGCTGGAATGATGGAGTATCCGAACGACCCCGGCGCGCCGGTTCCACCGGCAACTTCGAACCCGACGGGCGTGCCTACGGTTACGCCCGCGGCCCCGCCAGCGCCACAAGCGGCTGGTGGACCGCCGGCCACCGAGAGCATGTACCGAGACAGCATCGGGTACGCCCTCTGGTGCCTGTTCCTGGTCGGGTTAGGTGGCGTTCACCGCATCTACCTCGGCAAGTACGGCACCGGGATCCTGTGGCTTCTCACCTTTGGCCTGTTCGGGATTGGCCAGTTCATCGATCTGTTTCGGATGAAGGGGTTGGTGACGGACGCCAACATCCGCGAGGGATATCTCCCCCACCCCCGCCTCGCCCAGCGTCTGGCCACACCGCCCTCCCCTCCACCGCTGCCGCCACGGCAAACGGTACAGCAATCGCTCCTCAAGGCCGCTCAACAGAACGGCGGTGCGCTAACCGTCACCCAGGGCGTCGTGGCCACGGGGCTGACCTTCGAGCAGGTCGAGGAGTCACTCCGGGAGATGGTCGCCAAGGGGTACGTGGATGTGGATAACGCCCCCGACAGCGGCGTTGTCGTGTATCGCTTCCCGGAGCTCGTGGGGCCGTTCAACTAGGGAGTTTTTCCCGCCCGCCCCGGACCCATCGGGGAAGCTTTCCCTGCTTTCCAGCAACCGGCCCCATCTCCTCCCGGGTGGCCCATCGCCGTAACCATCTGCATTTCTACAACATACCGGACTGCCGGCGTCCTGGCCCGTGAGTTGCCTCTCAAGCTGCTTCCCGCGGCGCTCTCGTTCGGTTGGACCCGCTCGGGCGCCGCAGGCCGACGGGCCATGCATCAAACGTGGTCCGTCATCGGACGGGGATAGGTCTTACCTGGGAGCCTGGACGTGCGGATCGTCAAGCTCGAGACGAGGGATGTGACGGAAGGTGCCTTGAAGCGCCTTTCCGAGGGTGAGGATGGGAGCCGTCTTACAGAGCTAACGGTCGTACGCCACGGCTCCTGATCCCCGCCCCTCCGCATGGAGGTCCCATGTGTGCCGCTCCGGTCCGAGGAGCTGGACGTGGATGCCGCGATTACCCCTCCACGTGCTCCTCGGCCGGGCGGCGCTTCTCTTTTGGCGAGTGACTCGCCCGCTCATGCGCTCACCATCGATGTTCAGGAGTACTTCCAGGTAGCCGCCTTCGCCGGTGTGATCTCGTTGGAGGATTGGGAGGTCATGCCAAGCCGCCTCGAGGGGTGCGTGGAGCCATTGCTCGAAGTTCTCGCGCGGCACGAGGCCCGCGCCACGTTCTTCACCCTCGGTTGGATCGGCAAGAAACACCCTCGAGTGGTACGAGCGATCACGAATGCGGGCCACGAGCTGGCCGTCCTGGGCTGGTGGAGCCGCCCGGTCGGCCACCTCACGCCGAAGCAGCTGCGGCACGAGCTCAGGGGTGCGAGGTGCCTGTTGGAGGACGTCTCGGGCCGGCCCGTGGTCGGGTTCAGGGCGCCCGACCGCTCGGTCCGGTCGTCGAATCACTGGCTGTTCCAGGTCCTGATCGAGGAAGGATACCAGTACGACTCGAGTCTCGCCCCGACGGTTCGCAGCCGTTTTCAGGGGGCAGGGTCGCTCTTCCCGCACTGGATCCGGTCTCCGAGCGGGGCCGTGCTGGAAATCCCCCCCACCCCCGTGCAGTTGGCCGGGTTGCGGCTGCCGCGGGCGGGCGGGGAGTCACTCCGACTCCTGCCGTTCGGGATGACGCGGCGGGCAGTCACAACCCGCGCATCGGATCGGACAGCGGCCGTCTTGCACATGCGCACGTGGGAGACCGATCCGGACCGACCCTTGCTGCGTCCGTCGCTGCTCGGGCGGTTTCGTTACTGCGCGAGGCTGGGGGTGACGCTGCCGCGTCTCGAACGGCTCCTGACGGAATTCCCGTTCACCTCGATTGCAGGCCGCTTCCCCTGGTATCGGGCCCCCCATCACCTGAACGGGTCCGGGATCTAGACGGTCTCAGATCGATCGCCTTGAGGCGCTCCAGTTCCTGACGCAGCGCCGCCAGTTCGCCGGAGCGCTGCCGGAGCCGGTCCTCGAGCTGGGCCGCCAGGGTCTCCAGCCGCGTGACCTCGGCAGCTCTTTCCTCCCCCTGCTGCTCCATGCGTCTCTGACGTTCCGCGAACGCCGTGATTCGAGATCGAAGGTCATCCAGATCGGAACGATGAATCTCGAGCGCCGATTGGAGCCGCGCGCGATCTTCGAGGAGGGCTACGATGCGCAGCGCCTCGATCCGGTGAGGATTGTCCGGGAAGAGGGCTTCAAGATGGGCGAAGTGAGCTAGCGCGAGTGTCGGGTCGAAAGCCGGGCTGGATGGAAACGCGCGAACCAGCGCGGCACGGAACAGAGCCTGCTCATCCCGGTGCAGCGAGCTGTCCTGGTCGAAGGCGGCTGCAGCCGCCACGTACCGTCCCTGCTCGAAGTGCTTGTCGAAGACGCTCGTCGCGCAACCCGTCGCAACGGCGAGCAGCAAGATCGGAGTGACAGCCCGGGTTGGGTGCATGAGCTTCCTAGGTCCCTGTTCGCGCTAATCCCGTCCATTGGGGCCGAGCCTGAGGAAGTAGAAGCGAGAAGGCGCTCCCCCCTCCCTCACGATCCGTCACCTGGACCTCACCGCCGTGTGCCGCCGCGATCTCTCGACAAAGAGCCAGACCGAGCCCCACGCCGCGCCCGTTGGGGCGCTGCGCGGTACCGGCCTGATGGAAGCGCTCGAAGATCCGCTTCCTCTCGATGTTCGGGATCCCCGGTCCACGATCGAGGACGGAGATTCGAGCTACCTGACCTTTGCCGTCGGTCGTGGATGACGTTGCGAGTTCGAACGCTCCGCGGTCGAGGCACTCGACGTGCACCACGATTCGGCTGCCAGGATCCGAAAACTTGACGGCGTTCTCGAGTAGATTGATCATGACCTGCGTGATCCGGTCCCCGTCGCACTCGATGCGCACGGGCTGGGGCGGCAGCTCGGCTTCGATTCGCAGATCACGCTCCGCCGCTTGCGAGGTCAACTCCACCATGGCCGCCTGAATCATGGGCGCCACCTCGTGCTCCCGAAACTCGTACTCGATCGCTCCGGCATCGAGACGCGCCATGTCGAGCAGCTTGCCGATCATGTCCGAGAGCCGATTCGTGCTCCGCGAGGTGAGCTGGAGCAGGCGTCGCTGCTTCTCGTTCAGCTCGCCGGGAAGCTGGTCGAGCAATAGCCGGTTGGTCTCCTGGATGGACGCGAGCGGCGTCTTCAGATCGTGGGAAACCTGCGAGAGGAAATCGCGCTTCATCCGGTCCAGCTCGCCCAATCGCTCCGTCATGACGTTGAACGTCTGGGCGACCTCGGAGAAGTCGTCGGAGCCTTGCGAGTCCACTTGCACGGAGAAATCGCCTTCGGCCACGCGCTGAGCAGCGCGCTTCAGCTGACTGAGGCGCTCGGAAATGGACCGGACGATGATCAGGGCTAGCAACACCGCGGCCAGGGCGGCCGAGACGCCCGCGCCACTCGACGTGCGACTCGCTCGTCGCGCGGCGGCCGTGGAAAGCCGTACGGTCTCGGTCATCGCGAGCTGTGAGGCCTGGCTAACGCGGCGCGTCTGGCGTCGTATGGGCTCGACCTCGTCGGCGAGCGCGGCGAGGCGTGCGGACAGATCGGCGACGTCCGAAGCGAGCGAGTCGGCGGGTGGAGCGAGCGAAGCCGTGCGCAGAAACGAGTTCCATGACCCGGTCAGGAGCTCGACCTCCACTTGCTCGTCGCCGGTGAGCGGTAGGTCGCGGAGCTGTTGGAGCGAGCGGGTAAACGCTCGACGAAACTGCCAGTACGCGTCCAGGTACCGTTCGTCGCCGGTCACAAGGTACTTGCTCGCGTTCTCCTCGAGATCGTCCAGCTGACTGAGCTGGTCGGTCGAGCTGAGTGCCAGCCGCACGGTGACGGCCGACAAGTCGCGGTTCAGCCGAGCCACTTCCTGGATTACCGAGACGTGATACACGAGCATCGCCACGACCAGCGATACGAGCAGCCCGAAGGCCAGTCCGAGCTTAGTCGAGACCTTCATGCAAAGACCGGAGCCGGGGCAGGCCGCGCCTTCATCGGTGTGCTATGACTCTCCATAGAGCTTCAGCTTGTTCCGGATCGTCTTGACGTCGATCCCCAGCTGTCGGGCGGCGGCCGACTTGTTGTGCCCCACCGCCTCGAGCGTCTTGAGTATCAGTCGCTTCTCCGCCTCGGCAGCCGATATGCCCAGCGGAAGGACCACAGCCTCCTGCTTCTCGTCGTCTGGCTCGCGCAGGTACGGTGGAAGGTGCGTCGGTTCGATCCACCCGGTGCGCGCAAGAATCGTCGCCCGCTCGAGCACGTTGCGCAGCTCGCGCACGTTGCCGGTCCACCGATACGCCTCCAGGTGCTTGCAGGCCTCCTCTCCCACCCCGCTCACTCGAGCCTCGTGCTTTTCGTTGAAGATCCGAACGAAGTGCTGTGCGAGGAGCGGAAGATCCTCCATGTGTTCGCGCAACGGAGGGAGACCTACGTGGAAGACGTTGAGCCGATAGAGGAGGTCCTCGCGGAGTTTCCGATCCTTCACCGCGCGCGCGGGATCGCGGTTGGTCGCGGCCAATACCCGGACGTCGAAAGATTTCTCGCGTGTTCCGCCCACCCTCCGTGTGCGGCTCGACTCGAGGATGCGGAGGAGCTTCGGTTGCATCGTCGCCGGCATCTCGGCGATCTCATCCAGAAGCAACGTGCCGCCATGGGCAAGCTCGAAACAGCCGGGCCGCGGGTGAGTGGCCCCGGTGAACGCCCCCTTCTCGTGCCCGAACACTTCGCTCTCGACCAGGCCATCGGGGATCGCCGCCGTGTTGATCGCCACGAACGGGCCCTCGCTTCTCGCGCTCATGTCGTGAATGGTGCGGGCCGCGAGCTCCTTGCCCGTGCCGCTCTCGCCCGTGATGATCGCGGACGCGTCGTTCTCGGCGAGCTGCTCGATGAGATGGTACACCTCGCGCATGCTCGGGCTCGTGCCGATCAGGGCGCCGAACCCCGGCTCGGTATCGAGCATCGATTCGACACGCCCGATCTCGCGGTGGCGGCGTAGGTCCTCGAGCGCCGCGCGGACGGTGACCTGGAGCTTCGTGTAGTCGAGCGGCTTGGTGAGGAAATCGTCGGCGCCTCTCTTCATGGCGTCGACGGCAGCGTCGATGCTCCCGTGCGCGGTGATCAGGATGACGGGGCGCAGACCGTCCTGCCCCTTGAGGCGCTTCAGCAACTCGAGCCCCGAGAGATCCGGAAGGACGACGTCCGAGATCACCAGGTCCGGATCGTGTCGCTCGATGACGGCGCGGGCCTCGGTTCCGTCGGCGGCGGTGAGGGTGTCGAACCCCCAACCCTCGATCCTGAGCGAGAGGACTTCTCGGAGAGCCGGCTCATCGTCGACGATGAGCAGTCTCGGCTTGATACGATCGGTCACCGGTGTCACCCCATCACGCCCCCCCCACGTCACTCACCTCCCAACACGGCCCCCCGCCCAGCCACCAGCACGACTCGATGTGTGAGGACCTGCCGGTCACAAAGTTACCCACGAGCCACCGCGCGTGCCAATGGGTGGCCGGGAGGGGCGCGGGAATGCACACCCGGTCCCGGTCGGCGGTCACACTCCATACATTGTGGCCGACGGCGACGTACGACCCTGAGCAGGGCATCTGCCGGGCGAGAGCCTGGCCGTTGCCGACGAGGGAGGCGGGAGATGAACGATGGCCATGCGCGGGTCCGCATGCGCGGGACGGGCCTGAGAATCGATGACGTCGTCGCGGTCGCGCGGCACGGGGTCGAAATCGATCCACTGGAACCCGACGTCAGCGAGCGGATGGAGGCTAGCTACGCGTGGATCCAGTCGGCTCTCGAGTCGGACGAACAGACCGTCTACGGCGTGAACACCGGATACGGATCGCTCGCGAGCCACCGGATCGCGAACGAGGAGGTTGGGCTTCTCTCTCGTAACGTGATCCTCAAGTGTGCGGTCGGTGTGGGTGAGCCCCTCCCCGATGACTGCGTACGGGCCATGCTCCTCGTTCGCGCCAATTCACTCGCCAAGGGCGTTTCGGGGATCCGACCGGCGATTGTGGAAAGTCTGGTCGAGATGTTGAACCGGGGGGTGACCCCACGAGTGCCCTCGAAGGGCTCGCTGGGGGCCTCGGGCGATCTGGCCCCGCTGGCACACATCGCGGCCGTCGCGACGCGTGGGCCGGAGAGCATGCCGGTGGACTACAGCGGTGAGGCCTGGTACGGCGGCGAGCTTCTGACTGGAGACGAGGCGATGCGACGTGCCGGGATCCCCCGGTTGGTTCTCGAGGCGAAGGAGGGGCTGGCGCTAACCAACGGCACCTCGATGATGGTGGCGGCCGGCGCGCTCGCGGTTCACGATGCGAAACGCGTTCTGGCCCATGCCGAGATCGCGGCCGCCCTGAGCCTGGAGGGTTTGCGCGCCATCTCCGAGGCCCTGCACCCGTCCCTGCATGATGTGAACGGGCAGCCCGGTCAAGTTCGGACCGCCGCCCGTCTGCGGTCGATGCTGGCCGGGAGTCGGCTCATCGATTCGGACCCTGACCGCGTACAGGACGCGTACAGCGTACGGTGCACGCCCCAGGTGCTGGGGCCGATCCACGACATGCTGGCGTTCATCGCCGAGCGCATGGAAGCGGCCATGAACGCGGCATCCGACAACCCGCTGATCTTCGTGGATCGCGCGGATTCAGCCCGAAAGGCGATCTCGGGCGGCAATTTCCACGGCGCCGGTCCCGCCCTGTGGCTTGATGTGCTCGGGATCGCGCTCGCAGAAGCGGCCAACATCAGCGACCGTCGCGTATTCCGACTCCTTACCCCTGAGCTCTCCGGAGGGCTACCGGCCATGCTCGCTCCCGACCCCGGACTGAACGGTGGGCTCATGAGCGCCCAATACACGGCCGCCGCCCTCGTGTCCGACAACAAAACGCTGGCGCATCCGGACAGCGTGGATTCGGTACCGACGAGCGCGAACCAGGAGGACCACGTGAGCATGGGGGCGAACGCCGCCCGCCGAGCCCTCGAGATCGTCGAAAACGTGAGGTACGCCATCGCCGTCGAGCTCCTGGCGGCCACACAGGCGATCTACCTGCGTGAGGACGGTCCTGCCCGTCTGGGGCAGGGTACGACCGCCGCCTACGCCGTGATTCGAGAGCGTGTCGAACCGGTCGTGGTGGATCGCGCGCTGGCCCCCGACATCGAGACCCTGGCCCATCTGATCGAAGGTGGTGCCCTCCTCGACGCGGTGGAGGAGGCCCTCGGAGCGCCCCTCGCGTGAGACGAGCCGAGGTGCTCGGGCCGGGCCGGCTCGAGCGAGACGAGAGATGTGGAGACTGGTGATGACTGGCACGGTAATTCGTCAGATTCGCGCGCCTCGAGGCACGGAGATCTCCTGCAAGGGGTGGCACCAGGAGGCGGCGCTCAGGATGCTCATGAACAACCTGGATCCCGAGGTAGCGGAGGATCCGGACCAGCTGATCGTGTACGGCGGCAGCGGCCGGGCGGCCCGGAGCTGGGAAAGCTACGAGAAGATCGTTCACACGCTCCGGCGGTTGGAGAACGATGAGACCCTCCTCGTCCAGAGCGGGAAGCCGGTGGGGGTCTTTCGCACGCACGACGAGGCCCCGCGGGTCCTGATCGCGAACGCGCACCTCGTGCCGAAATGGGCCACGTGGGACGAGTTCCGCCGTTTGGAAGCGCTCGGTCTCACCATGTTCGGCCAGATGACGGCCGGCTCCTGGATCTACATCGGCACGCAGGGGATCCTCCAGGGCACGTACGAGACGTTCGCCGAGTGTGCCCGCCAGCGTTTCGATGGCACCCTGGAGGGCCGTCTCGTGGTTACGGCCGGACTCGGAGGCATGGGGGGCGCGCAACCGCTCGCGGCCACGATGGCGGGTGCCGCCTTCCTCGGCATCGAGGTTCGGGAGGAGCGGATCCGTCGGCGGATCGAGACGGGGTACTGTGACCGGATGTGCACCGACCTGGACGAAGCCCTGGAGCTGGCGCTGGAAGCGAAGTCGAAAAGCGAAGCCCTTTCGATCGGGCTGCTCGGGAATGTCGCGGAGGTGCTGCCCGAGCTCGCCGAGCGGGGCGTGGTGCCGGATATCCTGACCGATCAGACGGCCGCGCACGACCTTCGCCTCGGGTACATCCCGGCAGGCCTGACGGTGGATGCGGCGCTCGAGATGAGCGAGCGTGATCCGGCCGGTTACGAGGAGCGGGTGCTCGACTCCATGGTGGTCCACGTGCAGGCCATGCTGGCGCTGCGGGAGGCCGGGGCCGTGACGTTCGACTACGGGAACAACCTGCGGGGCCAGGTGGCTGACAACCGTGGGATGAAGGAGGCCTTCGACATCCCCGGCTTCGTGCCGGAGTTCATCCGTCCACTCTTCTGCCGCGGGGCGGGGCCGTTCCGTTGGGCGGCGCTCTCCGGTGACCCCGAAGACATCGCCGTCACCGATCGGGCCGTGCTCGAGACGTTTCCCGAGAAGCACGACCTCACCCGGTGGATCCAAAAGGCTCGTGAGAAGGTCCATTTCCAGGGGCTCCCGGCCAGGATCTGCTGGTTGGAGTACGGGGAACGGGCGGAGATGGGCGAGCGCTTCAACCACCTCGTATCGAGCGGGGCGCTGAGGGCGCCGATCGTGCTCGGCCGGGATCACCTCGACACCGGATCGGTCGCGTCGCCCAACCGCGAGACCGAGGGCATGCGTGATGGATCGGATGCGATCGCGGACTGGCCGCTGTTGAATGCGATGTTGAACACCGCGTGCGGCGCGAGCTGGGTCTCGATCCACCACGGCGGAGGTGTGGGGATCGGGTACTCGATCCACGCGGGCATGGTGTGCGTGGTCGACGGGTCCGAGTCGGCGAGCCGCAGGCTGGAGCGCGTCCTGACCGCGGACCCCGGCAGCGGCGTCATGCGCCACGCGGATGCGGGGTATGAGGAAGCGATGACGACCGCCCGGGAACGTGGCGTCGATCTCCCCATGTTGGAACCCTAGGAGGGTTCTTAAGCAGCCTCCTGGCAGGCCGCATGCTCATCAGCCCGACCGCCCGAGCCCCGAGAGGCCATCCATGCCCGTCCTGACGAACATCGCTCAACTCGCCACCTGCGCCGCCGGCCAAGGTCAGGCTGATGTGGGGGCGATCCCCGACGCGGCGCTCGCGTGGGACGGCGACGAGGTGCGTTGGGCAGGGCGGGCGCGCGACCTCCCCGAGGCGTACGTGGGGTGGGAGACGTGGGACGCGGTCGGGCGCATGGTGGTCCCCGGTCTCGTGGATGCCCACACGCACCTGGCGTTCGGCGGCTGGCGGGCCGACGAGTTCTCCGAACGGATCGGCGGGGTGAGTTATCTGGACATCGCGCGCCGTGGGGGTGGGATCGCCTCGACCGTCTCCCGTACACGCGCGCTGGATGAGGAATCACTGCTGTCACGCTGCCGCGACTTCGCGCGCGAGATCGTTCGCCTCGGCGTCACCACGATAGAGTGCAAGACCGGCTACGGTCTGACGGTCGAAGATGAGCTAAAGCTGCTGAGCGTCTACCGGCGCCTGGCGACGGGAGGCCCCCTTCGGATCGTCCCCACCCTGCTGGGCGCCCATGTGGTGCCGCCCGAATTCGAACAGGATCGCACCGGATACATGCGGCTGTTGCTCGACGAGCTCCTGCCAGCGGCTGCCAGCGATGGGCTCGCGCGCTTCTGCGACGTCTTCGTAGAGGACTCCGCCTTCACGCTCGAAGAGGCCCGTGAGCTCCTGCTGGCCGCCCGCGAGCTCGGGCTGGGTGGAAAAGTGCATGCGGACCAACTGAGCGACGGCGGGGGTGCCGCACTCGCGGCCGAGGTGGGCGCGGCGTCGGCCGATCACCTCGAGCACATCTCGGCGGATGGGATCGCGGCAATGGCGACCGCCGGCGTCGTCGCCGTCACTCTGCCGATCGCCACGCTCTACCTGAACCAGGATCCGCCTCCGGCGAGAGAACTGATCGAGGGGGGAGTAGCCGTTGCCGTGGCGACCGATTTCAACCCGGGGACGGCGCCGAGCTATCACCTCCCATTCGCGATGACTCTCGCGTGCACGCGCCAGCGGATGACTCCGGCCGAGACGCTGAAGGGCGCCACGCTCTATGCAGCACGCGCGGTGGGTCTGGAGAATCGTTGCGGGTCTCTGGAACCGGGCAAGGCAGCCGATTTCACGGTCCTGGATGCGCCCGACGTCGACACGTGGCTGTATCACCTGCGCGCGAACGCATGCATCCTGACCGTGATCAATGGTGTCTTCGCCTGGGCAGACGCGGACCGCGTACTCCGGTCGGTCCGACGCGGCTGACGCCCGCCTACCGGAGGTCGGCCGGCTCCAGGTCTTGGAGCCGGAGGAGCCGATCGAGCACCTCCGTGCATTGCAGGATCGGGTGGGTCCATGCGGCGAGAGCGAATCGGTAGGCGCACCAGGTGACGTAAAGCAGGCTGACCGCGCGTGGCCCGGCCTGGCGAACCTCCGCACCGCCGCCGGACCAGATGCGCTCCAACCACCGAGTCGTTTCGGCTAGCTTGTTGGGCTGATTCCAGGCCGCGGCCATCAGCTGAAAGGTGGCGTGAGGGGTGTGGCCCGCCGCGAGCCGCAAGCTCATGTCCAGGGCGTCCACTACCGGGTATCCGTACGGGCGAGAGTACTCCCAGTCGAGGATCTTGATGGGGTTCTGCTTCCCACCCAACACGTTCTTCGGTACCAGATCTCCGTGGATCCGTCCCGTCGTGAACTGGGTCCCGCGAAGCTCTCGACTCACTTCTCGGAGGGTGGCCGCGGCCTGCGGACACACCTGGCCGATCGTGTCAATGTAGAGACGAAACTCGAGCGGCGGGTCTGTGTTGCCACCGACACTCGCTTGCTCCAGCGCACCGAACATCTGCCGCAATTGGACCGCGTGTCCGCGAGGGCGTGGCCGCCCACGGCGTAATCGCGCGGCGAGCGACATGCCCGGCTCATACGCGAGAACCAGAGAAGGCTCGGCCGGGTCATCGTAACAGCAGAGGACTCGGGGCAGAAAAGCGGCCACCTCCGGATCTTGTGAGAGTTGCCGAATGGTTCTGATTTCGTTGGTGAGTGCGTCCCTTCCCTCGCCGAAAAGAGGGATCTTGGCCACACCGCGGAAGCCGGCTTCATCTGCTGTGCCGAGATAGAGGAGAGTCTTGGCGCGCCGGCCATTACGGGTCGCCGTCGCGAGCTTGACTTCAAGGCCGCGAAAACGCGCCTCGTCAGGACTCGCTTCCCCGCCCGACAAGATCGACTACGCCGGCTTCCGACCCACGAGCCCGTAAGACGGAACGAGTCTGGCAAACGCTCCGCTCGCGATGAGCAGGCGTCTCACAAACCGACGAAGGCCCGCTCCACGAGTGCGATAGTAGGACAGCATCGTGTGCCGATCATCCAAGGGAAGCACGGTCTCGATCCAACGATAATCCGGAGCTGGATATAGGACCCGCTCCAACCGCATACCGGATCGAGCCAGAAGTCTCCGGTAACCCGAGAGTCCGTACGTCCACGTTCGGTAGTCCTTTCCGATTCGTCGGCGCGCGTACCAGTTAGCCAGGCCACGCGGGAGGAGACTGACATACGGGATGTGGGCGTGCTCCTCCTCGCGACCGAGCCAATAGGCATAACTGAAGCGATTCTCGATCCCGACGTACACCAGGCCACCGGGCCTCAAAACCCGGGAGACCTCACGCAGGTACGCGACCTGGACGTCACGCGGATGGCCGGGGGCCGAATCGGGGAGCCACTCAAGAACGCCGTTGAGCACGATCAGATCGTATGCTTCATCGGGGAAGGGCAACGTCCGCCCGCCCCCCGTGTGCAGCACGACCACATTGTCACGACCCTCCTGCCCAGCCCGAATGGCGGTGAACTCGCAGCGCTCCAGCGTAAGATCGACTGCCGTGACCGAGCGAAAGGTACGGGCCAGGCTGACTGAGAGCGCGCCCCACCCGGCGCCGAAGTCCAGGATGTCACTATCTTCGCCCAGCGGGAGGAAGTGCTTCCAGAGGGCGCGACCGGGACGGCCAATCTCCTCGGCCAGCGCCGGCTTCAGAAGCTGTAGGGCGTCGCGCCAACCCTCGCGGCGAGCGTGATCGACGAGCGCCCGGGCCTCGGGCCGTGGAATCTCGCACCAATAATACCGAGCGTCCCCACCTACCCGATGAACTCCGTTCGCGACGGCCACAGGCGTTTCGCATTGATCGCAAACGAGCCGAGGGCCCTCGAACCTGGCGACCCCTCCACACGACTGGCACAGAACGCCGAATGTTGCGGGCACCGTCACTGGTCTTCTTCCTTTTGTCCCGAATCCGATGCACCGCCTTGGGGCCTCGCAGGGCCGGTGCGCATCATTGGCGCGCGAAGGGTCAAGGGCGCACGTAAGTCGTGTCCAGCTCATTCGTGTGCGGCTCGATCGACCTCGGAGGACCCTCGAGACCCAGCTTCATCCGATCCCATCCGTCCCCATCGTTCCTGACCAGGAGCAGGAGCTCCGTAGCGGCCTCCTTCATATCTACGGCGATCAGCCGTCCGTCGTACCTCTCCTCGATTCTATCGAGCGGCGTGTGCCCGACCACGTGGACTCGGCTCTTGAACCGCTTCAGCACCGTGTCCAGGTAGGAGCCTAGCGTATCGGTCTGGACGAGGTCTCGGTACCAGAAAACGCTCTCCGGGTCGTTGAAGAACGTCAGGAACTCGTCATTGTACCAATTCGAGAACAGCTCTTCCCCCATGTAGAGGCGCAGGGTGTCCTGCAGAGTCTCCAATCCGTAGCCGGCGTAGCGCGGCCCCATCCCACCGTGCGCGAACAAAACGTCATCGATCCGGATCGCGGCCGGCTTGCTCGTGAGCCAGCGTCCCAGCACCGAGGTGCGCGGATCGAAGAGGGTCGAATAATCCACGGCGTGCCGCTGCGCGATGAGGTGCTCCTTGCCCGACACGTACCGGATGTCGCCGATCATTACCATG
>JBDHHV010000068.1:0-16692 GCA_039589195.1 Gemmatimonadota bacterium | reverse complement strand
CCCCAATGCACGGCCGAGAGCGTGGCGAGCGGTGGCGCGATGACCGATGCCGCTCCATTCACCGCCCACGCCCACGGGACCAGCGGCTGCCGCTCGTCGGCGACGATCTGGAGCCCGGTGGGAAACGGGATCCCCATCAGAAACGCGACCGGCGCCAGGAGGACGAGGCTCACCAGAGCCCGTGCGGGGCCGACCCATCCACTCCCGGCAGAGAACAGGTGTGGGAGGAAAATGACGTAGAGACCCACCAAAACCGCGATCAGGGCCACGGAGACTCCGACCAGGGTTCCGGGCCGACGGATGGCGGCACCTCGGACACCGCCCTCGCTCGAGCCACCCGAGCGGGACCCGCCCATACGGGTGTCGGCAACCGCGCTCCCGAACCCCGAAAAGACGAGAAAGGCCGAAAGCACGCGACCGCTATCGCGTACACGGGGTGCGAAAGGAACAGCATCAGCTTCTGGATGAAGGCGATCTCCAGAAACAGGTAGGCGAGGCCCAGAGCGGCGAAGTAGAGGGCGACCGGCCCGGCACCCAACCGTTCCGATCCACGTCGCCCCCGCTTCCACCGGGAGACCGCGAACAGCGGAACGAGCACGAGCAGAAGAGCGGCGGCGATGGCCTGGAGCGCGGTCGCGATCAGCACCAGGTAGCCCCATTCCACGATGCTGGTCGCCCCCCCTCCCATCGCGTCCGACAGCCGTGGAAGTGATGCCCACTTGAAGAAGCGGAAGAAGTACGGCCGGTCGTCGGTGGCGGGCCGCACGTGGAAAGCATAGCGGTCGTAGAAGCTCTCCCTTCCCTCTTTATCCGCGAGGACGCGACTTGCCGCCTCCCAGTAGATGGGTTCGGCGAGCACCGTGAACCGATTGACCTCCGACTCTCCGAGCCCGGGGAGCCAACTCAGGTCGAACCCCCGCTCCTCGGCCCAAGCTCGGATCGCCCGTACCTGCTCGCCCGACAGCGGCGCCCGCGACAGCAGCAGCGTCGCCGTATTCCACGAGCGCGCGAAGGCGAGGTGGCGCGCGGGCTCCCCGATCCCCGCGCGCTCCGCCGCTTCGACCAGCGTCGCGAACATCTTGATCGCGTCCCGGGGGGGCGTTCGCAGCCAGCGTGTGAGCGCCAAAGTGCCGCCGGGCGACAGCCGTGCCAAATACAGTTCCACCGCTTCGAGCGTGTACAGGTAGCTTTCACTCAGCGCCCGAACCCCCGCAGCCGAGGCCGTGAACGAGTCGAGGAGCGAGATCTGGATCAGGTCGAACCGTTGGTCGGGGTGGGCTTCCAGCCACCCGCGCGCCTCCGCGACCACCGGGGTCACGTCGGGCCGGGCGTACAGGCCTCCCGAGATTTCGCCGAGCGGCCCCTCGATCAGCGGGAGTACCCTCGGATCCACCTCCAGCGCGGTCACGTGGCTCGCCCCGTGATAGAGGGCGTTGAGCACTTCGGTGCCGCCGCCGGACCCGACCACCAGCGTCTCGGGGCCGTCCAGCACCTGGTACGGGAGCGCCGGCGTCACGTAATCCAGAAACGCGAACGGCTCGAGGGACCCGTCGAACCGGTGCACGGGAGTGACGGCATCGGCGTCGAAGTAGAGACCCGCCTGCTCGGGCAGCTCGCCCAGCTCCGCCATCGGGTAACCCGAGATCTGCCCCGGAGTCTCCCGGATCATGGACGAGGAAACCGCGGTGAGCGCGGAGAGGGGGCTCTCGCTGGTGGCCAGGATGCGGGCGTCCGGGAGATCCATCGCGTACGACAGCCCCTTGTAAGGCGACACCCGGATCTCGGGCGAACCGATCCAGGCCGTGAGACCAATGGCCACGATACCCGCTCCCAACCAACGGGCAGCCGTGGGCCGCGCGGGGTCGCTCCCCCTCTTGCCGGTGCCGGCGAGGGCGAGCAGGTACGCGGCGATCACGGGCGCCGTCAGAAAGAGCGGGACTCGCGCGGGCGGTGCCACGAATAGCAGCCCGATCACCGCCGCCGCCCCGAGACCCGACCCGAGCAGGTTGGCGAAGTACACGCGCGCCACCCGGTCTCGCTGGAGCAGAAACGCGAAGACGATGCAGGAGGAAACGATGAAGAAGGGGACGGACAGGACCCCGTACAGCAGGAGCAGCCACGCGTACTGCACCGGACGCACGAGGAGCTCGAACGTCTCGAACGGGATCACCTGGGCGAGCGCGTGTGACCCGGGGAGCGCGATCATCAGCAGGAGCGCGCCACTCCGAAACAGCGCCGGCTCCCTCCCCCGCACCCGGTCGCCGAGCAGCGCGATCGCGGTCCCGCTCGCCGCGAAGCCCAATAGCGCCACGCTGATGATCATGTAGGCGAAATGATGCCACTCGGCGATGGAGAGGATCCGCGTGAGCGCCACCTCGTACCCGAGTCCCGCGGCGCTCAGGAGGAGGACGGCCCCGAGCAGCGGCCGGGGGTTCACCTCTCCGGCTCGCCCCGCGTGAACGGCACGAACGCCACGGGAGCGATCGAGCGCTGCGTCACCGATCCGTCAGCCCGCTTCTCCAGCAGCATCAGCTGCTGGGTGCGGAACGGCGGGCCGACCGGAATCACCATCCGCCCCCCCACGGCGAGCTGCTCCACGAGTGGCGGCGGGATGTGGGTGGCGGCGGCCGTGACCACGATGCCGTCGAACGGCCCGTGCTCGGGCCAGCCGAAGTACCCGTCGCCGTGCCTCCTATGGACGGCATCGTAGCCGAGACGCTGAAGCCGAACCTCGGCGCTCGTAGCCAGCGGCTCGATAATCTCGATCGTGAACACGGATTCCACGATCTCCGCGAGTACGGCCGCCTGATACCCGGACCCGGTGCCGATCTCCAGGGTCTTGTCACCCGGCTCCAACTCCAGGAGCTGGGTCATCAAGGCGACGATGTAGGGCTGCGAGATCGTCTGCCCATGGCCGATCGGGAGCGGCTGATTCAGGTACGCCGCATCACGCAGCTCGGGGGGAACGAATTCGTGCCGGGGTACCGCGCGCAGGGCCTCGATGACGGCGGGGTCGCCGATCGGCTCCATCAACGGGTGCACCGAGACGATGTACCGGCGCACCATCTCCTCGCGCGCCTCGGTGAACGGGCCCTGCTGAGCCGCGCCGGATACGGCGGAGCCCGATCCCAGCAGTGCGAGCACGATCAAAGCTCCTACGCCCGGCCGCGCGCGCCGCCCGAAGGGCCCTCGGGTGAAGGGCGGTCGGGCGAGCATCCCGGCGAACGCTTCCATCCGGTTCTCGTACATGGGTCACCTGGAGGCGTCGGCCTCCTGCTCCGTCCGGAACAGCTGTCCGGTGAGGAGCTCCTGGACGATGCGATCCGCATCGTACGCGTAGTCCAGGGCCGCCTGAATGGCCCGGACGTCCACCATCACGTTCCGCCCCTGCTCGGGGAGATAGATGTAGTCGCGTGACAGCCCGTTGACGTTTCGGTCGAAGTTGAGGCCGACCAGCTCCAGCTCGGGCGTGACGGCGGGCGAGCCCGAGTTCCCCCCGTAGGTGTCGGCCGTGGACGCGAAGTTGAGCGGCGTGCCCAGATCCAGACCCGGCGGAGGCGTTCTCCACCGCTCAGGCAGCGCCCACTCGATGTTGTCGCGGTGCGAGTAGTGCCGATCGTACAGACCGTAGAAGGTGGTGTATGGGGGAGCCAGGGTCCCGTTGTACTCGTACCCGCTCACCACGCCGTCGGTGATCCGGGGTGACGAGGTGCCATCCGGGGGCACCGAGCGACCGTACACTTCGAAGCGGACCCGCCCGAAGTCACCCGCCAGTGCTTGCTCCTCGCCGATCAGCGGCCCGTAGGCGGCACCGAAGGCCCGCGCCTCCGGGAGAATCGCCATGGCCAGCCGAACCGCGGGATCGCTCTCGTCCAGCCCATCAGCTTCGAGCGCGGCGGCCGCGTCCTGTGCCGACGACAGCTTCGAGTGCGCGAGCAGGCTCGCGGCCGTCGCCTCGGGCGTGCCATCCTGGCGTGCGAGGCGAGCGATCTCGTCATCCGCGTCCAGGTAGCGGGTGAAATCCGCCAGGCGCGCGGCCAGCATCCGGCGTTCGAGCTCCGGCGGGTTGTCCCGAACCTCGCGCACCTGCTCGTACAGCACACCGAGCGAGTCCGCGGACAGACCTCCTCGATCACGCGCGATCAGGTAATCCGCCGCGGCCAGCGCGCGCAGCACGGTGGCCGAGGAATACGTGGGGCTCCCGAGGCGGTAGAATGCCGCGAAGGGTGCGGCGAGCGCGACCTTCGCCTCCTGGATCTCGGCCATGCGATCGAACAGTCCACCGTAGCGCGCCGCCAGCTCGGGTCGTTCTGCGATGGCCTCGCGCAGCGCATGCTCGGCGGCGGCCCGTCTGGCCATGATCACGGGCTTGTGAAGCGCCTCGAGACGCCCGACCGTCGCCTTCAGCGAGTTCGAGAGCGAGAACATCCGGTTTCGCACACCCCAGGCTTCTGCCTCCTCCGGCCGCGCCTTCCGGTACTCGCCCAGCGCCCCGTGCCGGCTCTCGTACCACTGACGCTGGGCAGGCACGAACGCATCGCGCAGAAACTCGAGCTGAGCCATCGTCGTCCCGCGGGTCGTGGAGCCCGGGTTGCCGATCACGAACACGACGTCCCCCTCCTCGACGCCCTCGGCGCCCCAGTCGAAATAGTGCTCGGTTAGGTACGGCTCGCCGTCGGACCCGTATGCGCGGAGGAACGCGAAGTCGAGCGCGTATCGAGGATAGGTGAAATTGTCGGGGTCGCCACCGAAGAACCCGGTCTCGAGCTCCACCGCGAACACGAGACGGATGTCGGTGAACCGCCGGAAGACGTACGCCGAGTACCGGCCTCCGTTGTAGAGCGCGATCATCTGGACCCAGATCTCCTCCCCCGCCGAGCCGTACTCATCGAGCAGACGGGAGCGGATGTTCTCGAAGACCGCCTCACGCGCCCGAGTACGCCCCCCCTCGCCTTCGGCGCCCTCCAACGCTTTGAAGACCTCCTCGCTCACATCCTCCGTGGCGAGAAGCTGGTCGGCGTAGTAGCCGGGGATGCGGCGCTCGAGATCGGCCGATGCGGCGTAGAAGCCGTTGTCGAGAAGCCCTTCGCCCTCCCGGCTGATCTGGGCGACCCTGCCCCGCACGCAATGGTGATTCGTGGCGAGCAGTCCGTTGGGTGAGACGAACGAAGCCGAGCAGCCCGGGATCCGGACGGCCGCCATCCGGGCGCGCTCGAACCAGGCCCCGTCGGCATCGAACCCGTACGTCTCGGTGAAGTATTCGCTCGGTGCGTACTCGAACGTCCACATCTTGCCGGCGTCGAATCGCCCTGCGCGGATCGTATCGAGCGTAGCGGTCGAGGTCTGCCCGGACGCGTGGCTCGGCAGAAGCAGCGAGCCGAATCCGATAGACGTGATTCCCAAGGCAACGAAGAGGGATCTATGGCTGGCGAAGGGGCGTCGCATGATCGGGCTCCACTGGTTCTCGTTCGTCGGCGGCTCGCTTCGACTGTGGACTGCGTGAACGTACTTCGATACCCCAATCTCCCACGCGGTCCACCCGATCATCAAGCCGTGGGATGGATCGCCTCGGAAACCGGCGGCGGACCGGCGGTGTTCCTTCCTCGATGTCCACGCGAATACTCTGCGAAGTGGCGTACGGGATAGACGGATGAGGTCGATGGCCGTGCGACGATCGACCGTCGCACTGTTGTTCCTCACCGGTCTGGCTGCCGAGGCGGCCGGGCTTGACGGGTGCGCGCACCACCGGCTCGACTCATCCCCGGGTGGTAGCGACGTCGCCCGGGCCGTGGGCGCGACGCGCGATTCGTCGTCGCACCGTTCGCTACCTGACGAGTCCTCGCCCGACAAGTCCTCGCGTGACGAATCCTCACCCCACGAACAGACGGCCCCCGGTTCCTCCTCACCACACGATCATGGTGAGGAAGCCCCCTGTTGCTGCGTCGATCACTGCGTCTGCGCCTTCGACTCTCCAGGGGCGGACACCAGCGTCACGCGCCGGGGCGAGCGTGCGGAGCGTTCGTCGCCCGAGCCCGCCGGAGCCACCGGCACGACTCGCCGCGCACCTTCCTATCTCCAGCCTCCGGCGAACGCCCCTCCCCTTCTCTCTGACTGGCTCTACCACACACGACGGCCAAGTCCAAGCACTCCGAGCCCCCCGCGGGGCCCGACTCGAGAAGGGAAGACACGATGCGGTTACACAGGTTTTTTCGACCGGATGCCGGAAGATATATGGCTGCTGCCGCGGCTATCGGAGCCTGCGTGTGTGCGGGTGAAGCCCAGGCACAGGAAGAGCATGTGCACGAGGACGGCTCCACGCACCTGCACGAGGGGCTCCACTTCACCCACCCGCTGATCGCGGAGTCGATCACCCCGGACACCAAGCTCAGAGTAGACTACCAATGGCTCGACTTTCCGGATGGAGACACGGAGAGCTCGACCGTGCTCGAGGCCGAGTACGCCTTCCACCGCAGCTTCTCGATCGAGCTCGGGCTACCCTACAGCGCGTCCGCCTCCGAGTTCGGGAATCTCGAAGCGGTGCTCAAGTTCGCGTACTATGCGTTCGAGGATGCGGGAATTCTGCTCGGATACGGGGTCGAGCTCGGATTCCCGACGAACGGCACCCCGGCGGGTCACGACGAGGACGATGAGCTCGCCGCGTCACGCCAACCGAAGGGTGACGGAACCGCCCTCACACGTGCGCGCCCGCGCTTCAATTCCGGCGGGGGTGGGGGAGGTGTGGAGGGGACCCTGGGCACCGACGACTGGGAGCTGGCACCGTTTCTCAACTTCGGCTTGAAGAGAGGGCGATTCGAGCTGGTGGCATGGGGAATCCTCGGGATCCCGTTTGGTGGGAGCACGCCGGACGCGGGTCCGGGGACCGCCGCGTCGATCGCGCGGTCGTCTTCGGAGGGCGATGAGGAGGTGGTGGAGGAGGGGGAGGGGGTCGAGCTGTCGTACAGCCTATCCGCGCTGTACGGGTTCTTGAGCCGCGTGCAGGGGGTGCTGGAATTGGATGCCGCGGGAGGCATCATGGGCGAGGCCGTGGGCCAGGACGTGCTGAACCTGGCACCCGGTCTGCGATTCCAGCTGTTCCCCAGCCAACCGCTCGTCCTGGGAGTGTCCGCCGGCTTCCCGCTCGCCAACGAGGAGTTCTTCGACACGCGAATCAAGGCCTCGCTGTTCTGGCATTTCTAGACCGGATCGGTGTGATGCCGGTTCCGAACGGTGGACGGGGCAAAAAAGAAGGGCGCCGCGAGGGCGCCCTTCTTCTGTGGTGAGACCATGCGCGTGGTTGTGCGACCGATCGAATCAGTCACCGTCATCGTGGCCGTCATCGAACTCGAACTCCGAGAACCCGTTCTCCATCTCTGACTCGAACTCCACCACCTGCCCCCCGAACTGCGAGAGGTCCATGACCGTGCCGTCCGGGAGCGTGAACCATGCGGCCGGGTCGACCACGACGTCCACGGTGGCATCCGTCCCATCGGTCAGATCCAGCGGCGGCTGGAACTCGATCTCGATCTCGATCTCCGCCTCGAAGAAGACGCGGAACGGCACCGCTGAGCCGCCCGTGGGCGTGAAGCTGCCCGTGAGGAGCATGCTGGCCTCTTCGGGCCAGTCGGGAAACTGCGCGCGGATCGCGTCGAACAACACCTGGATCTCGCCCGCATCCTCGTCATCCTCGTCCAACTCGAGGTCCTCGATCTCGAACTCC
This sequence comes from Gemmatimonadota bacterium, assembly GCA_039589195.1. Classification (GTDB taxonomy): domain Bacteria; phylum Gemmatimonadota; class Gemmatimonadetes; order Palauibacterales; family Palauibacteraceae; genus JBDHAC01. Next base: position 8,975 of record JBDHHV010000068.1, on the reverse strand, counting down.
AGCTCGTCATACACACCCCGGGGGACGAGCTGTGAGACGGTGGGCGCGCTTCCGCCGTCCAGCGGAAGCTGGATGAACTGAGGCGGCGCCTCGAACTCCTCGCACGAATCGTCCTCGAACGCATCATCACAGGAATCGTCGTCCTCGAGCTCGAGCTCGAAATCGGCGACGATCACCCAGCCCTCATCGAGCGTCAGGGTTCCGTTCGAGCCGACCAGGGTGAGTGATCGCGAAAGCGTGTTTCGAGCCACTCGACCCAGGTCGCCGGGTGCCACCGCCGACGCGACCCCGAATGTCGTCTGGAACGCGATCGACACACGCGGCTGACCGTCGTCGGGTCCCGTCGTCGAATCACAACCCGCCAAGCCGAGCGCTACAAACGCGCCGAGGAGCAGGCTCCTCGCGCTCGCGACCCGAAGGCTCCCGTTATCGTTCCTGTCCATCACATCCCTCCATCTCTTCAGCCCGAGCTTCCATTTGGCGCGTTACGCCTGTCCCGGTGAGCACGCTACGCCTGTCCCGGTAATCGCCGGCGTTCGCGACGCCGGACCGTGACAGCCAGTTGACCGCATTCTGAGGCAAGGGCCATTCCAATCGGGGTTTTCAGCGGAAAGCGTTACCGAGCCGTCGCTTGGGAGGTCTACAGGCACGGAGGGGAGGCGTCTCGCTCTCGAACATGCGTGCGCCGGGTGTATCGATTCGAGACAGAACGGCCGGTGTCTACGTCCCGCGCCGGTGTCTTACGTCCCGCGCCGGTGTCTACGTCCGGTGAGGGTTCTCCGTCGCGTAGCTGTGGGCCGTGTAGGCGGACACCACGTGGCAGACCCAGCCCAGGAGTCCGCCGGTGCCGATCCACATGCCCGGAGTGAGGATCAGCCAGCAGCAGCCCCGCAGGATCTTGCCGTTGTAGATCTGTCCCGCTCCGGGCACCAGAAAGCTGAGGACCGCGGCGGTTCCGGGGTTTCTCATCGTGTATCCCTCATTCAAGTACGTCCAATGTCGAGCGATGATCCGACATCTCAGCGTACGGAATGACGCGATAGGCGGTTTCGGGTGCGGAGGCCGCGAGGACCGCGGTGAATGGCCTCGGCCCGAGGGCCGGGCGCCGCAAGGGCGCCCGGCGATGTGAGGGCGGTGGGTCAGAGGATCCGGAGCAGCTCGATCTCGAAGTTCAGCGCCTCTCCCGCCAGTGGGTGGTTCCCATCGAGCGTGACGTGCGCCTCCTCGAGCTCCGACACCGTGACGATTAGCTCGTGGCCGTCACTGGTCTGCATCCGAAGCTGCTGCCCAACTTCAGGCTCCAGCTCCGCAGGAAGCGCCTCGCGCTCCACCGCGAACAGGAGGTCGTCCCGCCGCTCGCCGTACGCTTCGGCGGCTTCGATGCGTGTACCCGCGCTGTCGCCGGGGCTCATGCCCGTCACCGCCTCCTCGAATCCGGGAATCAGCTCTCCCTCGCCGATCGTGAACTCCAGTGGCTCACCGCCAACCGAGCTGTCGAACTGCGACTCGTCGTCCAGCCGCCCCGTGTAGTGCACCTGTACACGGTCCCCAGTCTTGGCCTCCGCCACGGCCTACTCCTTTCCGCTCTCTGCCTGGTCCGCCATCGCCTGGAGCTCCTCCATCACCGCTTCCGCACGGTTGAGGAGCGAATCGGCGCCGCCGTCGATGGCTCTCATGCGGGCGAAGAGGTCCTCCCGAAGCGCCTCGATCGCGGACGCTACGTCTTCCTGTTCGAGCGCCTGGCTCTGCGTCTCCTGGATCGAGCCCTGGAGCGTCTGCAGCTCACCTCCCAGCGCCTGGACCCGCTCCTGGTCACCCGTTTGTTGCGCAGTCCCGTACTCGGCGCGCAGCGAGTCGAATCGAGCCCGTATCTCCAAGATTCCGGGCGTAATGGACTCCATCGTCGCGTCTACCTGCTGCATGAGGTCCTGCTCGCGAGCCTGGATCTCGGGATCTTGCATCGCCTGCTCGCGGACCGGCGCGAGCACCTGGTCGAGCCCCTGAAGCTCCGTCATCAGGGCCATCTGCCGCTGCATGGCCTCGGCATCGAGACCCACGGGAGCGCCCGGGACACCCTCGTGCGGATTATCGCTCGCCGTGGTCTCGGCCTCGTCCGCACCGTCCGATTGGCAGGCCGCCAGCGCCAGCCAGGTGATGGCCGGGAGCGCCCGGACCAAACGGAATACGCCCCGTGCAGGTACACGAGGGGGTCTACCGGTCCGCTCGACCGGCCAAAGCTCGTTTCTCATGCGTGAGAGTCCTCTCGATGAGGGAAAACGCGGGGACGACCCAACGGCGACGATCGCGGGAGGGCGGGACCGATATGCGCTTGGCGCCAACGGGTCCCCGGCGCAACGCCGCGTATGTTAACGGGGCGCGGAGGTTCCCGCACCCGGCGTCGGTCACCGAGGCTCAGTCGACCGCAGGGCCCCCTCGCGCGGGGGTCCCGACCAGTTCGAACGAGCCCAGCGGCTCGACCTGCTCGTCAGCACCACATCGACCGCATGCGTGCCGCGCGTAGTGCTTCCGAGTCGACATGTCGGCGAGCGAGATGGTCTTCCGAAGCGAGACCGTCTCCTCCGGGTCGAGTTCCAGCTCCCGGAGCTTGAAGCCCTTCGGGCGGGGGCCCCCTCGCGTCTACTCCTCTTCGCCCGAAGGCACCTCGCTTCGGATGTAGTGCTGGATTCCCTCGGCCTCGAGCTCGGTGAGGCCCGCGAACCGGGGCATCCCGTTCTGGAGCATCTGTCCGCCCAGCACCACGTTCATGAACGCCTCGCGGTCGAGCACGACGGGGGAGGCGCGCAGGTCCGGCGCCACGCCGCCTGCCACGGCACCGGCGCCGTGGCACATGGTGCAGGCCTCCGCGTACGTGATGCCGCCGGCCTCGGCGAGCACGCTGTCGACCACGAAGTCGGCGCTGACCAGAGGCTCGGCGAAAGTCGGGGGCGCCGACGGGGGAAGCTCCACCTGGCCACTGATGGCGAAGGCGATCAGACGACGGGGCTGCGCTTTGTAGGCCCAGCCGTGCTTCGCGACGAGCGAGCCGAGGAACGCCGGCCCCGCCCCGCCCCACCCGACGAGGATCGCCACGTACTGCTGACCGTCCACCGAATACGTGATCGGGGGGGCGGCCATCCCGAGCCCGACGTTCGCGCTCCATACCTCTTCACCCGTGTCCGCGCTGCGGGCCACGAGGCGGCCGTCCGCCTGGCCCTGGAACACGAGGTTGCCCGCGGTGGTCAGCGTGCCGGCACCCGCGATCCCCGGCGTCTCGATCTCCCAGGCGGCGGTCTGGGTGATGGGATCCCACGCCTTGAGCATCCCGTAGCCGGCGTCGGCCGGCACATCGCCGATGCCCGGATCCGTCCCGGTGTCGAAGCGCCAGTCGGGGCTCTCCCAGTTCTCCACATCGATGGTCTCTTCGCCGTAGCCCCCGGCGAGCTCGATGACCGGGATGTAGACGAGGCCTGTCTGCGGGTTGTACGACATGGCGTGCCAGCTGTGCGAGCCGAGCGGTCCGGGCACCACGGTGGTGAGGCTGTCGGCGTAACGCATCCCGGGGGTCTCGATCGGTCTCTGGGTCTCCCTGTCGAACCCGGTTGCCCACGTGATGTCGGCGAATGGCTCGGCAGATAGCACGTGGCCGTTCTCGCGGTCGATGACGTAGAAGAACCCGTTCTTGGGCGCGTGCATAGCCGCCTTGACCGTGCGCCCATCGATCTCGAGATCGGCCAGCACGATGTCCATGTTCGAGTTGTAGTCCCACGTCTCGCCCGGCACGGTCTGGTGGTGCCACTTGTACTCGCCCGTCGTGGCATCCAGCGCGACCACCGAGCACAGGAACAGGTTGTCACCACCGCCGGGGCTGCGGATCCGCTGGTTCCAAGGGGTGCCGTTCCCGGTCCCGATGAGGAGCTGGTCGAACTCGGGGTCGTAGGTGATCCCGTGCCACACCGTCCCGCCGCCGCCGTATTTCCACCACTCCCCGGTCCACGTCTCGGCCGCCATCGCCATGGCCTCGTTCTCGAACCCGTCCGCGGGGTTGCCCGGCACCGTGTACCAGCGCCAGGCGCGCTCGCCCGTCTCGGCGTCGTACGCGTCGAGATAGCCCCGGATGGGTCCCATCTCCGTCCCGCCGTTCCCTATCACGACGAGCCCCCGGAACGCCTTTGGGGCCCCGGTGATGAAGAGCGGGAGCTCCGGATCGACGGTCATCGTGCTCCAGATCTCTTCGCCCGTCTGTTGATCGACGGCGATCAACCGCCCGTCGACCGTCGCCACGTAGACCTTCCCCTCGTAGAGGGCGATCCCGCGGCTGGCCCCCCACATGACCCGCAGACGGTCGCCGGCGTGCTCGATCACCTGCGGATCGTATTCCCACAACAGCTCGCCGCTCGTCGCATCCACGGCTCGGAGCACGTTGTAGCTCCCCTCGAAGTACATGATCCCGTTCGAGACCAGCGGCGTTCCGTAGAGCGTATTGGACTCGGGGAGATCCATGTACCAGGCGACGCCGAGATCGCCGATGGTCTGGTTGTTGACCTGGGTCAGCGGGCTGAAGCGCTGCTCGTCGAACGTGCGCCCGAACGCCAGCCAGTCATCCGTCTGCGATGCATCCGCGAGCGCGGCGTCATCGATGACCGGGGCTTCTGGCTCGGCCACACAGGCGGCGAGACATAGGAGGATGACAGGCGCGATGGTGCTCCTTCGCATGCGACGACTCCTGCTGGGGTGGTTGGGGTGGACGACCCGAGAGGATACAAGGGTGCGGCGGGGGCCGCGAGAGTTAACCGGGCTCCGCGACCCCGCGGCTCCTAGTCCCCCCCGCTGGCTTCGCGCGCGCGTGACAGCACGTAGCCTTGAATCAGACGGACATCTTCCGGGCTCAGCACGTCGTCGAACCGCGGCATGCCCAAGGGCTCCCGGAGCCCACCCAGCACGATCTGTTCGAAGGTCTCGTGCGTCGCCGTCGACGCGCGCCGGAGATCCGGTACGCCCCCCATGCTCACGGCCTTTTCGCCGTGGCAGCCCCAGCAGTTCTCGCCATACAGGTCGCTCCCCCGTTCGATCTCCACCTCCGACAACGCGAGCTCGAAGGTGGGGGCCTCGATGGGCGGCAGCGGAGGCCGGGGCTCGGGAAGCGTGGCGGAGCCATCGAGCGCAAACGTGAGGATCCGGGCAGGTCCGACGCTGCCCACGCCGAGCGGCGTATTGAGCAGCACCTCCGGTCCACCCCAACCGGAGAGCACGGCAATGTACTGCGTCCCCTCGACCGAATAGGTGATCGGGGCCGCCGCCATCCCGGTCTCGTGCTGGAACTCCCACAGCACCTCGCCGTCCGTAGCCCGGTAGGCGCGCAGGAGTCCGTCGGCCCGCCCCTGCAAGACGAGGTTGCCGGCGGTCGAGAGGGTCCCACCGCTCAATGGGTTGGGCTGGTCCACGCGCCACACCTCGGCACCAGCCACCGGATCCCACGCGACCAGGTGCCCTCTCGCCGTCAACTCCTCACCGGTCGTGGGGCCCTCGTAGCTGAAATCCGCCGCGATGTTCATCCGTCTCGCGTCGTATTCCCACTCGTCATCAACCGCGTGGAGCATGGAGTGCTCGTACACGGGAAAGTAGACCAGCCCGGTGGCCGGGTTGTAGGACATCGGGTGCCAGTTGTGCGATCCCTCCGGCCCCGGGGCGACGTGGACGCCGCCCTCGAGCGTGCGCGCCGGCGGGTTCTCGATCGGCCGGCCCTCCTCCGTGATCCCGGTTGCCCAATTGATGTCCGCGAACGGGGTTCCCGAGAGAAACTCGCCCGTCTCCCGATCGATCACGTAGAAGAATCCGTTCTTCGGGGCCTGCATGATCACCCGACGCTGGCGCCCGTCGATCCCGAGCTCGGCCAACATGAGCGGCTGGGTGGCCGTGTAGTCCCAGTTGTCGCCGGGGGTGGTCTGGTAGTGCCACACGTACTCCCCGTCGGAGGCACGCACGGCGAGGATCGAGGAGAGGTAGAGGTTGTCACCGCCGTCGGGGCTCCGGAGACGCTCGTACCAGGGCGAGCCGTTCCCGACCCCGATGTAGACGAGGTCGAGCTCGGGATCGTACACGATCGCATCCCACGCCGTCCCCCCGGCGCCGGCCGTCCACCACTCGCCCGACCACGTCTCGGCCGCGGCCTCGAGGGCCGCCGATTCGAACCCGTCCGCCGGGTTGCCGGGCACCGTGTAGACACGCCAATTCAGCTCGCCCGTCTCGGCGTCGTAGGCCGACACGAAGCCACGGACGCCGAACTCTGCGCCACCGTTACCGATCAGGACGCGGCCTCCCGCGATCCGTGGCGCGCCCGTGATCGAATAGGCCGTACCCTCGGGCGTCGTGCGCGCCTCCCATACCTGCTCGCCGGTCTCGGCGGTGACCGCAACCAGCCGGCCATCGAGCGTGCCCGCGTAGACCTTCCCGCGGTAGAACGCGGGTCCGCGATTGACCACGTCGCAACACACCCAGCGGGCGTGCCCGCGTGGCACCTGCGGATCGTGTGTCCACAGGAGCTCGCCAGTCGCTGCGTCGAAGGCGTGCATGACGCTCCACGCGCTGGTGGCGTACAGGACGCCATCCACCACCAGCGGTGTCCCCTCGAGACCGCGCATGTGCCCGAGGTCGTGCGACCACGCCAGTCCCAGCCGCCCGACCGTCTGCTCGTTGATCTGGGTCAGCGGGCTGTGACGTTGCTCCTTGTAGGTGCGACCGTACGTGAGCCAGTTGGCGTCGTCGGCGTCCGCATTTGCCAGCCGGGCGTCATCGACCGCCCCAGCTCCCGTCATGACGTCCAGATCTCGGGCGTCATCCGGCGGGGCGCAGGCGGAGAACGATCCGAGGGCCGCGAGCGAGACCCAGGCCGCGCGCGACGACATGAGTCCGGTCGCGGGGGGGGGTCGCCGGCCGTCGGGACGTTGGAAGAGGGTGTTCCAGGACAGGCTGCGCATGGTCGCTCCTGTGGCAAGGGGGGCGATCAAGTACCAGAGAGATACGGAGACCCGCCAGGATAGACAGGATTCGACGGGAGGGATAGAGCGCCGGCCGGCGTTCAGCTCTCGATCAGCTCTACCGCAACCTGTGGCACGCGAATGAAGTGGGCGTCGGAGGTCACGACTCGAAGTCCACTCTGCATCGCGCTCGCGGCGATCCAGACGTCGTTCGTGAATACGGAGGAGTCGTCTTCGGATGGGGACGGGCAGCCACGGCTCGTCGCGTTCGACGAGCTCGGGTGGCTACGGCCACGAGGTCGGACGGGCGCTGGGCCCATCCGACCTCGCGGCTCGGAAGATTACTCTGACGTGCCCGAGTCAGCAGGTACCGAAGTCGCACACCCCGGTGGGCGGGGGAGTCGGATCCCCCGACCCTGCCAGATCGTGTCGGTGCGTCTCCGCCCATGCGAAGAACACATCCTTGTCCTGTGCCCAGGCGGTGACCTGGGTCTGGAAGCTCGTCGACTGGCCTTGGACGTTGGCCAGCCTATTCCTCGTGGAGAATAGCAACACGAACAACACAACCACCGCGACGGCCAGGATGGCCACGATCCATTTCAGCATGGAACAGCCCCCTCTCGGTTCGGGTCAGCGAACGGTTGCGGTCAGATCGGTGCGACTCAACGCCTCGAGACGAGCGCCGAAGCGCGCGACCAGGTCGTTTCGACCCAAAGCGTCGGCACAGTCCCGCCGAAGCGCCAGGCTGGCGGGCAGGAACGTCACGAAAATCAGTGGTTGCGAGTGATCGAACGCGCTCGCCACCCGGATCGCTTCCTCGCAGCGACCGGTTTGCTGGAGGAGGCGTGCGAGCACCAGTCGCTCGACCGGGAGCGACTCACCCAGCTCCCAACTCAACGTGTCACGCGGGGCCGACGATGAGAGTCCCGAGAGCCGCTCGATCGCGGCCGCGGTGTCACCCGCTGCCAGCAACGCATGGCCCATCCCCGCAGGAATGGAGTTTTTCAGCAGCCTGCTAGGAGTCGCGGAGTACAAGACGGGTGGGGTCGAGCGGGCGCGGCTACCCGGTCGCCTCGGCCCGTCGGAGCGCTACCAGCGCCCGTGGCCGAAGGACCGCGCGGCTCCCGAGCGCACCCAGCCCCAGCGTGAGTAGGGTCGCCCCCGCCCACAGGAGGATCAGCCCGAGCACCGGGAGCTGGAACGGGATCTCGAACACCCACCGCGTGAGCGCCCACCCGGACAGCGAGGCGAGGAGCACCCCGGTGAGGCCCGCCAGCGCGCCGAGCGCGAGGAACTCGGTCAGCAAGATACCGCGCAGGACGCTCGACTCGGCGCCGAGCGCACGCAAGAGCGCGTTTTCCCGCAGTCGTAATCCGCGCGAGGCCACGACGGTGGCCGCCAGGATGAGGAGCCCGGCGACCAGCGTGAAGCCGCCCATGAAGCGGGTAGCGATCGCCGCCCGATCCAAGATCCGCCCGATCGCGGCCCGGATCGCCGTCAGATCCAGCACCAGGGCGCCGGGGAATCTCCGGGCGACCTCATCCTGAAACGCGGCTCGCTGGCCCGCGTCGTCCATGCGGATCAGGATCAGCCGGGTGCTGGGCAGCGCCTCTACCGAGCCTGGCTCGAACAACGCCACGAAGTTGGGCGCCAGACGAGCCCAATCGACCTCGCGCAGACTCGCGATCTCGCTGTCCACGGTTCGACCCTGGAAGTCCCAGGTGATCGTGTCGCCGACGCCGACGCGGAGTGCTCGAGCGACCTCGGTCTCCAGTGACACCCGGAGTGAGGTGGGCCACCGGCGGGTCGCGCCTTCGGAGCCATCATCTTCCTCCGATGGCTCGCGCGGCGTCCACCACTCCCCGGCGACGACGCGCTCTCCGTCGACGAGCGTATCACGGACCGAGTTGCGGTATTCACGCCGGAGCGCCCAGCCCGCGGGCGAGCGGCTGGTGGAGTCCGCCGGCGAGGCCTGGCCCGGATCAAAGGTCGCGCCAGTTG
>JBDHHV010000067.1:0-17248 GCA_039589195.1 Gemmatimonadota bacterium | reverse complement strand
TGCTGAATACGCGGGATATTCCGGTGGTGATCATCACGAATCAGTCGGGCATTGGACGCGGACTCTATACGACGGCGGCCTTCCGGACCGTTCAGGCGGAGATGGAGGCCCAACTAGAGGCCTCGGGTGCGCGGGTCGACGCAGTCTACCACTGTCCGCACGACCCCGAGCAGCTCGCGTGTCGCTGCCGAAAGCCGGCGACAGCTCTCTTCGAGCGCGCCAGCCGGGACCTGGGCCTGAGCCTCGCGGACGCCTTGTACATCGGCGATCAGATGCGCGACGTGCAGCCCGGACTCGAGCTCGGAGGTCGCGCACTGCTCCTGTGTTCCGAGGCCGCTCTCGATCGTGCCACTCCAATGCCGTGCGAGCGTGCGTCAGACCTGTTCGAAGCCGTTCACCGCGCTCTGGCGCTGTCGCCGGAGACCGCTTCATGAGCGAGCCGTTTCGCGTCGCCGTCCTGGCTTCCGGATCGGGAAGCAATTTCCAGGCGATTCTCGACAGGCTGCACCAATCGCCCGAAAGTCCGGTCAGGGTGGTAACCCTTGTCGCGAGCCGGCCCGGTATCCGGGCCATCGAACGGGCGACTTCCTCCGGCATCCCTTCTGTCGTCCTGCCTGATCCCAAGGAGGGAAGGGAGGCGGCCGCGGGCCGTCTGGGGGAAGCCCTGGCCGAAGCCCGAGCCGATCTCGTAGTTCTGGCCGGGTACCTACGCCTGATCCCGGAGGAGATCGTTCGCGCGTATTGGGGACGCATGATAAACATCCACCCGGCTCTGCTGCCGGCTTTTGGCGGAGACGGGATGTACGGGAGACACGTGCATGAGGCAGTGATCGACCGAGGGGCGCGAATCTCGGGCGTCACCGTCCACTTCGTCGACGAGGCCTACGATCGGGGACCCATTATCGCACAGTGGCCCGTTCCGGTCGTCGAGGGAGATACGCCAGGGGAGCTGGCCGCCCGTGTGCTTTGCGTCGAGCACGTCATTCTCCCCGCGGTCGTCGACGCGATCGCGCGCGGCCACGTGGAGTTGGCTCGTTCCGGTATGTGTGTGTGGAACAAACCTTGGTTCGGCGGCGACCGTTTTGTGGTCGAGCCGGATGCGGACCCGGGGTCCCTCGCCGGCTCCGACGAATCGGGCGCGCGCATCAGACGGCCTTCAACAGAGTGAGGAATAGAGCGGAATGCCCACGGCATTGATCAGTGTATCCGACAAGACGGGAGTCGCCGAATTCGCCGCCGGCCTGGTCGAGCGGGGCTGGACGATCGTTTCGACGGGGGGAACGGCGGCCCGACTGCGAGAGGCGGACCTCCCCGTCAAAGGGGTAAGTGAGATCACGGGTCACCCGGAGATTCTGGCCGGCCGGGTCAAGACCCTGCACCCGGCCGTACATGGTGGCATCCTCGCCCGACGCTCCGTGCCCGGGGATATGGATCAGCTGGAGCGCCTCGGCATAGGGTCCATCGATCTCGTCGCAGTGAACCTGTATCCGTTCCAAAAGACGATTGCGCGACAGAGCGTGACGCTGGCCGAGGCCCTGGAGCAGATCGACATCGGCGGCCCCACACTGCTTCGAGCGTCGGCAAAGAACCACGACTTCGTCTGGTGTATCTGCGATCCGGCCGACTACGATCGCGTCCTCGAGGCCCTGGAGGCCGGGGGCGATGCGTCCGAGCTCAGGCGACAGCTCGCCGTGAAGGTGTTCCTGCACACCGCCGCGTACGACGCGGCGATCGGCGGCTACCTCGACGATCGTGGGTCGCTGGCGCTCATGAACGAGCTTCCGGAGGAGCTCCTCGCCTCGCTCACTCGCGTCCAGGGGCTCCGATACGGGGAGAACCCCGATCAGGCAGCCGCTTTCTATCGGGACGCGTCGAGCCCGCCATGGGGTATCCCGGCGCTGGTGCAGGTGCATGGAAAGGAGCTCTCCTTCAACAACCTCCTCGACGTCGACGGCGCGCTGGCCGCCATCGCTCCGTTCGCGGGTGAGACCTCCCCGACCTGTGCGATCGTAAAGCACACGACCCCGTGTGGGTTGGCGGTGGGTCGCTCCGTTCGTGAGGCATACGAGAAGGCGCTCGCGTGTGATCCGGTATCGGCGTTCGGCTCCGTGATCGCGTTTACCCAGCCCGTTACGGAGGCCGTGGCCGAAGCGGTAGCAGAGAACTTCGTGGAGTGCGTCGTCGCCCCGGGATACGCGGACGCGGCCTTGTTGACCCTTCAGGGCAAGAAAAACCTACGAATCCTGGCTTCGAATCGCCCGGAGGACCTGGCGGAGGCGCTCGGTCATCTGCGGCAGGGAATCGAGACGCGAGGTGTGCGTGGCGGTCTGCTCGTGCAGGGTTCGCCGACGCCGGCCTCCCCCTCGCAACTGCGGGCGGACCAGCAGCTGAGCGTCGCGACGGGAAGAGCTCCGACCGAGACGGAGTGGGACGACCTCGCCTTCGCCTGGGCCGCGGTCCAGACGGTCAAGTCGAACGCGATCCTGCTGGCGCGAGACGGGGCATCGATCGGCATCGGGGCCGGCCAGATGAGTCGGGTGGACTCGGTCGACCTGTCGATCCGCAAGGCCAGGGCAGCGAAGCTGGAAACGCGTGGCAGCGTCCTGGCATCGGATGCTTTCTTTCCATTCCGGGATGGCATCGACGTGGCCGCCGAGGCCGGCGTCGCCGCGGTGATCCAACCCGGTGGCTCGGTCCGGGATGCGGAGGTGATCGACGCGGCGAACGAACACGGAATGGCGATGGTCTGCACCGGCCGTCGACTCTTCCGCCACTGATCGAAGCGCGCCGCGCCGGACGGTACCGATCAGCGTCACGGGCACATCCGAATCGCCCTCGGCTTGACGATGTCCGCGATCGAGCCTATAGTCGCGCACCTCGGAAGGCGGGGAGCACCCGCCCGCAAGCGCGGCCATATCCTGGGACTGCCCCGATAGAGTCTTTGAACAGGCGATCTTTTACGCTCCTGGCCCTCGCCCTGACCTTGCTGGTGATCGGGGCCTGTGGGGGCGAGTATCCGCAATCCGCTCTACACCCCACCTCCGATTTCGCCGAGAGGTTGGACGACCTTTTCTGGCTGATATTCTGGTGGGCCGTCGGCGTGTTCGTGGTCGTCGAGAGCATTCTCATCTACACGATCATTCGGTTTCGCGCTCGACCGGATAGCGAGCGGCCAAAACCGGTACATGGACACACGATTCTCGAACTGGGGTGGACGATCGCGCCCGCGTTGATCCTCGTCGCGATCGCGATCCCTACGATCCAGACGATTTTCGTGGTGGACAAGCCGCCGCCCGAGGAGGCGGATGTCACGATCGAGGTGATCGGCCGTCAGTGGTGGTGGGAATTCCGCTACCCCGACCTCGGTATCGTCACCGCGAACGAAGCGCACGTCCCGGTCGGGCGGACCGTGGACGTCCGCCTTCGCAGCGCTGACGTTCTCCACAGCTTCTGGGTGCCCCGGCTGGGCGGAAAACGAGACATGGTGCCGGGTCACGAGAATTTCGTCTGGTTCCGCCCGGACTCGATCGGGGTGTTCTGGGGCCAGTGCGCCGAGTACTGCGGTACCTCACACGCGCTCATGAGCTTGAGGTTCATCGTCGAAGAAGAGAGCGACTTCGACGCCTGGGTGGCCAACAACCAGGCACCGGCCGCCGCGCAGAGCGATCGGCTTGCGAGCCAGGGCCGCAACGTCTTCCTGACCAACGCCTGCATCAGCTGTCATACGATCCGGGGGACCGACGCCCAGGGACGGCTGGGGCCGGATCTGACCCACGTCGGGAGCCGGTTGACGATTGCCGCGGGCGTGCTGGACAACAACGCCGAGAACCTCGCACGCTGGATCTCTGACCCGCAGGACGTCAAGCCGGGCAGCCTCATGCCGAACATGGGGCTGACGGAGCAGCAGGTGGAGCAGCTCGTTGCCTACCTCCAGAGCCTACGGTAGGCGAATGTCGACGGCGGAGGCGGCAGTGAGCCAGACGAGCCCGGCTCACGAGGAGGGAACCTACGCGGGTGGCGTGTGGAGCTGGTTGACCACGGTCGATCATAAGCGCATCGCCATCCTCTATTTCGTCGCCGGTTTCATCTTCTTGCTCATCGCGGGGATGGAAGGCCAGATGATCCGGCTCCAGCTCGCCAGGCCGGAGAACCGGCTGCTGGACCCGGACTTCTACAACCAGCTGTTCACGATGCACGGTACCACGATGGTGTTCTTCGCGGGGATGCCGCTCATCATCGCGTTCTTCAACTTCGTTGTGCCGCTACAGATCGGGGCACGGGATGTCGCGTTCCCGCGCCTGAACGCGTTCAGCTTCTGGGTCTTCCTGTTCGGTGGACTGTTCCTGTACGCGAGCTTCTTCTTCGGTGGCGCACCTGACGGTGGGTGGTTCGCATATATGCCGCTCACCGGACCGCAGTACTCCCCGCGCACAGGCATGGACTTCTACGTCCTGTCACTGCTCCTGGCAGGCATCGGGACGATCGCGGGCGGGGTGAACTTCCTGGTGACGATCCTGAATCTGCGCGCCCCGGGCATGAGCTTCATGCGCATGCCGCTGTTCACCTGGATGGCGTTCGTCGTGTCAGCGCTCATCCTGCTCGCGTTTCCGCCGTTCACGATCGGACTGGTCTTCATGCTGTTCGATCGGATGTTCGGCACCCTGTTCTTCAATGCAGCAGCCGGCGCGGACCCGCTCCTGTGGCAGCATCTGTTCTGGGTCTTCGGCCACCCCGAGGTGTACATCCTGGTCCTTCCAGCGTTTGGGGTGGTGTCGGACGTGATCCCGACGTTCAGCAAGAAGCCGCTGTTCGGATACCCGGTCGTGGTTTTCTCCGGGATCCTGATCGCATTTCTGGGCTTCGGCGTGTGGGTCCACCACATGTTCTCGACCGGCCTCGGCCCGATCGTGAACGCGGTGTTTGGCGGGGCGACGATGCTGATCGCGATCCCGACCGGGATCAAGATCTTCAACTGGATCGCGACGATGTGGGGCGGAGCCATTCGCTTCAAGGCTCCCATGCTGTTCGCCATAGGTCTCGTCGGCACGTTCGTGATCGGGGGCTTGAGTGGCGTGATGCACTCGTCGCCGCCGAGCGACTTGCAGCAGACCGACACCTACTTCATCGTCGCACACTTCCACTACGTGTTGATAGGTGGAACCGTATTCGGCCTCTTCTCGGGCTTCTATTACTGGTTCCCGAAGGCGACCGGACGCATGCTGAGCGAACGGCTCGGGGCGGCGCACTTCTGGCTGACGTTCCTCGCTCTGAACGTGACGTTCTTCCCGATGCACTTCTCCGGGTTGCTCGGGATGCCGCGTCGCACGTTCACGTACGCGGAGGGGCTCGGCCTGGAGACGTTCAACCTGATCTCGACGATCGGCGCGTTCATCTTCACGCTGTCGTTCGTGCCATTGGTGCTGGCTCTTTGGCGCGCCTGGCGCCGGGGAGAGCCGGCGGGGCCGAATCCATGGGATGCAGCGACGCTCGAATGGACCATGTCATCGCCACCACCGCACTACAACTTCGCGGTGATTCCCCAGGTCGAGAGTCGCGACTCGCTGTGGCATCCCCACGTCGATCCCGGCCACGAGCCGGGTGCCGGCGACATGGAGCCCGCTGGCGTCACGCCGCGCCTGCAGCCCGATCCGGCGCCCGAGCCGGTTCACATGCCGAACCCATCCTTCTGGCCTCTGATCTTGGCGCTCGGCCTACTCGTGGTCACCATGGGTGGACTCCTGGGGCTGCGGGTCGTCTTCCCCGGCGTGCTGTTGACGTTCGTCGGTCTCTTTGGCTGGGCCTTCGAGCCCACCGAAGGTTGAACTGGGGAGGGCACCGAGGATGAAACCGGAAGGACGCTGACGGGATGCACGGACCGACGTCGACCGGGATACCGACCCGCAAGCTCGGGATGTGGACGTTCATCGGGTCCGAGTGCATGCTGTTTGGCACTCTGATCTCGACGTTCCTCATCTACCGCGGTCGAAACGTAGTCGGCCCGTATCCAGAGGAGCTGTTGAACATCCCGTTCATCACGGTGACTACGTTCGTCCTGCTGATGAGCAGCCTGATGATGGTGCTGGCCCTGGCCGCCGTGCAGCGCGGGCAACGCAAGGCCTCTCTACTCTGGCTATTCATGACGGCGCTCTTCGGCTTGATCTTCCTGACCGGGCAGTACATCGAGTTCAGCCACTTCGTGCACGAAGGGCTGGGATTGAGCCGGAACCTGTTCTCGTCCACGTTCTTCGTGCTCACCGGAACACACGGAGCTCACGTGGCCGGCGGCGTGATCTGGCTCTCGACGCTATGGATCCTGGCGGTAAGGGGGCGTCTGTCGCCGGCGCGAGCGGAGAGCGTCGAGATCGCCGGACTGTATTGGCACTTCGTGGACGTGGTGTGGATCGTCCTGTTCACGATCATTTATCTGCTCCGATAGCGAGGAGGGACGCCGCGCGATGGCCGAGCACACCGTCGAACCGCACGTAAGCAACCGCTTATACGTCGTCGTCGCGCTGATCCTGGCCGTCCTCACCGCCATGGAGGTGATGGTCTTCTACGTGGAGGCGCTGGCGCCCGTTCTGGTGCCGCTCCTGCTCGTGCTCATGGCGGTCAAGTTCTCGCTCGTCGCCATGTTCTTCATGCACCTGAGGTACGACGGCCGTCTCCTCACCGGGATCCTGGCCTGGGGTCTGTTCATTGCGGTCGGCATCACCCTCGCCCTGATGGCCGTGTTCGGGAAGTTCGCCGCCTGACACGGACCACGGTCCGGCCGCAGCACGCCGCAGCAGCCGGAGCACCTTCGGCTCCCTGGCTCACCAGCTCACCAGACTCCTTTTTGTCCTCGGCTCAGAGGCTCGATCCGGGCTGGACATATGAACATAAGTTCATATGTTGATACGTCGTCCCGACGCCATGCTCCCGATCCGCACCTGCCAGCCTGCTAGAGGAGGAGATCCGACCGTGCCTGCCCGGACGCCTCACCGACGCGCGCGTGATCCCTCGCCGCACGCGGAGCGTCACGGGCGCTCCAAACCGGTGGAGCCTCGTCATCCCGAAGCGGTTCGCGAGGTCCGGCGCGGACGGGCCTCCAGTGAGTCGCTCATGATTCTGGCCGATACGTTTCAGGTCCTCGCGAACCCCACACGGTTGCGGATCGTTGAGGCCCTCGCGCGGCGCGAGCTGTGCGTGTGGGACCTGGCGGTGGTAGCGGGAACCAGCCATTCCGCGGTCAGCCATCACCTGCGACAGCTCCGCCAGATGAAGATCGTCCACTATCGGAAGGAGGGCCGAATGGCCTTCTACCGTCTCGACGACGATCACATCGCCCAGATTTTCGGGATGGGACGAGCGCATGTCGAGGAGCGCTGAGTCACCGGCGCTCGAGAGCGCTGCGCCCATGGATCTTCAGCGTGCCCGGTTCGTCGTCGACGGCATGGACTGCGCGGATTGCGCCCGCCGGATCGAGGAGCGTCTCAACCGCATGGGGGGCGTGCGGGGGACAACGAGCAATACAGGGGCTCGAACCGTCACGGTCGAATACGAACCGGATCTGGTCGTACCAGATCAGATGCGGGCCGAGCTCGGGCGGATCGGGTACCTGGCGAGCGAGCGCGATTCCGCCGGCCAGCTCCACGCTATGCGGGCGGGGGTGTGGGGCACCCCGTTCGCGAGGCGGACGTACGTGTCGGCGGGGTGTTTCGGGATCGGGCTCGTGTTGCTGTGGACCGCTCTGCCGGATGCGGCCCGGCTCCTCTTCTTCATCGGCGCCCTCGTGGGTGGCTGGAACTTCATGCCGGTGGGATTCCGCGCCCTCGTCAGAGGCGTGCTCGACATGCACGTTCTCATGACGTTCGCGATCCTGGGAGCCATCGGTCTCGGAGAGCCCCTGGAAGCGGCCGCGATCGCTTTCCTGTTCTCGCTCGCCGAGCTTCTCGAGCAGTTCGCCGTCCGTCGAGCGCACGATTCTCTACGCGGGCTCCTGTCCCTCTCACCCGAGCGAGCGACGGTGCTCCGGGACGGTGAGGAGAGGCTCGTGCCGGCGGATGAGCTACGCCCGGGCGACCTCATTCTCCTCAGGATCGGTGAGCGGGTGCCGGTGGATGGAACCGTGGTCGAGGGAGCGACGGCGGTCGATGCCTCGGCGATCACCGGCGAATCCATTCCCGTCGACTGCGTGGTCGGGGACGGGGTCATGTCCGGCATGCGCGCGACCGGAGGGTTTGCCGTGATCCGGGTCGACCGGCCGCGAGACGAGAGCACGCTGGCCCGCATCGTACAGCTGATCGAGGGTGCGGAGGCGCGCAAGGCCCGCAGCGAGCGATTCGTGGCTCGCTTCGCTCGTGTCTATACGCCGGCCGTCACCGCCTTCGCGTTCCTGGTGGTGACGATCCCCACCGTCTTCCTCGGGGCTCCGTTCGACCTGTGGTTCGAGCGCGCGCTCACGTTGCTCGTAATAGCCTGCCCCTGCGCCCTCGTCATCTCGACCCCGGTCGCTGTCGTCAGCGGCCTCACGGCCGCCGCCCGACACGGGGTGCTGATCAAGGGTGGCGAGACTCTCGAGGAGCTCGCGGCCGTTCGCACGATCGCGCTCGACAAGACCGGGACCCTCACGTACGGGCACCCGGTCGTCACGGATATGGAGGCTTGGGATGGCCGTCCTGCCGACGAGCTGATGGGGAAGGCGGCGGCGGCAGAGCGGCGATCCGAGCACCCCCTTGCCCGAGCGATCGTGCGCGGGGCCCTGGATCGTGGGATCGACATAGACCGGCATCGAGTGGCGGCGTTCGCGGCGACACCGGGGGTCGGTGTAACGGCGATGGTGGACGGGGAGGAGATCTCGGTCGGTGGTGAGCAAGACGTGCAACTCGGGGCGCGAGGCGAGACTGCCGTCGAGCGCATCGAGAAGCTGAGGGAGTCGGGCAAGACCGTGCTCGTCGTGAGCTCGGACGGGCGACCCGCGGGGATGATCGCCCTCGCCGATCGACCCCGGGTAGAGTCCAGAGAAACCGTCGAGACCCTGGCTCGACTCGGAATCAGACCCGTCATGCTCACGGGCGATGACGCGCTCACGGCCTCGCAGGTCGCGAGCGCCGTGGGGATCTCGGAGTTTTACGCGAGACTCAGGCCCGACGAGAAACTGGAGTGGATCGAGCGCGTGGAGCCGGAAGCGCGCCCCACGGCGATGGTCGGTGATGGCGTAAACGATGCTCCGGCGCTCGCGGCCGCCGGGGTCGGAATCGCGATGGGCGCCGCCGGGAGCGACGTGGCGCTCGAGACGGCCGACGCGGCCTTGATGGGGGATCGGGTCGAGCGGTTGCCCTATCTGTTCCGCCTGGCTCGCGTCAGCCGGCGAGTCATCCGACAGAACGTGATCGCCTCCATCTTCATCAAGCTGTCGCTCGCCGCGGCAGTACCGTTCGGGCTCGTTTCCCTCGTCACGGCCGTGCTCGTCGGCGACCTCGGCGCATCGCTCGGCGTTACGGCGAATTCAATGCGACTGGCCGGACTCCGACCTCGCGTCCGACCGTAGCTGATCCGCTGCGGCGGCGGGCACGATCCTCCAGTTCGACTCGAAGACATCCTCGATCCGAAGGGTGTCCCGGCGTTCGACGTACTCGACAATCCGCATCGCTATTCCTACCTCGTCCAGGTAGGTAGTGGGCGCCCCTGGGATCATGTCGAATCCACCTCCGCCTCCGTGCCGATAGCTGTTGAGGGCGATCGAGAACGAGTCCGAGTCGGCCACGGGCTGACCCTGGAAACGCAGCGAAGTGACCCGCTCGCCCGGTGGGCGGCTAAGATCCAACTCGTACTCCAGCCCATCGATCATGTCGAAGTCGTATCCCGGAACGGCGTCGTTGATGAGCGGAGAGCCCGGGAACGAGTGGTAGTACCGCGCGCTGTGCTCCAGGTAGTCCGCGAGATCCCCTCCGCTGAGGCGTACGGCGCGCAGCGTGTTCGCGTACACGTACAACCCCAGAATATCGCGACGCGTGATCGGCCCCGGTCCGAATCCGGCGGTCGTGTTCAAGATCGCCGTGCTCGACAGCTGAGCCCCCGTGATCTCGGCCTGTACGGTGGCGACCAGGTCGGCGATCGGCGTGTCCTCGAAGCGCGCCGTGGCGGCCGACCATGTATTCGGGGTGTAGCCGATCGGCTCCCCCAACCACGCAAGGGTCCGTTCGTGTGCGGGCCGCGCGACCTGCACGAGTCCGGGGAAAGGCGGCACGCCTGCCGTGGGAATGGCACGTCCCGCTGTGGAGACGACCCGAAGCCCGTCCGCGCCGCGGCGGACGACCACGTGTGCGACCGCCAAATGGTCGGCGCCCACGCCCGCGTGCAGGATCAAGCTTCGACCCACCCGCAGGCTGTCGATCGACTCGGCGGTGTGCCCCCCGAAGATCACGTCCAGCTCCGGCACTTCCGTCGCCAGCCGCTCCAGCGCGTTCTCCTCGAGGGCACCCGCAGCGGAGCCGTAGCTGGATCCCGGTCCCACACCCGAGTGGGCGATCGCGACCAGCACCTCGGCCCCCGCTTCGCGGAGATCAGGGACCCAGCGATGCGCCGCCTGAACGATGTCTTCGAACCGCAACTGTCCTTCCACGTTCGCCCGGTCCCAGATCGCAACTCCCGGCGTCGTGAATCCAATGACGCCGACGCGAACTCCTTCCACGTCCCGGAGCACGTACGGGGGGAAGGCAAGAGAATCCGTGCCCGCCACATAGATGTTGGCGGCCAGAAACGGGAAGCGCGCGCCGCCGAGGGCCGAGCGCATGAACGGAAGCCCATAGTTGAACTCGTGGTTCCCGATCGCCGAGGCATCGTAGTGCAAGAAGTTCATCGCCTCGATCACCGGGTGCACCTCGTCCATTCCCTCGCGAGCCTGGATCTCGTCGAGCGGAGTGCCCTGCAGCAGGTCTCCACTGTCGAACAAAAGCACCGCCCGGTCCGCCCGTCGAATGCTGTCCACCAGGGTGGCGACCTGTGCGAGGCTACTCGGCGCCGGGCGGTCGGTGGCGTACTCGTACGGGAGCAAGTGCCCGTGCACGTCGGTGGTTCCGAGCAGGGTGAGTCGCACTTCGGTCGGTGCACGCTCGGGCGCGGTACACGCGGCGGCGACGAGCCCCGCCATCCCGACCGGGGCAAGGAGGATCGCCCGCAAAATGACAGCGCTTCGCCTCACCGAGTGGGACCAGAGGCAAGCGCGTACAGGAAGAGGTTCACTCCCATCCGGATCGCTTGCTCGCGCACGTCGACAGGATCGTCATGCACCCCGGGATCTTCCCAGCCGTCACCGAGATCCGATTGATAGCTGTAGAAGAGCCCGAGTCGGCCGTCCAGGAAGACTCCGAAGCCTTGCGCGGGCAGCCCATCGTGCTCGTGGATCTTCGGCAGACCGTCGGGGAAGGTGTAGAAGATCCGGTAGAGCGGATGGTCGGCCGGCACCTCGGCAAGTGCGCGGCCGGGGAAGAGACGCCCCGCCTCGCGCCTGAACGACTCATCCAGACCGTAGTTGTCATCTACGTGCACGAAGCCCCCGCGCTCGAGGTACGCGCGCAGGCGTTGGATCTCGATGTCGTTGAAGCGGATGTTCCCGTGACCGGTCAAGTAGAGATAGGGATAGTCCGCAAGGTCGGGGTCCGAGAGTCTCACTTCCGCCGGTCGTTCGGCCACCCGGACACCGGTGCGTACCGAAATCTCTCGCAAGAGATTTGGGAGGCTGGAGGGGTTGGCGTACCAATCGCCTCCACCGTCGTATTGAAGGCGCGCGATGGTCGGCAACTCCGTCCGTAGGGCCGTTACGGGGTCCATCATCGCGGGGTCCGCCATGGCCCCGACGGCTCCGGGACAGCCCTCGAATGCCACGGCCAATCCGGCGGCGCCCGAGACGACGACCAGAAGCGCCTGTGGTAGCCACTCGCCGCGCCGGTGCGCACTGCGGCAGTGGGGGCAGCGACGCGCGAGGTCCGGGATGTGGCACTCACACGTTCGGCAGGGCTTCATCCGTCCGTCCTCATGTCAGTGTACCTGCGTCGAATCTACTCACTGGACAGCCACGGCGCTGCCAGTCCCGACCGAAACCGGCCGCGCGCGACGACGCCCCTCCCCGGAGGTCGCCTGAACGGGGTGGAGCGCATAGGATGCTCGCGATGCCTACAGCCTGCAGCCCGATCCGACCAGGTGTCGACGGGAGGGAACGAAAAGACGCGATGCGCCGGTACCCCGCGTTCGATCCGCCCGAGTACGTGAAATGGAGCGCCGATCCGGACCTCACCCGTGAGTTCGTCGAGCGCATCCAAACCAATGCGGCGCGACGGGCAGAGATCGAGGCCCTGACGACCGAGCGACACCTGGACCTGTATCGCGGACTGCTTCGCTTTCGCCTGCACGACATCGCTCTCCAGCGCTGGGTCAAGCAAGGCGTGATCTCCAAAGCCTGGCTCGGAACGGGTGAGGAGGCGGTCACGGTCGGAGCCGTGCATGCCCTGAACCGTCGCGGGCCCGAGGGTGACATCGTCGGTCCGATGATTCGCAATGCCGGGGCGTGCCATGAAATGGGGATGCCGCTGGTGGACATGCTGCGAGGGTACCTCGCCACGTCCGACTCGCCCACCCGCGGGCGTGACCTGCATGTGGGAGACCTGAGCCACGGGGTGATGACCCCGATCAGCATGGTCGCCTCCCTCAGCACGGTCATGAATGGCCTCGCGCTGGCGTTTCGTCGTCGTGGGGAGTCACGAGTCGCCCTGACCTGGGTCGGTGACGGGGCCACCAAGCACGGCGAAGCACATGAGGCGTTCAACTTCGCGGCTGTGCTCAAGCTTCCCTGCATCTTCATCATTCAGAACAACCAGGTCGCTCTCGGGACCCGGCTCGAGCAGCACCATGTCGCGCGGGATTTCAAGGGTTGGGGTGCTGCCTACGGCATCCCGCTGCTCTCCGTTGACGGTAACCACGTTCTGGACGTGTATGCGGCGACGAGAATCGCGGCCAACAGGTGCAGGGAGGGTGACGGCCCCGTGCTCATCGAGGCGACCACCTTCCGGATGGGCGGGCATGCCACGCATGACGTGCGCGAGGCTCGTCGCACGTTCTCCGGCGAGCTGTTCGAATATTGGGGGCGCCGCGACCCGGTCGGACTCTACGAGGAGTTCCTCGCCACCGGGGAGGTCGACCTCGGCGGTCGTGCCGGCGTAACCCTTGAGGCGCGCAACCGGGGGTTGCTGACCGCGCTGGAGGAGGACGTCCTCCACGAAGTGGAGGCTGCCGCCGCTGCCGCGCTCGAGAGCCGGGCCGACCGAATGCCCGAGTCGAGCAGCGCGGCCGATGGTGTGTACGCGTTCCACCCGGCCGGGTGAGGACCCGACGAAGGAGGACCAGGATGAACGCTGCTGAGCGACCCCGGCGGGAGTTCGACGTTGATCAGGACCGCTGGCTGGCTATCGACGCGTGGAGAAGCTCCGGTGACCTGGGTCTGTGTTACTTCGTCCCGCTCGAGGCCGGGATCCCCGCGGCGGACGACCGGAACGACCGCCGAGCTACCCTTGAGCCGGGCCAGACGCTGAGCGACCTGGACCTCGAAGATCTTGCTGCGCTGTGGTCTGCCGCGGTTGGCCTGACCGACACCGAGCGCCGGTTCGCGGGACCGGATGACACGTTGTGGTTGGCCCGGAACACCGGCCCGGTTTGGGCGGAGGGCTCGGCGGCGAGTGATTCCACGGGAGCCCTGCTTCGCTGCCTGAGCGCCGCGCGCGCGGACGTCGAGGCGAGCCCGGTCGGGCCTATCCGCGACGAGCCGTACGATAGACTCTCTGAACTGCTAGCCCGGACGAAGAGCACCTAGCACGTCACGGACGAACCCGCGATCTGCCTAGCCCCTCTCCGAGGGCTCTCGACTCGTCGGATACAGGATCGCGTTGCCGGGCAGCGAGAGTTGCCCTCGCGCGGTGTCGAACAGCGCCAGAAGCGTCTCGCCGTCAAAGGGGTGCCCGGCGATTCCCATGCGTGCCTCCTCGGTCCAGCCGCCGACCCGCTCCAGACCGGAGACGAGCCGCCGCGCTACGCGGCGGGTGTCGTCCAGGTTCGTCTCAGGAAGTGCCACGGCAAGCGTTCGGTCCACGTGCCGCCCGGCCAGGTCCGACTCGCGCAAGCTGCGCCGCACGACACCAGCCGCTCGGCGGAGCCCGTCCGGGTCACGCTCGGGTAGCTGAAGAAGCAGCAGCGAAAAGGTTCGTTCGTAGCGGCGACACCGTTTCAGCTCGCCGCTGGCTACGGCGTCGAATCCCTCCCGGCTGTGGAGCCCGGTGTCCTGATCGCGGAACGGCGGATAACGGGGCGACCCGCCCTCGTGAGCCGTCTCTGGGGCGGGTGCCCGGGTGGAAGGGGGTGACTCCGCTTCCGGGGGTGGGTGCGATGGCGAGGAGCTCGAAGCCTCCGACGGCGCCGAGCGTACATCCGGGACGAACTCGACAGATGCCACCCCGCCGGAGCTTTCGGCGATCAGAAGACGCGAAGCACGGAGGTGATCGTGCAACGCCTCGATGCTTCGCCCAAGCCGGGTGAGTGACGCGGGGTTCGGGCTCCCCCGAAAGCGATGCCAATCGCGCTCGACGAGGAGGAGGAGCCCCTCGAGTACTCCGTGTCGCTCGCCCAGTGAGAGGAGAATCCGCTCAGTGTCGATCGGCTTGCCGGCCTTTCCAGGGCCCGAATTCGCGGGACGACTTCGATCGTACCTCGCGGCCAGTCGCGCTGTCAACAACTATGGGACGGCAGGCGTGGTTGACGCGAGATGGCCGGCGCATACCTTCGCCCCGGACCGTTCATCCGATGCCCAACCGCAACCTCGGGGAGGCTGCTATCCTCCGCCTCACGTTTCTCGGCACGGCGTCAGCGCGACCGACGGTGGCCCGGAACGTCTCGTCCATCGCCGTACAGCGGGAAGGACGCCTGTTCCTCTTCGACTGCGGGGAGGGGACGCAGCGCCAGATGATGCGGTTCGGCGTCGGGTTCTCGGTGACGGACATCTTCGTCACCCACCTGCATGCTGATCACTATCTCGGACTGACCGGATTGCTGCGCACCATGAGTCTCCAGGGGCGAGTCGACGAGCTCGCCGTTTGGGGGCCTCCGGGAAGCCACGAAATCCTGCAGACCCTGATCACGCTGGGAGGTGAACGGCTCGCGTTCGCGACGCACCTCCGCGAGCTACCTGCAGGGGAGTCGCTCGTCCTGGGTGAGTACCGGATCCAGGCGTTCGCCACCGATCACACCCGCGAAGCGGTCGGGTTCGCGCTCATCGAGGAGGCACGACCGGGTCGCTTCGACGTAGAGACGGCACGCCGGCTGGGAGTCCCGGAAGGGCCGCTGTTCGGCAAGCTGCACGACGGTGAGTCCGTCCAGCTTCCGGACGGGCGCGTCGTACTCCCGGGCGAAGTCGTTGGCCCCTCACGGCCCGGACGCAAGGTCGTATACACCGGAGACACACGCCCTTCGCCCGCGACGATCGAGATCGCACGCAAGGCAGATCTCCTCGTTCACGAGGCCACGTTCGATGAGGAAGAGCGTTTGCGAGCGAACGACACGGCCCACTCGACGGCGCGACAGGCCGCAGAGGTGGCGGCCGCCGCCGAGGTGCGCCAACTCATCCTCACACACCTCAGCGCTCGCTATTCCGATCAACCGAAGCGCCTGTTGGCCGAGGCGCGGCACGTGTTCTCGGACTGCATCGTGGCCAAGGACGGCCTGAGCGTGGAGGTTTCGTTCCCGGATGGGTCGAGCGCCGACCCGGCCGACGACGGCCGATGATCACCTGCCGTCCCCCGGGCGACAAGTCGATCGGGCATCGCGCGCTGCTACTGGCCGCCCTGGCAAACGGTCGGTGTGGGATACGAGGCCTGTCGCGGGCCGCGGATGTGACGTCCACGGCCACCGCGCTTCGCGCGTTGGGTGCCGCGGTCGAGCCATCACCCGGCGGTGTGACCGTGCGAGTCCCCGCGCGCCTGCGTTCCACCACCGAACCGATCGATTGCGGCAATAGCGGGACGACCGCCCGTCTGCTGACCGGGCTCGTGGCCGGCCTGGGACTGTCCACGGTGCTGGACGGAGACGCCTCGCTGCGAAGCCGGCCCATGCGCCGCGTCGTGTATCCTCTCCAGGCGATGGGGGCCCGAATCGACTACCTCGATCGCGCCGAGCGTCTCCCGCTGCGGGTCCATGCACGCGCCAGCGGAGCGCTACGCCCGCTTCGGCACCGGCCGCGGGTGGCAAGCGCGCAGGTGAAGTCGGCGCTGCTGCTGGCCGGAGTGACGGCACCGGCACGCGTCGAGATCCACGAGCCCGGCGTGTCGCGTGATCACACGGAACGAATGCTCGCCGCGCTCGGGGCGCCGATCATCGCCACCGTGAGCGAGGGCGAGGCGACGATTCGGCTGGACGCGCAGGACTGGGATGGCGAGCTGTCGTCCTTTGATCTCGAGGTGCCCGGTGATCCCTCGGGAGCGGCGTTCTTGATCGCCGCCGCGTTGCTCCGCCGCGAGCCCGTCACGGTCCAAGGTGTCGGCCTCAACCCGACGCGTACGGGCTTCCTCGAGGTGCTGCGAGACATGGGAGCGGACGTGAGTGAGCGCCAGGGTCGCGTCTGCATCGGCGAGCCCGTGGGCGAAATCGTGGTTCGGCCGCCTACGCGGCTCCGACCGTTCGAGATCGGCGGTCACCTCGTACCCCGCGTTATCGACGAAATCCCGGTGCTGGCAGTGCTCGCGGCGCGCGCGGCGGGACGATCGCGGATCGAGGGCGCGGGCGAGCTGCGCGTCAAGGAGAGCGACAGGATCGGCCGCATTGCCGCAAACCTGGGCCTCCTGGGTGTCCCCTGTCGTGAGCAGCCCGACGGTCTCGAGATCCACGGGTGTGATGCTCCTCTCGAGGGACACATCGAGACGGGTAGCGATCACCGGATCGCCATGGCGTTCGCGACCCTCCAGGCGGAGCCGGGTAACCGAGTTCACATCGACGACCCCCGGTGTGTGGAAGTCTCGTTTCCGGATTTCTGGGCCCAATTGGACCGGGTCGCCTCATGAGGCACCCGGTGGTGGCCATCGATGGTCCAGCGGCTTCAGGAAAGAGCACGACTGCCCGGCGGGTCGCGGATCGCCTTGGTTTTGCGCACCTGAACTCGGGTCTGCTCTACCGGGCGGTCACATGGATCGCCCTCGAACGCGGGTGGGACGACGCGACCCTGGACTTCGAGACA
>JBDHHV010000066.1:0-33529 GCA_039589195.1 Gemmatimonadota bacterium | reverse complement strand
GAACGGCGAGCGGATCCTGGCGCGCCCGATGTCCAATCCCTCCGCGGCGCGCAGCGAGGTAATGGTGGCCTCCTGGACAGCCTCGAGCTCTACCAGGACCGCCTCACGGTCCAGGTCCGGCGGCGGCTCGAGATGCTCCACGGTCGGCATGCGCCTGCGTGGAGGTGGTTCCATCATGCGGGTGAACCAGCGCCCGATCAGCCCACCCCGGTAGGGGCCTGCTCCGGTCCGACCCGCCTCGCGAGCCGCCCGCACCGACTCGTCGATCGCCTTCAGGTACGGCCGATTGGTCAAAGAGATATGCTCGATGTGCTCGCCCACGGACCATTTGTCGGTCTGGGGCCGCCACAGGAACGCCTCGGGTCCGAGGCTACCGGCGAGTCGGAGGATCTCGCGGGTCTGCCGCTCGACCTCCGCGATCAGTCTGTCGATCTGTTCACTCATTGGCGCGACCCACGGTCAGGATTGCAGTCTCGGATGGAGCCGTTCAGGCGGCCGGTTGCACCACTCCGGGAGGCTCCAGCTTCTCGCCCTCCGACCGGGCCACGACGGACGCGGCCGTAAGATCGCCGGTGACGTTGACCGATGTGCGGCACATGTCGAGGATTCGATCCACACCGAGGATCAGGGCGATGCCGGCTGCCGGATCGACGCTGGGTGGCAAGGCCTGCTGGAGGACCACGATCAGGATGATGATCCCGGCGGACGGCACGCCGGCCGCCCCGATCGAGGCGAGGGTCGCCGTGAGGACGATACCGAACTGGGCCGCCAGCGACAGGTCTCCGACAAGCACCTGTGCGATGAACATGGTCGCCACTGCCTGATACAGGGCGGTGCCATCCATGTTGATCGTCGCACCCAGGGGGAGCACGAAGCTCGAGACCTCTTTACTGATCCCGATCTCATCCTCGGCCGTCTCCATCGTGACGGGCAGCGTCGCGTTGGAGCTCGACGTGGAAAACGCGATGAGCTGCACGCCTCGGATTCGCCGGAAGAAATCGAGCGGGCTCAAACGAGCCAGAAACCGCAGCGCCGCCGAGTAAGTAATGAGAACGTGCAGGAGCAGGCCGGCAACGACCGTGAGGCTGTATACGAGCAGGCTCTGGAGCACGTCAGCACCGAATCGCGCGATCACCGCCCCGATGAGCGCGAACACGGCATACGGGGCGAGCTTCATGATCCAGTGGATCAGGACGATGGCGGCTTCGTTGACCCCGTCGAAGAACTTCAGGACAGGGTCCCGTTTCGCCGCCGCCAGCACAGAGAGCGCGGCGCCGAAAAGGATCGAGAAGAAGATGATCTGGAGCATGTTGAAGTTGGCGAGCGCCTCGATCGGATTCCGGGGGATAATCCCACGCAGAACCTCGACAATTCCGGGCGCCTGCCGCGCCATCTCGACGGTGCTTTGACCTTCGGCCAGATACGTGCCGCGGAGTGCCTCCAGCGCCTCCGGGCTCATGCGGGCATCCTGGATGAGCAGATTGGAAAGGACGAGTCCGATCGTCACGGCAATCGCCGTGGTGACGAGATAGTACGCGACGGTCTTGCCTCCGACGCGCCCGACCTTGGTGATGTCACCCAGACTGGCCGTGCCGACGATCAGACTCGCCACGACCAGGGGAATCACCACCATCGTGATCAGGTCGATCCAGGCGTCACCGAACTGCCGAATGGCCACCAGGAAATCGACCAGGGGGCCGATGTCCAGCAGGTTGGCGACCAACCCGAACACCACGCCGAGGATCAAAGCGATGGTGATCTTCGTGTAGAGTTGCATGACCGATCGCTATCGATGGACTGGGGGACGCCGGATACCTCCGCCCACGACCCCCCGGCGGGGCGGACTCGGGGGCACGAAGCGGACAATTTGCCGGCCGCGGCGTCCTGACGCCAGCGACACCAGGTAACGTTAGGTTGGCCGACCATGAACGGATTCGAACTGGAGCCGGTCACGCTCACGGGGCGGTATGTGACGCTCGAGCCGCTCACGGCTGCACACGTGCCCGAGCTTTGGGACGTCGCCGACTTCGCGGATATCTGGCGGTTCATGCCGTTTCAGCCGGACTCGGAGAGTGGGGTGCAGGCCCTCGTGGAGGGAGCGCTCGGGCTTGCGGATGCCGGCCAGATGCTCGCGTTCGTGCAGCGATCCAACGCGGACGGTCGAGTGGTGGGCTCCACGTCTTACCTGAATCCCGACCCGACTCACAGGCGGGTCGAGATCGGCGCGACCTGGCTCACCCCGGCCGCGCAGCGGACCGGGATCAACACCGAGGCGAAGTACCTGCTGCTCGAGCACGCGTTCGAGCACCTGGACTGCATCCGGGTCGAGTTCAAGACGGATGCGCGCAACTCTGCCTCTCGCGCGGCACTCGAACGGATCGGCGCGACCGAGGAAGGTACGCTGCGGCACCACATGATCATGCCCGACGGTCACCTGCGTGACAGCACGTATTTCAGCATCCTGCGAACCGAGTGGCCCGAGGTGCGAGCGTCGCTCGAAGGGCTGATGTCCCGCGCTTGATGAGCCGTCCCGGTGATGGCCGGGCTGGTTGCTCTGCCCGAAGCCCCGAGACCGAAAGCCCGAGCCTGAGGACTGAACGCCCCGAACTCCGGACCGAACACCCTCGAGGGAGGACGACAGTTGCACGAGACCGTTCACGGCATCCATCACGTCACCGCCATAGCCGGGGATGCGCAGGAGAACCTCGATTTCTACGTCGGGGTGATGGGCCTGCGTCTGGTGAAGCGGAGCGTGAATCAGGATGCCCCCGACACCTATCACCTGTTCTACGCGGACGGAGCAGGTACGCCCGGAACGGATCTCACTTTCTTTCCGTGGCCACGCATGGCACCGGGCCGGACCGGCGTCGGTCTGGCGGTGGAGGTGGCCTTCGCGATTCCGGAGGGGAGCATGTCCTGGTGGGAGTCACGGCTCGCGGACCACGGCGTCGAGACGGGAGAGTTGGAAACGCGCTTTGGAGAGCCGGCACTGCCGTTTCGGGATCCGCACGGCCTCGCGCTGGCGTTGATCGAGACCGGAGCCCCGAGACCGTGGGTGCCGTGGGAGGCCAGTCCCGTACCGGAGGAGTCTCAACTCCGCGGAATGCACTCCGTGCGTTTGTGGGAACGGGAAATCACGGGGACCCGGGCGTTCCTCGAGGGCGCTCTGGGCTTCGAGGTCACGGGGTCCGATATGGGGTGGGAGAGATTCGCAGTCGACGGTGGGGGGGCCGGTCGGTTCGTTGAGGTGAAGGAGCCGCCGGACCAGCGCCGAGGAAGCTGGGGGACGGGCGCGGTGCACCACGTCGCGTGGCGGGTCGAGGACGAAGCGGAGGAGCTGGCGGTCCGTGCCGCCGTGGAGCGAGAAGGGCTGAACCCTACCCCGCCCATCGACCGCTTCTGGTTCCGGTCGGTGTACTTCAGGGAGCCGGGTGGCGTACTCTTCGAGCTCGCCACGGACGGACCCGGCTTCGAGCGTGACGAGCCTGCGGATCGGCTCGGCGAGGCCTTGATCCTGCCTCCGTGGCTGGAGGCTCGCCGCGAGGAGATCGAGGCTTCTCTGCCGCCGCTTCGCGCGCCGCTGTAGATACACGCTGTGGAGGTAGCCATGGAGACGAGACCCGAGGAGGTCGCGACACTCGCCGCCGGGTGCTTCTGGTGTGTCGAAGCGGTCTTCGAACAGCTGCGGGGGGTCAGCCGGGTGGAATCCGGCTACTCCGGCGGCACGGTCCAGAGCCCGACGTACGAGCAGGTGTGCACCGGCACGACCGGGCACGCGGAAGTTCTGCAGGTTCATTTCGATCCCGCCGAGATCTCGTTCAGCGACCTGCTGGATGTGTTCTTCACCATCCACGACCCGACGACGCTCAACTGCCAGGGTGAAGACGTGGGGACGCAGTACAGATCGGCGATCTTCTACCACTCCGATGATCAGAGAGCGGCAGCGGAGTCGGTCATCGAGCAAGTCGCGCGAGCCGGGATCTGGGCCGACCCGATCGTGACCGAGGTGACACCCTTCGAGGTCTTCTTTCCGGCCGAAGAGTACCACCACGAGTACTTTCGGCAGAATCCTGCACAGCCGTACTGTCGCGCCGTCATCGCTCCGAAGGTCGCGAGATTCCGTAAACAACACATGGCACGTCTCGCAGAATGATCGGTCGTATCCGACTCTCGCTCGCCATCGCCACCATGATCGGAGTCCGGAAGGAATGACCGGCCGGGTCGTAATCGTCGGGACCGGGATCTTCGGGACGACGGCGGCCGTCGAGCTCCGCAGTCGCGGGTGGGATGTCACGCTGGTCGACCAGGGCGGGGCCCCTCACCCGAAGGCGACATCGAACGACTCCAACCGCGTAGTGCGCCCCGACTACGGATCCGACGACTTCTACGTGGATCTGGGGCTGGAGGCGATCGCGGGGTGGCACGAGTGGAACGAGAGATGGGACGAACCTCTCTACCACGAGGACGGGTTCCTCCTCCTCTCCCGCGAGTCCCTGCGTCCCGGCACGTTCGAGGGTGATTCGTATGACCGGCTCGTCGCACGGGGAGTTTCGGTAGAGCGTCTGGAGAGCGATGCGATAAGAGCCCGCTTCCCGGCCTGGCGGACGGACGATTATCCCGAGGCCTACCACAACCCGCAGGCCGGTTGGGCGGAGGCGGACCGGGTCCTCGAGACGCTCCTGCGCGAGGCGGGGGAGGCCGGTGTACGGATCCGACCGAACGCGCCGATGGTCGGTCCCATCGAGGGCGACGGAGGCGTGTCGGGTATCACGGTCGCGGATGGCGAACGCCTGGAAGCGGATGTCGTCCTGATCGCGGCGGGCCCCTGGACCCCCCGACTGGTGCCCGATCTGGAACACATGATGTGGCCGTCGGGGCAGCCGATCCTCTATTTCCAGCCCGATAATCCCGATGTCTTCCGGTCTCCGATCTTCTCACCGTGGGCCGCCGACATCGCGAATTCCGGCTGGTACGGCATCGCGGCGCTCGCGGACGGACGGGTGAAGGTGGCGAGCCACGGAGAGGGTTCGAGGGTCGATCCCGGGGCGGATCTGGCGGTTCCCGCGAGCACGGAACCCATCTTCCGCGCCTTCCTCACGCGGACGCTGCCGGATCTGGCCTCGGCGCCGGCTGCCGGATCCCGGCTGTGCGTGTACTGTGACACCTGGGACGGCGATTTTTGGATCGATCACGATCCCACGCGGCCCGGGCTGGTTGTCGCCACGGGTGGGAGCGGGCACGGTTTCAAGTTCGCGCCCGTCCTCGGATCGATCATCGCCGATGTCGTCGAGCGGCAGCCGAACCCCTGGGCGCACCGCTTCCGTTGGCGAGCCCGCGAAGGACGGCGAACCGAGGACGCGCGGGCGTCCATCGAGCTGTACGATGAAGGGTGATCGGGCGTCGCCATCAGGCCCGACCGGGAGAGGGACCCGATGACCATGAAGCGGATGTACCGATAAAGGAGAGAAGTGGCATGGGCGCACATCTAGATACGATCGGGATGGGGTGGGCCAGGCGTTACGGGCTGGCAGGGGTGTTGGTCGCGGTGGCGACCTTCGGGCCGCTCCCGGCGGCCGCGCAGGAGGCCGCCCCAAAGCAAGAACCGAAGGCGAAGCCGCCGGTGGCCAAGGTGGCCCCGAAGGAGCTCGAAACGCATGGCCACGTCCGCGTGGACGACTACTACTGGCTGAACGACCGGGAAGACCCGGAAGTGATCGCCTATCTGGAGGCGGAGAACGAATACACCGCCGCGATGATGTCCCACACCGAGGAGCTTCAGGCGGAGCTCTTCGAGGAGATCAAGGGTCGCATCAAGCAAACCGACCTCTCCGTGCCCTACCGGCAGGGCGACTACTTCTACTACTCGCGCACCGAGGACGGGAAGGACTACCCGATCTACGCCCGCAAGAAGGGTTCACTCGAGGCCGAGGAAGAGGTGATGCTCGACCTGAACGAGTTGGCCGAGGGGCACACCTTCTATTCGGCGGCCGGACGCGGGGTGAGCTCGAGCCAGAACCTCCTCGCGTTCGGAGAGGACACCCGCGGTCGGAGGATCTACACGATCCGCTTCAAGGATCTCGACACGGGTGAGTTCCTCGAGGACGAGATCCCGGGTGTCTCGGGCAACATGGCGTGGGCCGAGGACAACCGGACGCTGTTCTACACGAAGCGCGACCCGCAGACGCTGCGCTCGTTCCAGGTGTACCGGCACGTGCTCGGAACGGATTTCACGCAAGATGATCTGGTGTTCGAGGAGACCGACGAAGAGTTCAGCTGCTTCATCTGGAAGACGAAGTCGAAGCAGTACCTGATCATCGGATCCAGACACACGCTCACCAACGAGTACCGCTTTTTGGATGCGGAGAATCCGGACGGCGAGTTCACGGTCTTCCTCCCACGCGAGCGCGGGCACGAGCACGGCATCGATCATTTCGGCGATCACTTCTACATCCGCACCAACACCGATGGCGCGAAGAACTTCAAGCTCATGCGCACACCGGTCGACGACCGTGCGATGGAGAACTGGGAGGAGGTGATCGGACCCCGCAGCGACGTGCTGTTGGAAGGCTTCGATGTCTTCCGCGGCCATCTGGTGATCGTCGAGCGTCGCAACGGGTTGCGTGAGTTGCGGATTCGCCCGTGGTCCGGAGAGGGCGAGCACTACGTGCAGTTCGACGAGCCCGCTTACCTGGCCTACACGAGCAACAATCCCGAGATGGACACGCCGGTGCTCCGCTTCGGCTATACGTCTCTCACGACCCCGAACTCCCTGTACGACTACGACATGAGCACGCAGGAGCGGACGCTGCTCAAGCAGGATGAGGTGCTGGGTAATTTCGATTCGTCGGACTACGTGACCGAGCGGCTGTACGCTCCCGCGCGGGACGGAGTCGAGGTCCCGATCTCGATCGTGTACCGGGCCGGCACCCCGACGGACGGGAGCAATCCCCTGCTCCTGTACGCGTACGGCTCCTACGGGGCCAGCCGTGACGCCAGCTTCAGCTCGCCCCGGCTCAGCTTGCTCGACCGCGGCTTCGTGTACGCGATCGCGCACATTCGAGGGGGGTCCGAATTGGGCCGTTCGTGGTACGAGGACGGCAAGCTGTTCAACAAGATGAACACCTTCACCGACTACATCGACGCCGCGGAGTTCCTGGTCGCTCGAGGCTACACGTCGCCGGATCGGCTGTTCGCCCGCGGCGGAAGTGCGGGTGGGCTGCTCATGGGCGCGGTGGTGAACATGCGTCCTGACCTCTTCAAGGGAGTGATCGCCCTGGTCCCGTTCGTGGACGTCGTGACGACCATGCTGGATGAGAGCATCCCGCTCACCACGTTCGAGTACGATGAATGGGGGAATCCGAGCGACATCGAGTATTACCGGTACATGCTCTCCTACTCGCCTTATGACCAGGTGGAGGCGAAGGACTACCCCAGCATCCTGGTGACCACCGGGCTGCACGACTCTCAGGTGCAGTACTGGGAGCCGGCCAAATGGGTGGCCAAGCTCCGCGCCCTGAAGACGGACGACAACCGGCTTCTGCTGAAGACGAACATGGAAGCGGGCCACGGCGGAGCGTCCGCCCGCTACAAGCGTTACGAGGACACCGCTTTCGAGTACGCCTTCATGCTGGATCTGCTCGAAACGGAGCACTGAGAGGAAGACTGACCCCGCCGCTCACTGCGGACGGCAACGATGTCACGGCCCCGCCCGATGATGGGCGGGGCCACGACGGTCACCGGCCGCGTCGCAGGTGGCAGCCTTCATCGCCACCCCGCCGTTCACCATTTCGGGCATCGGTCCCGGTTTTCGAGAGGAGTCAGGCGTGAGCGTCATCAATGACTGGGTCCGGCTTGGCGCGGTCGCCCCTTCGGAGCTCGAGGCGGCCCGTCTCGAGCTGCATTGGGCCGTGCAGGCTGTCGGCATGGTGGGTAAACAGCTTCTCGAGCCGGCCCCCGATCACAGCCATGGCTCGCTCGAGTGGTTGGACGAAGTCGCCGCGCTGGCCGGGCAACCGCTCCCCGACGGATCTCGAGTCGCGCTTCGGCCGGCCTCGCAGGAGTTGCTCGTCCTGAAGGGTGTGGACGAGGTGTCGGATCGGCTGGAACTACGTTCGCATACCTTCGAGGCCGCGGCGGCGTGGGTCCACGATCGTCTGCTGAAACGCAGCGAGGTGGTCCGCGAGGCCGACTGGGCGCCACTCGCGCCGGCGGGCCTCCCGGATGCGCCGGTGGGGCACGGCGCGCCGTTCAGTCGGGCCACCTCGGCCCACGAAGAGCTCGCACGCTGGTTCGGGAACATGAAGGGCGCGCTACGCCTCTTCGCGGATCGCGAACCGGAGGCGTCGCAGGTGCGCGGCTGGCCGCACCATTTCGACCTGGCGACCCTGATCAGCCTCGATGCGGAGGCGCAGCCGGAGGAAGCGCGTTCCGTAAGCCTGGGCCTGTCACCCGGGGATGGCTCGATCGCGGAGCCGTATCTGTACGTGCTCCCGTGGCCGGCGCCCGACCCGGGCACGCTTCCACCGCTGGAAGGCGGTGGTTCGTGGGTCACCGAGGGCTGGGTCGGGGCGGCGCTCGCGGGCTCGGACCTCGTGGCGTCGGGGGACGCCGCAGAGCAGGCAGCGGCCGCGATGGCGTTCTTCGAGTCGGGTCTGGCCCGCTCCAGAGAGTTGTTGGGTGTGACTCCACCCGGATAGCGTCCCCCGAAGAAGCCCTGTGTGGCGGTCGGGCGGCTCAGCCGTAGATCGTCATGAGCCGGTATACGAAGAACATCGTCACGCCGCCCTCGAGCACCCACGACATCGGCTGTTTGTAGTAACCGATGAACATCTCCTTGCCCCACCAGCCGGTGTCTTTGAACAGGCGCAAGGAGTATTTCCTCCTCGTCAGCGGCCATAACAGCGGCAGCCCGACCGTGCTCCCGATATCCGCCGCATAGTGCGCCGCGACCGCAATGGCGCCCAGAAGGGCATAGTGAGGCGAGAACAAGGCGATCACGGCCCCGACAAGGAGCGCGAAGAAAAGCGAATGGGTGACCGTGCAGTGGAAGCCGCCGTCGACGACCCAGAACGGGTCCTCCAGCTCGTGATCCTCGATGGGGGCCGCCGGGTTCTTCCCCTTCAGGAGGCGCTCGAACCTGATCGAACCCCGGATAGCCGGCTTGTCCAGGCCTCCCTTTACCATCAACGAGTCGACATTCGGCAGCCAGTGCATCGCGATGCAGAACACCGCGGTCTCGGGGCTCCAGTCGTAGGTTGCGATCGATAAGGCTGCCGGAAGGTGACCGAATTGCATCTGGCTGAGGTCTCCTGGGTCGATGAGTAGTGCCGGAGGGCACCATACGGTCTCTCAGGGCCCTGGTGGGCGGCCGACGAGCGGCCGACAAACTGAGTCTCCAGCGCGCCCACGGCAACGTCCGGCGCCTATTCCCCGCCGGTCTCGACCACCGCGAGCGGATTCCCCCTGCGGAGCCCCGGTCACGGTGGTCAGCCGCCCGAATTCGCCCTAATTTGAAGTCACTCCCACGAAACCCTAGAGGCCAAGGTCTAACATGGCTACAGGAATAGCAGACATCAGTGAAGCACCCGCCCGCAGGGGCGGCTTCGATTTGTCCGGACACGGGATTTCGGTCAGCGACGTGCGCCGAAACCCGCCTCCGGCGGTCATGTACGAGGATGCGCTGGGGGGTATCGATCCCGAGACGCAGATTGCCGCGAACGGGGCCCTGGTCGCGTACTCCGGCGACAAGACCGGACGCTCGCCCAAGGACAAGCACGTCGTTCGCGGAGCCGAGACCGAGGGTGACGTCTGGTGGGGTCCCGTGAACTTCCCGCTCGAGCACGACTCGTTCGTCCAGAATCGCACGCTCGCCCGAGAGTACCTGAACGATCGCGAGGTGCTGTATTGCATCGATGGGTTCGCGGGCTGGGATCCGGCGCGTCGCCTGAAGGTCCGGGTCATCTGTGCGCGGCCCTATCACGCCCTCTTCATGCACAACATGCTGATCCGCCCCACGCCGCAGGAGCTCGCCGAATTCGGCGAACCGGACTTCGTCATTTACAACGCAGGCCGGCAGCCAGCGGACGACTCCGTGGTTGGGGTCACCTCGAACTGCAGCATCGATCTCAGCTTCGAAGATGGGGAGATCGTCATCCTCGGCAGCGAATACGCCGGGGAGATGAAGAAGGGGATCTTCACCGTCATGCACTACATGATGCCGAAGGTCGGCGTGTTCTCGATGCATTGCTCGGCGACGACGGACCCGCAAACGGGCGCGTCTTCGCTCCTGTTCGGGCTCTCCGGGACCGGCAAGACCACACTCTCCGCCGATCCGCACCGGATGCTGGTCGGTGATGACGAACATTGTTGGACGGACACCGGGATCTTCAACATCGAGGGGGGTTGCTACGCGAAGACGATCGACCTCAGCGAGGAGAAGGAGCCGGACATCTACCAGGCGCTCAGGTTCGGGTGCGTGCTCGAGAACGTGATCCTCAACCACGATCGGACCGTCGACTACACGGACGATCGGATCACGATGAACACGCGTGGCTCCTACCCGATCGAGCACATCGAGAACGCCAAGATCCCGTGCGTGGCCGGCCACCCGACCGACGTGATCTTCCTCACGGCAGACGCGTTCGGCGTGCTCCCACCGGTGAGCAAGCTCACGCCCGAGCAGGCCATGTACCACTTCATCAGTGGATATACGGCGAAGGTGGCGGGAACCGAGGTCGGGGTGACCGATCCCGAAGCGACGTTCTCGGCCTGCTTCGGCGCTCCGTTCCTGGTGTGGCACCCGGCCGTATACGCCGAGCTGCTCGCGGAGCGCATGCGAACGCACGGCACCAACGTGTGGTTGGTGAACACCGGATGGAACGGCGGGCCGTACGGGGTGGGTGAACGGATCAGCCTCCCCTACACGAGGGCGATCGTCAACGCGATCCACACCGGGGCGCTCGCGGACGCACCCACGGAACCGGACCCCGTGTTCGGGATTCACGTGGTGACCGAGGTGCCCGAGGTGCCCGGCGAGATCCTCAAGCCGCGGGACACCTGGGAAGATGTGGAGGCGTATGACGCGGCTGCCGCGAAGCTTGCCGGGCTGTTCACGGAGAACTTCAAGATCTACGAAGACGACTGCCCGCCCGAGATCTGCGGGGCAGGGCCGAAGGCGTAGTCGAAGGGGGTGACGCGGTTAGCCCGTGCGGGTTGTCTCCGCGTCACCCACCCGACCCGACGACATCATCCGTTCAGCGCTGGTGGTCTCGCACCCGGCCCCCTGCGGGCCGGGGCGGCCTGCAAGAGCTCTGAGGCCGGGGTCCCGGGACAATACGTAGGAGCCATGCCATGAGACGGCGACGCTGGTTTGAACGGACGTTCGATCTCGGCCACCGGGCCGACGTGTTTCCCGATGTCCTGGAGCGGCTGCGGGGCACACCGGCGCGCCTCGAGGACCAGCTGCGCGGCCGGACACACGATGCCCTCGTGCAACGGCTCGAAGACCGGTGGACGGTCCAGGAGAACGTCGGTCACCTGGGCGATCTCGAGCCCCTGTGGGCCGGTCGGCTCGACGATCTGCTTGCTCGCGAGAACTCCCTGCGCCCCGCCGACCTCACGAACCGCAGGACCGAAGAGGCACACCACAACGACGCCGACATCGCGGACTTGCTGGGCGCGTTCCGGGCCGCACGAAAGCATCTCGTTGATCGTCTGGAGGCATTGAGCGATGAGCAGTTGAGGCTGTCCTCGTTTCATCCCCGCCTCGAGCTCCAGATGAATGCGGTGGATCTCTTCTTCTTCGTCGCGGAGCACGACGATCATCACCTGGCACGAATCACGGAGATCCTTCGGGAGGTCGAGGCTGGAGAGGATCACTGATGCACCGATCGGATCCGCTTCCGTGCCCCGCTGGGACCTGATCGAAGGGCCGAAGGCGACGGTCATGTCCCACCACTCCCCTCCCGATAGCCTGCACCTTGTACCGTTCGACGGCGGCTTGTCGATCGCGGATACCCCAACCACGCCGCCGCCGGGCTCGCCCGCCCGGAAGGAGGCCAAGTATCGGCTGAGGAAGGTCGTGGCGGAGCTGGCCGACTTGCAGGAACGGCTATACGCGGACGATCGCTACGCGGTCCTGTGCGTGTTCCAGGCGATGGATGCGGGCGGGAAGGACTCCACGATTCGTGCCGTGATGACCGGCATCAACCCCGCCGGATTCCAGGTCTTCTCCTTCAAGGCGCCGTCCAAGGAAGAGTTGGATCACGACTTCCTGTGGCGAACGAGCGTTCGGCTGCCCGAGCGCGGACGGATCGGGGTCTTCAACCGGAGCTACTACGAGGAAGTGCTCGTCGTGCGTGTGCACCCCGGCTTTCTCGACACCCAACGACTCCCGCATCGCCCGCCCTCGGAGGAGCTTTGGGCCGAGCGCTACGCCTCCATCCGCGATCACGAGCTACACTTGGCGCGGTCGGGGACCGTGGTCGTGAAGTTCTGGCTGAACGTCTCCAGGGAAGAACAGGCGCGCCGCTTTCTCCGGCGCATCGACCGACCTGACAAGCACTGGAAGTTCCAAGCCAGGGATGTTCAGGAGCGCCGGCACTGGGACGCGTACATGGAGGCGTATCAGGACGCACTCAATGCGACCTCACGGCCCTGCGCGCCCTGGTACGCGATTCCCGCCGACGACAAG
This sequence comes from Gemmatimonadota bacterium, assembly GCA_039589195.1. Lineage (GTDB taxonomy): Bacteria > Gemmatimonadota > Gemmatimonadetes > Palauibacterales > Palauibacteraceae > JBDHAC01. The sequence goes on along the minus strand of JBDHHV010000066.1, from coordinate 20,838 downwards.
CCGTTCATGCGTCTCACGGTCGCCGAGATCCTCCGCGATCAGCTGAGAGCCCTTCCACTGCGCTATCCGGAGGTTCCGGAAGAAGATCGCTCGACGTTCGACGAGTTGCGGTCGGAATTGGAGGGCGAGCTTTAGCAGGCCGCCGGTTCTGCGCACAACAGGGTGACCACCACAATCAGCTTCCGAGCGGCGTGATTCGGCCCCCGGCTGGCCTCGCGTTCGCGAGGACGGAGTGCGCTCACCGGCCTTTGATCCCTCCGAGGGCACCCTCGATGAGCCGGTAGGCGGCTTCTCGCGAGAGTCCGTCGGGATCGTTTTCGCCGGCTGGCGTGGAGGCGAGTCCCAGCGCGGCCACCTTCTCGTACCGGAACATCTCGGTGAGCGCGGCCGCCAGCTCGGCGCTCGTCGGCCCATCCGGAACCGTGAGCGGATGACCTGCCACCTCGCGCGGGTCGAGCACATCCATGTCGATGTGGACGTAGATGATGTCGGTCGCCTCGGACAACCGCCGCATCTGGGCATGGAGATTCTCGGATCGATCCCGAATGTCCTGCGTGGTCAGCATCTGGATGTCCGAACTCTCCACCAGCTCTCGTTCGAGCGGATCCAGATCCCGCACGGCGGCCAACACGATGTGCTCGGTGGGGATCGCGGGGTCCAACCCCGACTTGAGACGCAAGTTCTGGAGAGCCAGCCCCGCCGACACGGCCACCGGCATACCTCCGAGCATACCGCTCAGCGTCGTCTCGGGCGTGTTGAAGTCACCGTGCGCATCGACGAACACCAGCCCGACCTTTCTGGACCCTCCCGCCGGGTCCGAGCCCTGAAGACCGGCCAGCATGCCCATCAACGAGCTGCAGTTGGCCAGAAGACCGACCGAGAGGAGGCCCTCCATCTCGTTGCCTGCGACGATCTCCGCCAGGTGACCGTTGGCGAGCCCCAACCGGTGCCACTCCCCGTATTGCCTGCTCTCCTCCGGGGTCAGCGTCACCGTCCGCACCGGAGAGAGCGTCGCGCCGAGGAGAGACAGGCGCTCCCGTATGCCACCGCGCTCCAGGTAGTCGGGGACATCCGAAAGCTCGGGCACGTTCCGGGCGCCACGGTACGGCATCTTCACCAACGCCGTCCGGATGCCACCGTCCTCACCCGTGTAGCGTTGAGCGCTCAGGGGAAGCGGGATGAGTGCGAGCGATACGACGCAGAGCGTGAGCTTCATCTCGACCTCCAAATGGTCCGCAGCGTTTCAGCCTCCGCGCAGGTAGCGCCGGATCGGTCCCCCAAAAGAGACCAGACTGGCCCACCCGGTGATCACGCCGGGAAGAAAAACCAGGATGAACAGGATGGCCTCGCCCGCATACCCGGCCTCCTGCCAGACAAAAAACCCACCAGCGGGCACGAACAAGATGCAGCAGAGCGCAACGGCGAGCAGCCCGGCTGTCTTCCCGTGAGCCAGCGCGAAGACTCCGAGGACGAGCCCGAACAACAGCAGGGCGGGAATCATGACATGCCACGCGACCCGGGCATCGTAAACGGCCACGAACAGATACAGGGCCAGGATCGAGGCGATGTTGCGGATCATCGTCCAACGGACGAGCGTCATTCGGCGACCGCCCCAGTCCGCACGCCGCGCGCGCCCCTCGAAGCGCTCGAACATCCCGCGACCGACGAGGCTCAGGATCACGAGTACCGACGCGGCGAGCGCCACGCGCGAGCGCACCACTGGAATACCGAGGCCACCGGTGAGAGCGAAAACACCCGCCCATGGCAGCACGGCGATGCCGGCGGCGAGCGCCAGCCAGCGGCTCCAGTACGCCCCGCGGATCAGACCGATGATCGTGATCAGTAGCGGGGCCAGCAGGACCCACATGGCGACGACGAATCTGTCATTGCTCACGGGCTGGCCGCTGGGTCGGGACGCGATGATCAGCCCACCGAGCGCAGCCAGCGCCGCGACCGCGACCCCCGTTCGCAGGCGGACGGCGGAACGCCCATCGCGCTCGTCAGGCATCCACCGGTCCGGACGCTTTCTTGAGGCACCACGTGGTCATGCAGCGTAGACCCTGCACATTCGTGGTCTTGATCGGGTCCAGGAGAGTGGCACCCATTCGATCCGTCATGTCGAGCAGGTAGTCCTCATCCACGAGGAATCGGTCCGTGCCATCCGGGAGGACGTGCCAGCGTCCCTCGATGTGTTGGACCCGGTCCTCGACGCCGATCGTCGAAGCGAGTCTCGAGAAGAAGACCCCGCCGGGTCTCAACACCCGCCACAGCTCGCCGAGCATCGCCTCGAAGTCGGCCTCATCGGCGGCGAAGTGCAGCACGGCGCAGCAGATGACGGTGTCGAACGAGTCGTTCGCGAACGACAGCTCCTGGATGCGCTCGACCCGGAAGTTGTCGGCCGGCAGTCCGGGAGCCAGTCGCCCGGCCAGCGACCTCACTTCCTCAATGTCCACCGGGTTCGTGTCGACCCCGAACACTTCGGCCCCCGAACGCAGTAGATGAACGAGGTTGCGACCCCGCCCGCACGCCGCATCCAGGACTCGCATGTCGGGGGTGATCCGGCCTCGGAGAAGCTGATCGAAGAGATAAATGTCGATGTCGCCGAAGCGATCGGCCAACGACTTGTCTTCGCCCGGGGGGCCGCCGCCGGGGGTGTCGTCACCGGGGGTGTCGATCACGGGCCGCCCGCCGCCTTCCACGAGTCGCCTACTGAACTCCGTGATCTGTCCTCCGGCCTCCAGCGGTAGCGCCGCAGCGAGAACCCGCCGCGCTGATCCACCTGCAGGCCCTCGCGTTCGAGGAGTACCCGTTGACGCTCCTCGAAGTACGGATCGGAGCGTGCGCTCACCTCGCCTCGCGAGTTGATCACGCGATGCCATGGGACCGAGCTGTCGTCATGAAGAGCGCTGAGGGCGTAGCCAACGAGGCGGGCATGTCCTCCGAGCCCCGCCAGCGCCGCGACCTGGCCGTACGTAGCCACTCGGCCTTCGGGGATTCGCCTCACGACGCCGTAGACCCGCTCGTAGGTGGTGGGGCTCATCCCTGGCCTCGGGTAGGGCACCGGGTAGGCCTCCAACCGTGCGCCGTCGTCCTCAGGCCCTCGCGTGCCAGGCCGCCAGCACCTCCGCCTCGCGTTCGGCAGAGATCCCGGCCCTCAGCTCCGCCTGCCGCTCGGGAGAGCGCGAGAAATGATAGTCCAGCGTCTCACGAGCCGTCACCGCCAGCGGGCGAAACGTGAGACCGTGCGCCACCTCGTTGGACAGGTCGAAGCGTGCGAACCCTTCACGGCCGTCACGGGGCGGCATCCACACCGGCATGTGCGAGTACGGTCGAATCCCGATCCCGAACAGGAAATCGGCCGAAATCCAGGTGAACGTCGTCTCGGCTGTGGTCACCCCGCGAATCCCGTACAGAAGCTCCGCCATCGGACGCGGGGTCGCCGGTCCGACCCCGTTGAACACTCCCGTGTGCCCGTCCTCGGCCACTCGGATCATCCACTCCGACAGATCGCGCGCATCGATGATCTGCACCGGGTCGGATGGATCCCCCGGGGCCAGGACCTCTCCTCCACGGTGGATGCGCACGGGCCAGTACGTGAATCGGTCCGTCTCGTCCCCGGGGCCGATGATCAGACCGGGACGGAAGATCGTCGCGCGTCCCGGGAACGCGCGCTGTGCTTCACGCTCGGACAGCGCCTTCCGCAGACCGTAGGGAAGTCGCTCGGCGCCGGGCTCCACGCCCGCAGTCTCGTAGGTGAAAGTGGGAGCGTCCGCCGTCATGGGGATCCGACTGGTGTCCGAATACGCCGAGCGTGAAGAGACGTAGAAATACCGCTCGACCGATCCCTTCAGGAGTCGCGCGGAAAGCCGAACCCACTCGTGATTCGACGCCGAGTTGTCGATCACGACATCCCAGGCTCGCCCCTTCAGCGCCTCGAGATCGCCGTTCCGATCCCCGATCAGCTTCTCCACGTCGGGGAACAGGTGCGTGTTGGTGCGGCCCCTGTTGAACAGCGTGACCGTGTGCCCGCGGTCCAGCGCGTAGCGGACCTGATGCGGACCGATGAAGCTGGTCCCTCCCAGGATCAGGATTCGCAAACCGCGCGCCTGGGAAGACGAGGCCGTAGCGGCGGGAGAGGCCGGGCCCACCGGCACGAGTCCAAGGCCTAGCGCACCACCGGCGGCGGCCGATATCCGCAAGAACTCTCTTCGTTTGGTCACGAGTTCCTACCCGTGGATGTAGCTTTCGAGCTGCTCGATGACGAACTGCTGCTCCGCGATGATGGACCTCACGAGATCGCCGATCGAGATTATGCCGTCCACACGATCTCCGTCCAGGACCGGAAGGTGCCGCACGCGCTTGTCGGTCATGAGCGCCATGCACTCCTCGACGCTCTGCTCGGGTCGGGCGCAGTAGACCTTGCTCGTCATGATGTCCTGCACCTGGGTCTCCTGCGACGATCTGCCCTTGAGGATCACCTTGCGCGCGTAGTCTCTCTCCGAAACGATCCCGACGAGCTTCTCGTCCCGCATCACCATCAGCGCCCCGATCTGCTTGTCGGCCATTCGTTCGATCGCTCATCGGGACCGATAGCCCAGACTTCGCGTCCTTTGAAATCGAGAAGCTGTCTGATCGTTGCCATAGCGACTCCTCCATCATGGGGTGTACGGCTGCGACCCGGGCCCCACCCGCGGTCACTACCGGAGGAACGGCCTCAAGACCGGAGCATGACCAACATCATCTTGAACCGGTGACTCGCCAGAACCGCATGCGGGCGATTGGCCGGCATGATGATCATTTCGCCGGCCGCCACACGATGAGAGACACCCGCGATGGTAATCCGGGCCTCCCCGTCCAAGACGTGCGCGAGGGCGTCATGCGGGACCGTGTGCTCGCTGAGATCCTGTCCCTCGTCGAAAGCGAACAGCGTGACGGATCCGGCCGCGCTCTTGACCAGGGTCCGACTCACGACGGTGCCGTCCTGATAGTCGACCAGCCCCGCCAGAGAGAGGACCTTTCCGGGCTCCTCTACCACCGTCCCTCCTGCTGCAAATGGCGCGTCGTCTTTGACGCGCTCAAGAGCCATCGTCGTCGCCCTTGGAAGGCTTCTTCGACAGCAAGCGGTACAGGCCGTACGCGACGACGACCATAACCAGGATGGTCGGGATCCACCCGAGGAGATTCAGGACCAACCCTCCGGCGATCACAACGCCGCCGCCCTGGATCCACCCGATGGCCTTCCCCTTCTTTCGCGCCCGCCTGATATCGCGCTCGGTGTAGATCTTCTCCGGGAGAGTCACTCGATCCTCGCCAGCTACTCGGTGTCGCTCGCCCTCACCGCACGCTACCCACCGGGGCCTTCTCCGTCACGCCCGCGTCGACCCGCCCGTCATCCGCTTCAGCCTGGTCCTCGCCCCCAAGGTCGACCTGGTCCAGCGCGTACGAGAGGTCCGCGATCAGGTCGTCGGGGTGCTCGATGCCCACGGACAACCGTATGAGCCGCGGCGTGATGCCGATCGCCTGCTGCTCTTCGACGGGCACGTCCGAGTGCGTCATCGTGGCCGGGTGCTCGACCAACGACTCCGTGCCTCCGAGGCTGACTGCCAGCTTGATGAGCTTGACGGAGTTGAGGAACTGGAAGGCCTCCCGCTCGCCTCCACCGGCCAGCTCGAACGCCATGATGGCGCCTGGGCCGGTGCATTGTCGCGCAAAGATCTCGCGCTGCTCCTCCGATCTCGGGAGACCGGGGAAGTAGAGGGTAGCCACGCTCGGGTGTTGGACCAGCCAGGCCGCGACGTGCTCCGCATTCTTGCGCGCGCAGGTGATCCGAAGCTTGGCGGTCTCCAGCGAGCGCATGAGCAGCCACGCCGAGTGTGGATCCAGCATGGAACCGAGCACCGTGCGATAGAACTTGATTCGCTCGACGATCTCCTCGGACCCGAGCGCGACACCGGCCAGCAGGTCGCTGTGCCCGCCCAGATACTTGGTCGCCGAATAGAGGACCACATCCGCGCCGTGGTGAAGCGGCTGTTGGTAGAGAGGTCCCAGGAACGTGTTGTCGACCGCGCACAGCGCCTCGTGCCGCCTGGCGACCTCTCCCGCCGCAGCGATGTCGGTCATGATCATGGTGGGGTTGGCAGGCGTCTCGAGGAACACCATTCGGACGGGCGTGTCCGCGTCGGCGAGCTCGCGGCAAACGCGGTCGATCTCGGAGGCGTCGGATCCGGCCGGGAACTCACGCGTCGGGATTCCCAGGTCGGGCAGCAAATGCTCGAACAGGTAGTCGGTGCCCCCGTATACCGGACGCGAAAAAGCGAGCGAGCTACCGACCGGGACGAGTGCCAGGATCGAGGTCGAGATCGCGGCCATCCCGGACGCGAACACGGCGCTCGCCTCGGCCTCGTCCCACAGGTTGAGCCGGTGCTCTAGGATGTCCAGATCGGGGTTGTTCAGGCGACTGTAGATCAACCCCATGGGGATCGAGGGGTCGCGTTCCTCGAGCCCGTAGGCCCAGGCGAAGAACTCCTTGCCGGCCTCGGCGCTGGGGAAGGTGAAGGTGGAGGTCTGAAAGAGCGGTGGCTTGATCGCGCCCTCGGACCACTCGGGCACGTAGCCGTAGCTCATCATCAAAGACTCGGGGCGCATGCCCTCTTTCTTGGGCGGCGGCCTACGCTTCTTCATTTTTCGACACTCATGGCGTCTGGGGAGGTTTTCGGTAGTCGCTGCTACTCTGATCTTGACCAAGGCCCCTGCCCCACGCCAGAGCGCCGGCCGGCCGAGCGACGAGCCCCCCCGGCTCGGGGCAGAGGCCCTGGTTCCTTCAGCAGCCTGCTAAGCCTGCTAGGGCAGTTCCGGAAAGCCCGCCGGCGGACGCCGATGCCTCGTGGCGGTCTCGAACGCGTACGCGTACCGGATCAGGTCCGGCTCGCTGAACAGCCTCCCGACGAAGGTGATCCCGGCCGGGAGCCCCGCGTCCGTGTACCCCGTCGGGACCGTGATCGCCGGGAAGCCGGTCTGAGGTGACAGAAGCTGGCTGTTGTCGCCCGCCGGGCTCTCGAGATCGCCCACCAGGCGGGGTGGATTGCTCCACGTGGGATAGACGATGGCGTCGACATCATCCCGTTCCATGGCCGCCAGGACCGCTTCGCGAAACGCGATGTTGCGATTCGTGCTGTACAGGTCCAGACAGGGTGGATCCCGTTCCGCCGGAGGCGTCTCGACAGCCAGGGCGCGCTGCAGACGACGCTCGATGTAGGGGGAGTAGAGTCCCGAGGCGACGACTCCCGCGAGAGTCTTGTGCGGCGCGGCGTCACCGAGCGAAGAGAGATAGTCGTTTACATCGTGCCGGAAGACATCGCACCAGATTCCGTCGGTCAGAGCCTCGAAGTCCGGGATGTCGAACGGGTCGACGATCTCGGCACCCTGCGCCGCCAGGTCGCGGAGCGCGGTCTCGGTCAGAGCCCGGATCTCGCCGTCGCCGGTCGCCGCGTCCAGGTACCGGCGAAAGACACCCAGTCGGGCGCCCTCGAGCCCGTTCATATCCAGGAACCCCAGATAACTCGGTGGCACGCGGCCCTCCGAGCGTTGCGTGATCGGATCGGCCGGATCGTACCCGGCGATGACCTCGAGCACCCTGACGGCATCCTCGACGGTCCTCGCCATGGGTCCGCCGATGTCGTTGCGCAGATACAGCGGAATGATCCCGTCCCGGCTGGTGAGTCCCATCGTCGACCGAACGCCGACGAGCGCGTTGTGCGAGGAGGGCCCGCGGATCGAGTTCCCCGTGTCCGTGCCCAGACCCACGACCCCGAGGTTTGCCGAGACCGCCGCCGCGGTGCCTCCGCTCGACCCGGCGGGAACACGATCCAGGTCGTACGGGTTCCGCGTGACTCCGGCGATCGAGCTCTCGGTCATGTACGGGCTGAACGCCCATTCGGCCATGTTGGATTTCGCGAGAACGATCGCGCCGGCCTCGCGGATCATCCTGACCTGGTACGCATCGTCCGGGGGGATCGACCCTTCGAGGGCCCGCGAGCCGCCGGTCGTCTGAAGGCCCTCCGTGTCGTAGTTGTCCTTCACGATGACCGGGATGCCGTGTAGAGGCCGAAGGCGTCCCGTGCGCCGGAACTCCTCGTCGAGGGCTTCGGCCTCGGCGGTGGCGTCCGGGTTGAGGACCACGATGGAATTCAGGCCCGAAGCTTGGTCGTAGGCCTCGATGCGCTCCAGGTAGCGTTCCACCAGCGCCCTGCTCGTGAGCCGCCCGTCGCGGAACGCCGCGTGCACGTCCGCGATCGTTGTTTCCACGACGGGGAAGTCGGCCCCGGATTCCGCCGACTGCCGGCAACCGCTCAAGGCGACGATTCCGAAGAGGAGCAGGATGAGCTCGCCGGGTCGCTTGCGATCGAGGCCGGGCTTTCGAATGAGATTCACGGCATGACCCTCCCCTTCGAGCGGGCAAGAGGCGTGACGGCAAGACGGTCTTCGAGGAACGTCTGGAGCTTCTCTGCACGGGCGTCCCATGTCAGCGTATCGGACAGGATCCGAGCGGCGGCGCCGAGCCGAGCCCGCCGGTCGGCGTCTTCGAGCAGGGCCCCCAGCGCATCGGCGGCCCCGGACGGATCGCCCGCGGTGACCAGACAGGCATTCTCGTCGTGCACCAGCAACTCCTCGGTGTCGGGGGCTCTCGGGGCGAAGATCGCCCGGCCGGCGGCGAGGTACAGGTAGAGCTTGATCGGCAGCACGGTGCTGCCGTGCCGGTGCAACGGAGCCGTGCTCGGCGGAACGACCAGCGCATCCGCGGCATAGAGAAAAGGAGCGAGCGCGTCGGCCGGCTGCCACGGGAAGACCTCCACGTTGGCGCGCCGTTCGGCCTCTTGTTCGATGACCCCGCGCCCCTCGGAACCGACAAGCACGAAGCGTACGCCTGGCAGGGCATCGGCCATCGCGAGCAGCACATCCAGGCCCTTGCGAGCGTTGAGTCGCCCGGCGTACATGGCGATCGGCCCGTCGCCCTCGAGCCCGATCGCCGCCCTCGCCGCCTCCCGGTCCAGACGCGGCTGCATGCGCGAGGGCTCGAAGCCGTTGTGGGCCACGAGGATTCTCTCCGACGGGATCCCGAGACGCCGATAACTATCGGCCGCCATGCGCGAGTGAAGGGTGGCACCGAGGAAGCGCGAGTGCCGCATCCAGCGTTGCAGCAAAGGCTTGAGCGCCGGGTACTGGTCGCCCCAGGGCCGGAAGTGGTCGAAGGCCACTCGGAATCCCCGGCGGATCGCGGCACCCAGCATCCAGAGGTTGCGGGTGTAGAGCAGGTCCGCCTCGTCAGGGCGTCTCGCGCGACACACGGCGACAGCATGTATGGACTTGTGCAGGAAGGGGACGGACGGAAACGGGGCACCCTGCTGCGATACCCGGAATGGGCCGGTGACGTGGTAGTGCCGGCGGAGGCCGTCGGCGGTCACGGGCTCGGCACCGCGCGGCCGCGGGGCGATCAACTCCACTTCCACTCCCCGCCGACCAAGGGCGGCGACCGTGTTGATCACCTGCTCGGTGTCGGCCGCGGTGGACGGAAAGACGTGATCGGTGCCGTACAGGATGCGCACGCTCGATCTCCCGAGATCAACCTCGAGTACTCTCGCGGCGTGCGCGAGAGGCCTGTCCCCAAACGAGAGCTCTTGGCATCCTATCCCGCTCCGGCCCCGACCCGATTCCGGGGGTCGGAGCGCGTCGGCGCGGCCCTTTTCCACCGCTGGGGCGAGCGCTAGTGTCTGGCCTCGCGAATTCCTTCACAGCCTCGGTCGTCCGCATCGGTCCGAGAGGATAGTGTGACACAATGTCTTGCCTGTCACGGCGAGGAACTGCGGCGGATCCTCGACGTCGGAGCCGGGTTCGGCCATATCCTGCACGCATCTAGAGAGCGATTCCCGCAGTCCAAGGGGGTCGCGATCGAGTTCTCCCAACCGTGCGTACACCACCTTCGGGTGCTTGGTGTCGAGGTGTACGACGAGCCACACATCACCTTCTCATATGGTGATGGGCGCATCTGGCTGCGGTCGGTCTCCCGGCGAGGGGTGCCCTGAGCCGCGCGGGTCGGGGAGAAGCGAGAAGCATGCAGTTCAAGGGCCTGGAGCTGGTGTGTCCGCAGTGCCGGGGGGCTCTCGACTGGGCCGGCCCGGAGCGCCTCGAGATGGGGTGGCTCGCGCGTCGCCTGCCCGCAACGCGATACTTGCTCCGCGTGTCAGGACCGTCACTCCACGCCGTCGCGCGTCGGCGCGGCTGAGCGCCCCGTTCCACCAGAGGGAAGAGCATGATGGGCGAAGGAATGCACGAGCAGGACTCCGGCTCGCTTCCATCGGGCCCACAGGGCGCCGGTGGGGGCACCATGCTACGCAGCGTTGCCGCCGTCGCTGCCGGCTTCGCGCTTCTCGCGATCGGCGTGATGATTGCCACGCGCATCGCGGTGGGGCTCATGCTGCCGGCTCCCGATGCGGGCCCCACTCCAGCCTACCTGGCGGTCAACCTGGCGTATAGCGCGGGACTCGCCGTGGTGGCGGGCTACGTGACCGCCAGGGCAGCTCCCAGCGCGCCGCGCGCGCATGCCCTGGCGCTCGCGGGGGTGCTACTCCTCCTGGGGATCGCGGGTGTGGTGGGTACGGCCGCGGCCGGCGCGACTCCGGCAGGCCAACCCGGTTGGTATCCCTACGTCATGCTGGTGTTGGGTCCCGCGGGCGCGATCCTCGGCGGGAGCCTGAGAGCGGTTCCGGTCGGCTGATTACCGGGTCAGAATCACGCGGACGGCGAACCAGATGGTGGGGAGGGCCGCGAGGAGCGTCGCCAGAGCCGTTCCGAGGTCGACACCGCCGCGCTTCACCGCCCCATAACAAAAGCCCAGACCCACGACGGCCATGGCCGCGCTCAAGCCGATGGGAATGAGGAGTAGAGGTCCTGCGGCCCAGGCTCCCCACCCCTCGTAGCGACCGATGTAGGCCCAGGTCCCGGCGAAGACCGCCACAGGTAGCCACGAGAGCCGCCGAAAGGCCCTGACGGCCGACCCGGTCACTGTACGCAGCCCGCCCCGGCGCTCCGCGCGTAGGCGAGGAGCGCCGGTCCGAGATTCGTCTCGCGGTCCAGGAATCGCTGTATGATCTTCGACGTCTGGGTGGGGTAGTGCATGTGCCAGTGGCCCAGACCGTGGAGACCGCTCTCCCGGCAGGCCTCCGAATCGAGCTCCAACGCCCGACCCATCACCTCCAGCAGCGCCGCGTCCCGGTCCGCGTGAATTGCCTCGCCCGGCTGTCCCCAGGTAGGGAACACGTCCCACCACATGTAGCAAATCGAATTCAATGGGCTCGCATCGGAGTCATCCCGATGCGAGAGATGCGCGGAGCAACGGTCGAGGAAAAGCGACTCGTAGAGAGCGGCCATGGAGAGGATACCGCGCTTCCGGTCCGGCCACGGCAAGTCGGTCAACAGCATCGGGTAAAGCTCGCCCGAGGCCCCCACCAACTCCCAGAGTCCCTGGTTCACCTGTGCGTCATCGAACCTCGCGAGGATGGACCCGGCATCGGAGAACAACCGCGTCACGTACTCGAGCGCCGTCTCGGGGGCGAGCGCCGGATACTCGACATCGACGCTCGCGAAAGAGGGCGGATATTCCCCCGGTCGGCCGAAGAGGCAGTCGACCCAGTGCTCGAACGAGATCACGGCCATGTTCTCGAGCGCCGATTCGAGACGGTCGCTACGTGCCGAACGGGTCCTCCAGCGACGGACTCTGCGGAGTGAGCAGCCTCGCCCCGTCCTCGGTGATCACCATGTCGTCCTCGAGCCGCACGCCGAACTCGCCCGGAATGTAGATGCCGGGCTCATCGCTGAACGTCATGCCCGGCGCGAGGGGAAGCGTGTTTCCCTTCACGAGATAGGGCCACTCGTGCCCGTCCATCCCGATGCCGTGTCCGACCCGGTGCGTGAAGTATTCGTATCCGGGCCCGTACCCGGCGTCTTCGATCACTTTGCGGGCGGCCGCGTCGACCGCTTGGCACTCGACGCCGGGTCCTGCCGCCGCCAGGGCGGCGTCCTGCGCCCGGCGCTCGATCCCGAACACCGTCCTCATCTTTTCGGTTGGAGTGCCGAGCACGAAGGTCCGGCTGATGTCCGACCGATACCCCTCCACGGCGCAACCGCCGTCTATGAGCAGGATCGTGCCCTCGCGGATCACCTGCGGTGTGACCGAGCCGTGCGGGAGGGCGGAGAACTCGCCGGTTTGCACACCAGCCCCCCCCGAAAACCCGAGCTGCTCGTGCGCGAGCGATACGAGTCGGGCGAAGTCCTGCTGCGTCATCCCCTCTTCGAGCGCCAGGTAGGCCGCCTCGTACGCCTTGAGCGTCACCTCGCTCGCGATGCGCATCAGCTCCAACTCATGCTCGTCCTTCACCCCCCGGCACCCGGCCGTAACGGGCGTCCCGCTGGTCAGCTCGAGCGCGGGCGCCGCGTGTGCCACCCCATCGCTGAACACGAACTTCACCGTCTCCTCGATCCCGAGCCGGCCGGCCGCGATCCCGAGATCACGCAGCCCGGTCGCGACGAGCACGTACGGACTGTCGTCCTCCTGCCAGGTCAGGACGGGAGTGTCTGTCTCGAAAGGCCCGCGGGCGAGCTGCTCGCGCGCCCGATCCTCTTCGAACGCGGGACTGACCACGAACGGTTTTCCGGTTGCCGGCACGACGACGGTGAACAGACGCTCGCCGCCCCCCCAGCTGATGTTCGAGAAGTAGCGCAGGGTCGTGCCGCCCGTGAGCAGGAGCGCGTCGATGCCGTGCTCCCGCATCAACCGCCGCGCTCGCTCGATCCGCGCGCCCCTCTCCTCGACGCTGATCGGCGTGGGCCGATCGGCCATGGACTCCAGTCGCGCGATCGAGGGTGGGATGTCCTGGTCGCGTGAGCCCGCCGGCCGCCCCTCGTACGGCTGCGTCGCCGCGAGCCTCCCGGGCGAGATGGTCTGCGCCGCCGCTCCGGCGATCGTGGCTGCGGAGGCTCCGAAGAAAGCGCGGCGTGTGACGTGACGTTCCGGCATGTGACGGCTCCCGACTGTGGTGTCCTCGTGTTGCCCGCGGGCGAGCGGTGCGGGAAACTGGGGGGAGACACGCTCTGCGGTCCAGTGCGATCGCCCGGAACGCAGGTCCGAAAGCAGGTGCGGAGGCAGGTGAGGAGCGACGGCCATGACCGAGACGCCGAAGTTTCGTGAGTAGACGGCGTCCCCCAAGGCCGGTCCGGGTCAGCGGGACGCTGCGCTTTTATCACGAGGTGCTTGGTTTGGAGCACCTCCAATACGGTGTGTGGGAGGGCGAGCCGCGCACGCTGGAGGGGCTCAAGTCCGCGCAAGCCAGATATGCCGAGTACCTGCGCGGCTGGATCCCCGCCGGTGTGGAGACCGTGCTCGACGTAGGGTGCGGGACGGGTGCGGCGGCTGCACTCCTGAAGGAGCGCGGCTACGAGGTCGAGGGGTTGTCTCCGGATCCGCACCAGGGAGAGCTCTTCGCCCGGCGAGTCGAGCGCCCGTTTCACCTCTCGCGCTTCCAGGACTTCGAGCCACCGCACGCGTACGACCTCGCCGTAATGAGCGAGTCGGCGCAGTACATCCACCTGCCCGGTCTGTTCCCGGCCGTCCGCCGCGTGGCGCCGGGCGGCCACCTGCTGGTCTCCGACTGTTTCGTGGTCGACGAGGATGGTGGCCCCCTGGCCAGGAGCGGTCACCCGCTGGAAGCGTTCCTCCGCGAGGCGGAGAGCCACGACCTGGTGATCGAACGCGAAGAGGACATCACCGAGCGAGTCCTGCCGACTCTCGACATCGCGCGCGATTTTCTCCGAGACCGCTTGAATCCTGCCCTGGAGATATTCGCCGACTCGCTGCGGGCGAAGCGCCCGTATCTTCACCGAATCGTGCGGTGGCTGGCGCGGAGAAAGCTGAAGGAGCTCGGGGATCTCGAGGTGATGGTCGACAGCGCCGAGTTCCAACGCGTGAAGCGCTACAAGGTTCTTCTGTTCAGGGTGCCGCCCGCCGCGTCCGTTTCCGGCCCCTCCGGCGCACCCGACGAGGGATGAGCGGTCTCGCGGGAGGAGGCAGGCCGTTCGACCGGGAGTGGCTCGCCCGAATCCCGAAGGTCGAGCTCCACCTGCACCTGGAAGGCGCGATCCCGCTGCCGACCCTGTGGAGCCTCATCGAGAAATACGGCGGGGATTCCGATGTGCCGTCGGCGGACGCGCTCGAGCGGCGCTTCATGTACCGCGACTTCCCCCACTTCATCGAAACGTGGCTGTGGAAGCAGTCTTTCCTGCGCGAGTACGAGGATTTCACGTTTCTGGCGGAGGCGGTGGCTCGCGATCTCGCCACCCAGAACGTGCGGTACGTGGAGGCCTTCACCTCGCCGGCGGACGTCACGCGGCACGATCTGGAGGCTCAGTCGCTGATCGAGGCGATCCGCGCCGGCCTCGATCGCGTCCCGGAGATCCGCGTGGCCCTCGTCCCCGACCTCGTGCGCAACAAAGGGCCGCAGGAGGGCGCCGGGACCCTCGAAGCCGTGGCGGAGTGCCAGGACCTGGGCGTCGTGGGTGTCGGGCTCGGAGGATCCGAGCACGAATTTCCCCCCGAGCCGTACGAGCCCGTGTACCGGCGCGCGCGTGAGTTGGGCCTCCGCACGAGCGCGCACGCGGGGGAGGCGGCCGGACCGGAGAGCGTGTGGGGGGTGATCCGGGTCCTGCGGGTGGACCGGATCGGTCACGGGACCCGGGCGGTCGAGGATCCTGCGCTCGTCGACCACCTGGCCGAGCACCGAATCCCGCTCGAGCTATGTCCTATCTCCAACCTCCGGACCGGTGTGATCGAATCGATCCGTGACCACCCGGCGCGCACCTACCTCGAACGCGGGATTCCGCTCAGCGTGAACACGGATGATCCGAAGATGTTCGGAAACACGCTGGTCGACGAGTTCGCGGCGCTCATGTCGGAGCTCGAGTTCACGCGCGCGGACGTGTGTCGGCTCATCTTCGAGGCGATCGATGCTTCCTGGCTCGCCGAGCCGGACAAGGTCGAATTGCGGCAGACGATCGACGCCGATCCGGCCTGGATCAACGACTGAGGCCTACCGCCCGCCCGTCCAGCTTCCATGCAGGGTCGATCTCGATGCCGAGGTGGGTGAGCGCCGTGACCGCGATATCGACGATCTCGGGGGTGCCCGACAGCGTGCCCTGCACGGCGGACGGCCCGCTGGCGAGGTAGAAGATGGTGCGCTCGACCTCCGAGTCCCCCCCGTGGCCGCCATCCGGACGCCGGCCGTGGTCGGTGCACACGAGGATGAGCCAGTCTTCCTCCGCGTACGTTGGCCTGGCGCGAATCGCATCTGCAAGTAGACCCACATGTCGGTCCGCCAGCGCGATCGCGTCGCGGTACTCGTCCCCGATCGATCTCGCCTCATGGCTGGTCTCGTCGGGGTTGCCGAGGTAGACGAACATGGCATCGGGCTCCGCCGTTTCGAGGTACTCGACAGCAGCCATCACCGACTGCCGATCGGCCTCCGCCCAGCCCAGCTCGTAGCCGTTCAGCACGATCTTCACGTCGGGCGCTTCGCCAAAAAGCGGCCCGCCCGCGTTCTCGGCAACGAGCGGCATCCAATCCGCGACCACGAAGGTGCTCAGCTCGGGCCGGGTCTGCTCGATCCGGGTGAGGAAGTCCGGGAACTCGCCGTACCGGTTGGTCCTGAAGTTGTTGTTCAGCACCCCGTGCTTCTCGGGCCACACGCCGATCAGCATGCTGGACCATCCGGGTCCGCTGACGGTGGGGAGCCCCGTTCGCGCACGGTCGCTGAACGCTCCTTTCACGATCAGGGCGTCGATGTTCGGGGTGGGGACCTCGGCGAGCGCGTCCGGGCGCACACCGTCGATTCCGATCAGGATCACTTTCTTGCCCATGCTCGCCTGGCCGGGCTGCTGGGCCGCGCCTTCCCGCGCCGTCCCCAGCACGCACACCGCTGCGATGATGGCGACGTGCCGTAGAAGAATGAGCTCCCTCACTCGGGTCCTCTCTTTCCGGTGATCCCGGGTCCCGGCCGCCCGCTCGCCTCGATTGCGCGCCCGGGCTCGGATGTCCCACCTTCCGTCGATCCGGAGACACCCCGAGACTCGATCTCCACGTTCAAGCATAACCCCGGAGTGCGATCATGCGCGTGAGTGACCATCGCCGTCTGATTCCTGTGCTCGTGGCCCTGACCTTCGCCGCTTGCGGTGGTGGAGAGCCCGCAGAGGCCTCGGCCGCCGGTGACCAGGCCCCCGAAAGCGAGCTTGAGACCCGGGCCCGGGGAATCCACGAGCGCGTGATCTCCATCGATACACACGACGACATCCCATCCGACTTCGCCACGCCCGAGGTGGATCCATTGAACGCGGATCGCCAGGTGAACCTGGAGAAGATGCGTGCGGGCGGGTTGGACGTGGGGTTCTTCGTCGTCTACGTCGGGCAGACGGAACGGACGATGGAGAACTACGAGCGCGCGAAATCCGACGCGATGAGGAAATTCGAGGCGATCCACCGGATGACCGATGACATGTATCCGGAGCTGATCGAGCTCGCCTACACGGCCGACGACGTCGAGCGCATCCACGGCGAGGGAAAGCTGGTCGCGGCGATCGGGATCGAGAACGGATACGTGATCGGTAAGGACCTGTCGCTGCTCGAGACCTATCACGAGCTCGGCGCGCGCTACATCACCCTGGCACACGGGGGGCACAACGACATCGCGGATTCGTCCACCCCGCGCGAGAACCTCGGAGATGACGAGGAGGAGCACGGCGGCGTGAGCGAGTTCGGCGAGCAGGTGATCGCCGAGATGAACCGCGTCGGGATCCTGGTCGACGTGTCACACATCTCGAAGCAGGCGAGCCTCGATGCGATGCGGCTATCGCGCGCCCCGGTGATTGCCTCGCATTCGAGCGTGCGTGCCCTGGCCGACCACCCGCGCAACATGGATGACGACCAACTGCGGGCGCTGGCGGAGAATGGGGGCGTGATCCAGATGGTCGCGCTGGGCTCGTTCGTGCAGGTCCCCCCACCCGAGCGCGGAGAGGCGATCGAGGCGCTCCGCGAGCGACTCGGGATCGAACGCATGTCGCAGGCGACGGACGAGCAGTTCGAGGCGTTTCAGGCCGGGATGGCCGAGGTCGAGGAGCGCCACCCCGGTCCGACGGTGGCGGACTTCGTGGATCACATCGACTACGCGGTGGAGTTGATCGGCATCGACCATGTCGGGATCAGCTCGGACTTCGATGGCGGTGGTGGGGTCAACGGCTGGGACGATGCGTCAGAAACCTTCAACGTGACGCTGGAGCTCGTCCGGCGCGGGTACGACGAGGACGAGATTCGACAGCTGTGGGGCGGGAACACGCTGCGCATCTGGCGCGAGCTGGAGAAGGTCGCGGCCGAGATGCAGGAGGACTAGTCGCATGTCGGTCGTCCGGAGGCCGGCGACGCTCCTGCTGGTCTGCACACTCGGTTCGGCGGTTCCCGCCCTGGCACTCGCGCAGGATCCGGCTCTGGAGCAGATCGAGCATCTCAAGGAGCCGCGCATATACGAGCGCCCCGCGGAGCGGATGCTGGTCGTCACGGCCAGCGGCGACCCAAACGTCGTCGGCGCCGCCGCGTTCGGCCTGGTCTTCCAGCTGTACTTTTCGATTCCCGAGACGCCCAAGGCATCTGGCTTTCAATTCCCACGGGCGCGCTGGCCCGCATCGCTGGACACACCGAAGACCGGCTGGGTCGGGCGGTACGCCCTGCCCGTGCCCCAGGCCGTGGCGGCGCTTCCCGAGCATCAGGCGCCCGAGGGGCTCGTGGCCTCGCTCGATGAGTGGGAGTACGGGGAGGTGGCCGAGATCCTCCACATCGGCCCCTATACCGAGGAGGCCCCGACGATCGAGCGACTGCTCGCGTTCGTGCGAGCCAGCGGGTACGTGACGCTGGCTGGCCACGAGGAGGAGTACGTCCGCGGTCCGACGATGTCCGGACCCGGAGAGCCCGAGCGTTACCTGACCATCCTCCGCTACCGCGTGCGGAAGCCCTGATGTCCGGCGGGTACGAGGCCGGCCGCCCGATCGCGGTCGTCACCGGCGCCAACGCGGGGGTCGGCCGGTCGACGACGGAGTTGCTCGCTGGGGCCGGGTGGAGCGTCGTGATGGTCAGTCGCGACCGTTCGCGCGGGGAGAAGGCGCTCGCGGCCGTTCAAAGGCTCGCCGGCGCCGACCGTGTTCAATTGGAGATCGCGGACATGTCCTCGGGAGACTCCGTACGCGCTCTGGCCGGGCGACTGGCCGATCGCCTGGACCACCTCGACGCTCTGGTCAACAACGCCGGTGTGTACCGCGCGCGAAGGGAGCGGACGTCTGACGGCCTCGAGGTCACCATGGCCACCAACCATGTGGGCCACTTCCGGTTGACCATCGAGCTGTTGGAAATGCTGCGTGCCGGCGAAGGCCGGGTCGTGAACGTCAGCTCCGAGGCACACCGGCGGGGCGACCTCCGCCGTGCGCCGCTCGAGCGGATCCTGAGAGGCGAGCTGCAGTATCGCTCCTTCCAGGCCTACTGCGACTCGAAGCTCGCGAACGCGCTGTTCACGCACGAGCTGGTTCGCAGGTACGGGGGTGATGGGATCATCGGGAACGCGATCCACCCCGGTACCCTCTCGACGCGCATCTGGAACCAGAATCACAACCCGGCCAGTCTGTTGATGCGTCTCTTCAAGCCCTTCATGGCAAAACCGGGCGTGGGCGGGCAGGCTGTTTTTCGGCTTGCGGCGGACCCGGATCTGGCGGAGGTCACCGGACGTTACTTCAATGTCGAGGAAGAAACGCGCGCCGCGCCGCAGGCGTATGATGAAGACCTGGCCGTGGAGTTGTGGGAGTTGAGCACGGGTCTTCTGGGTTACGCGGCTTGAGACGCCCTGGCGCAGCCGAGGGTCGCCGCCGGTTTGTCCGCGAGCACCCTCTTGCCCTCGTGGCCCAACCGAGCTAGCCGTGAAGCTCGGGAGGTGCCGCACCCGGCGCGCGACGGTTTCCACCGCGTTCGTAGAGGTTCGATTGGAGCGATACAAATGCTGAGTACCGATACCGTCTACAGTGTGCACCCGTCGGTCGCGTACACGCGTAGAATCCTGGACGACCTGCCCGAAAAGACGGGGCGCTCACTCGACGAATGGATCCAGCTGATCGAGGAGTCCGGTCCCGAGGGTGAGAAGGAACGCCGGGAGTGGCTCAAGTCCGAGCACGAGGTCGGAGGGACGACCGCGTGGCTGATCGCCGAGCTATCCACCGGCAAGGGCGCTGAGAGCACCGATCCGGACGCGTACCTGGAGGCGGCGACCGAGTATGTGGAAACGATGTACTCGGGTCCGAAGACAGAGCTGCGTCCGATCCACGATCGCCTCGTCGAATTGGGAGGCCGGTTGGGGGAGGACGTGAAGATCTGCCCCTGCAAGACGATCATCCCGCTGTACCGAAAACGGGTCTTCGCCGAGATCAAGCCGACCACGCAAACGCGCATCGACCTCGGTCTCGCGCTCAAGCTGTACGAGGGTGAGCTCCCGGAGCGCTTGCTCCCCACGGGCGGGCTCGAGAAGGGTAATCGGATCACGCACCGGATTCCGATCAGCTCGGTGGAGGAGATCGACGGGGAAGTCAAAGCGTGGCTGCGAGTCGCATACGAGCTGGACGACTGAGGCGACCCGGTTCCCGGCGTCCTCCCACCCGTTCCGTGAGGCCGAGCACACCTCGCGCGCTGTTCGCGCTCCTTGCCCTCGGCATCGCCGGGTGCACCGATGCGTCCCCGCGATTCCAGGTGCTCACGACCATCGAGGTCGGGCTGGCGCCGCACGGGATTCGATTCAGCGAAGACGGTGACACCGCGTTCGTGGCGCTCCCGCGTCAGGGCGCGATCGCCGTCGTGGATCTTCGTCGCGCCGAGGTGGTGGACCGATGGGAGACCGGGGGAACGCCCTTCGATCTGTTGGCGACCGGGCGCGGCTGGCTGGCATCGAACTTCGGTGACTCGACGCTGGTCCCGCTCGACCCGGACGGAGGGCCCGCGGGCGACCTTCTCGTCGTGGGCCGTGCCCCCTCGCTCTTCACACCGGAGCCGGCCTGGGGGCTGTCGTACATCGTCTCCCAATTCGCCGATCGCCTCACCGCGATCGACCCCGAGACCGGCATGCCCGTGGCGAGCTTCCCGACCGGAGACCGGCCCTACCCGCCATCCGCGATGCCCGACGGCTCGCTCGCGTTCATCCCCCACTTCGGGGACGGGACCGTGATGGTGATCGACCTGCTCGGCGAGGAGGTTGTCGCGAACGTCGAGGTGTGTCCGGGGCCCCAGGGTGGGGCGCTCACGCGCGATGGCGTCCACTATCTGGTTGCCTGCGGTCTCACGGACGAGATCGCCTATCTGAATACGGCATCTTTCGAAGTCACGGCTCGGGTGAGCGAGGGCCTAGAGGGTCGCCCGTTCTCGATCGCGGTCACGCGTGACGGCCGGTACGGGGTGGTGAACAACGCCGATTCGAGCACGGTGTCGATCCTGGACATCGACGCGCGGCGCATGATTCAGAACATCGACATCGGTGGCAAGCCGATGGTGGTACGCGTCCATCCCGACGGTCGCCGCGTGCTGGTGTCGGTCGAGGATGCGGGGATCCTCACCGTGCTCGAGGCCCCCCACTCGGAAGGCCGCCAAACGCGCGGCGAGCGGAACCAGGTGCTGGTGTTGGGCATGATCCACGGCGACCATCGGACGACCGAGCGGTACGGAAT
>JBDHHV010000065.1:0-18028 GCA_039589195.1 Gemmatimonadota bacterium | reverse complement strand
GGCGCCGTCGACGATCGTCGTGTTGTCCTTGTCGATCACGACGCGCTTGGCCGAGCCCAGATCGCTCAAGACCGCGTTCTCGAGCTTGAAGCCCAGCTCCTCGGAGATCACCTGGCCGCCGGTCAGGATCGCGACGTCCTGGAGCATCTGCTTGCGGCGATCGCCGAAGCCTGGCGCCTTCACCGCGCAAACCTTGATCGTGCCGCGGAGCTTGTTCACGACCAACGTCGCGAGCGCCTCGCCCTCGACGTCTTCGGCGATGATCAGGAGAGGCTTGCCCAGCTGGGCCACCTTCTCGAGGACCGGCAGGAGGTCCTTCATGGCCGAGATCTTCTTGTCATGGATCAGCATCACGGGCTCGTCGAGGATCGCCTCCATCTTGTCCGGATCCGTGACGAAGTACGGAGAGAGATAGCCGCGGTCGAACTGCATCCCGTCGACCGTCTCGAGCTCGGTCTCCAGACCCTTGGCCTCCTCAACCGTGATCACGCCGTCTTTGCCGACCTTCTCCATCGCGTCGGCGATCAGGTCGCCGATCTCCATGTCGTTGTTCGCGGAGATGGCCGCCACCTGGGTGATCTCTTTCTTGCCCGTGGTCTCGACCGAGATGTCCGCCAGCTGGCCGACCACCGACTCGACCGCCTGTTCGATGCCACGCTTGAGCGCCATCGGGTTCACGCCCGCCGTTACGCTCTTCAGCCCCTCCTGAAAGATCGACTGCGCGAGGACGGTTGCGGTCGTGGTTCCGTCACCGGCGGCGTCGGACGTCTTCGTGGCGACTTCCTTGACCATCTTCGCCCCGAGATCTTCGACCGGATCCTCGAGCTCGACCTCCTTCGCGACGGTCACGCCGTCCTTGGTGATCGTGGGACTCCCGAATTTCTTCTCGAGCACCACGTTCCGGCCCTTCGGGCCGAGCGTGACCTTGACCGCCCTCGCCAGCTTGTCGACCCCCATCTTGAGGCGCTGCCGCGCGGCGGTATCGAATTCCAGCTCCTTTGCCATCGTCTTCTCCCTTGGATGCGCGAAGATTCGCGTCTTCTTTTAGCTATTCTATTTAACTCGCGCACAACGAGTTAAAAGAGCTTATCTCAAGTGTGACATTGATCTCGTCACGTGAGGATCGCGAGGACGTCGCTCTCCTTGATGATCAGGAGCTCCCGTCCGTCCACGGTCACTTCGGTCCCCGCGTACTTCCCGTACAGGACGCGGTCTCCTTCCTTCACTTCCATCGGGATCCGCTCGCCGTCGTCGTTCAGTCTTCCGGGCCCGACCGCCACGATCTTGCCCTGCTGCGGCTTCTCCTTCGCGGTATCGGGAATGTAGAGGCCGCCCCGCATCTCCTCGGTCTCCTCCATAGCCTCTATGACGACCCGGTCCGCCATGGGCTGAACGTTCACCTTCGTCTTCGAAGCGGTAGCCATCTTCCGCGCCCCTCCTTGAGTTGTGTTAGGGTCTCACCTGCCGGCCGGCAGGCGGGATGCTCTCTTTCATGTTTCAGCTCGCTGTTAGCACTCCTGACTGGTGAGTGCTAAACAGTGTCAATATGGCGTGCCTGGTCGGCTGGATCAAGGGGGCCGACCGACGCGGCTGGAGGTGGCGTCTGGCGATCCGTGAAACCCCGGTGGTTGGAGTCGCGTATTCAAGCAATGATGGCGGGTGGCTCGGCTCGGCTACGGCCTTTTGAGTCTCAGGGAGGCTTGGATGTTGAAATCGCTTTTCGTCGTATTGACGGTGGGTGTCGTGGGCTTCGCGGTGAGCGGGATCGTGTTCGGACTTCTGTTCCCGCTCGTGATCGTCGCGCTCAAGATCCTGTTCTTCGTGTTGATCGGTTATCTGATCTTGCGGTTGGTTAAGCCGGAGATGGCGGACAATCTCAAAAACTGCTGCACGGGAAAGAACAGCGAGGGCTAGAGCGAAGGCTAGAGCGAAGGCCAGGTAGAAGCAGCGAAGAAGCGGGAGGTCGAGAGGGCCGGCGGGCTCTCAGTCGCGGGAGAGCAGGCCCCATGCCGATGCGACCTCCCCCGTCGCTTCGTCGATCCGATCCGCCAACTCCCCCACCCTTCTCCTCAGCTCGTCGATGTCCGTCTCACGGATCGCGAGCCGGATGCTCGGGAGCCCGAGCGTCGCATATCCGTTCGCGGGGTCCGACACGAACAGGAGCTGGCGTGTCCATGGATCCCCGGGTAGACCCTGTGGAGTGAGGAACGCGAGGTTCGCACGGCGGAGGTGACGGTTCACCTGCGTCGTCCGCTCGTCCACTCGCCCTTCCCGCAGCCACGCCGCGGCCGCCTCGTGAAAGCGGTGCGCCCCGATCCGGAACCGTCGCGCGGATGCCTCCAACGCATCTAGCGAGCCGGCGAGCGGGTTCCGGGCGCCGGGAGTATCCGGTGAGACCGCACGGACTTCCTCCCGCAGACCGGTCACCATGCTCTCGAGCTGGTCACCCGCACCCGCGAAGTCGTATGGGTGCAGATCGGCGTTTGCGAGCCGCGCTGCGGCGATGGCCACGATACGAGCGGCCGCCGCGTGGTACCGGTACCCGGGATCGCCGAAGCGCTCCATCCAGACAGAGGTGTCATACGCGGAGTGATACACGCCACCCGGGCCACTGAAACCGAAGCTCGCGGCGGGGATTCCCACGTGCTGATAGAAGGGCTTGTGATCGGACCCTCCACCCAGGTCGCCGACCGGCACCAGCCGTGCCGGGGCGTCGACCGCCGGGCTGCGGGCACTCCACTCGTCCAGCACGGACCCGGTCCCCCGGGGGTGAGGCACTGCGGCCGCGGATTCCCTGATCAGGGCCTTGAGAGGAGGCGAGGCCGCGGCGCCGAAGTTCGAGCCGCTGGCGGATACGTCCTGGTTGATGTAGGCGATTCCGCCCGCCCGCAGGGCTTCTGCGTGTCGCTCGACCCACTCCGTCGAGCCGATCAGACCCCACTCCTCGGCGTCCCAGGTCGCGAACAGCACGCTTCGGCGCGGGCGACTGCCGGTAGCCGCGAGGGCGGCGAACGCCCGGGCGGCGGCGATCACGCTGACGGTCCCGCTGACATTGTCAACCGCACCGGGGCCCCAGGCGTCCCGGTGTCCCCCGACCACGATCCATTCGTCCGGGCGCTCGCTGCCTCGAACGAGGGCTATGGTGTTGAATATGCGGTGGTACGCGGCCTCACCGCGCTCGAGATCGACCCGCAACCTCGCTCGCGCGGGACCCGGGCCCAGGTGGTAGTAGATCGGTAGCGCTCCCTGGAACGCGCTCGGCGCCGCCGGTCCCTGCAACCCGCGCAGCAGATGGGTCGCGGGTCCATAACCGAGCGGCACGACCGGGATACGCGCCACCCCGGTCATCTCCGACTCGGGGATCCGGGCCGCGTGGGGAATCGATGGAAGCCCGGGAGTGGAGGGATCTCCGGTCCCGTTGAAAATGCTGCCACGCTGGATACCGGCCGGCGGTCGCATCGGACCTTCCGGGTACACGTCGCCCCGGCGGAAGCCGTCCTCGGCGGGGTCGGAGTAGATGATCAGGCCGATGGCGCCCCGGGCCTCCGCCTCACGCGCCTTGATGCCGCGGTAGGAGCGTCCGTAACGGGCAAGCACGATCTTGCCGCGAACGTCTACCCCGAGCGAGTCCAGGACCTGGTAGTCGGCCGGGAGCCCGTAGTTGGCGAACACGACAGGGCCCTCGACATCTCCGGATGCGCCGTACGCGTTGAACGCCGGCACGCGCTCGGTCCGCGTTATGGGATCACTCGGCAGTTCCGGCTCGAGCTCGTACAGCGAGCGCGCGGTCGGAGCGGTTTGCTGGACGGAGACCGAGACCGGCTGCGGAAGGTAGACTACGAACGTGTCGTGGGAGACCTCGATGCCGGCCCGGGTCAGCCAGGCGAGGACCGAATCGCGCGTCGCGGCCTGCGCCGGAGTCCCGGCCACGTGTGGCACGGCACCCAGTGCGCGTGCCCACCCAGCAATCGAATCCTCCCGGATCCCGCTCAGCAACCCGCGCTCGAAAGCGGTCTGCTCGGCGATCCTGCTCCGCTCGAAGCCCCTCGGCTCGGCGTTCCCCTCGGCCTGTCCCGACGCGTCCGTGAACGAAATGCCGCTGAGGCCGAGCACGACCCACAGCCCGGCCCGCAGGCGGATCAGCGCCCGGCTCCCAGGTACCGGTCCGCGATCGCGAGACCCGTGATCGTGAGAAATGGCTCCACCCGCTCCACGGTCCGGCAATGCGGGGCGATCACTTCTGCCAGTCCACCGGTCGCAACGACGAGCGGATCCGCACCCTCCCACTCTGTCACGATCCGATCTACGATCCCATCGATCGCGTCCACAGTCGCGTAGAACACCCCTGAATCGACGCAGTCCACCGTGCGTCGACCGATGACACGGGCCGGGGGGTGGATCTCCACCTGGGGTAGCTGGGTCGCCACCGTCGTGAGCCGCTCGATGCCGGCTCTCGGACCCGGGGCGATGACGCCGCCAAGGAAGACGCCGTCCGCTCCGATGCAATCGAACGTCGTAGCCGTTCCGAGATCCACTACGATCGTGTCGCGCTTGAACAGCTCGGAGGCTGCCAAGGTGTTGGCGATACGATCCGCGCCTACCTCGAGCGGGGCGTCGACGTCCAATCGGATCGGAAGCTCGCTACCGCCATTCACGAAGCGTGGCTCGCGCCCGACGGCGTGGCAGGCCTGAGTCCAAGCCCGGTCAAGGACGGGCACCACCGACGCCAGGATCGCGCGTTCCGCCGACCCGGCGAGCGATGGCTCGCCAGCTTCGGCACCGGTCGAAACTCCCTCGGACTCGAGGGCGGACAGAAAGCCCGACACCTGGAGGGCCAGCTCATCGCCCGTGCGGCGGCGGTCCGTGGCGATCCGCCAGCAGCGCACGGTCTCCAGTCCGCGCAGCAGTCCGATGACCGTCTCCGTGTTCCCGACATCCACCGCCAGGATCATCGCCACGACCGCCCTCCCGTCTCGATCTCTATCGAGGCCGTCGTGATTCGACGGAGCGCGCCCCGGTCGGGCCGGAAGAGAAGCGCCCCATCCGGAGCCACCCCCGCAGCCACGCCGCCGAGAGCTTCTTGGTCGGAGAGCCTGGCCCGAACCCTGCGGTTCTTGAGCCAATCGTACTCGTCGAGGAGGTCGAGGGCGCCGGAATCGAGGGTGGCCGGAGGATCGTAGAGCCAACGCTCCAGGCCTTCGATCACGGCATCGGCGACCTCGGGCAGATCGGTATCCGGTCGTCGCTCCTCGATCCAGGTGGCCTCCTTACGGAGCCGCGGTGACATCGTCCCCGACATGGGCTTCACGTTCACTCCAACCCCCACGACCAGGAACCGCGGACCCGATGCGCTCCAGCTGGCCTCGGCCAGAAGCCCACCCATCTTCCGATCGCCCGCCATCAAGTCGTTGGGCCACTTCAGACCGGGATCCAGGCCGGGGAGACGCCGGTCGAGCGCCGCCACGACACCCAAGCCTGCCAGCACGGAAGCCAGCGGCTGCAGCACCGAGGCGGACGGACGGAAGATCATGCTCATGTACAGGCCGGTATCGGGGGGCGAGTGCCAGGGGCGGTCCTGCCGGCCGCGCCCGGCCGTCTGTTCGCGGCATACGACGATGGTGCCGGCTTCGGCCCCCGCTTCGGCGAGGTCCTTCGCGGCCGCGTTTGTCGAGTCGATCTTCCCATACGCGATAACGGCCTCGCGACCCCAACGCTGCTGGAGATCCGCGAGGGAAAGCCCTCCCCACGATCGTACTCCCCGCCGGCTCATTCGATGACCAGAAGAGAAACGTCGAACCACGGAGCCGAGTGCGTGATCGCCCCCACCGACACCAGGTCCACCCCCGTTTCCGCGATGTCGCGCACGTTGGCAAGCGTGACGCCCCCGGATGCCTCGAGCACGGGCCAGGGCGGACGCGTCGCCCTGACGAGCTGGACGGCGCCTCGCAACTCGCCGACCGTCATGTTGTCGAGCAGTATCCGGTCCGCTCCACCACCCAATGCTTCCTCCAGCTCCGACTCGTTCGTCACCTCTACCTCTACCTCGATCGCCTGGCTGCCGGCACCTTCGCGGGCGGCCCGGAGCGCGGCCGCGATTCCCCCGCTCGCCCT
The DNA here is from genome assembly GCA_039589195.1 of Gemmatimonadota bacterium. Lineage (GTDB taxonomy): Bacteria > Gemmatimonadota > Gemmatimonadetes > Palauibacterales > Palauibacteraceae > JBDHAC01. Next base: position 11,917 of record JBDHHV010000065.1, on the reverse strand, counting down.
GGCGTGATTCTCCTTGATCAGCACCATGTCGTAAAGGCCCAGTCGGTGATTCAGGGCCCCACCCGACGCCGACGCGGTCTTCTCCAACGCTCGCCAACCGGGCGTCGTCTTGCGCGTGTCCGTCACCCGGCAGCCAGTCCCATCGACCGCGGTTGCATACGCGGCCGCGAGGGTCGCGACACCGGACAGGTGGCCCAGGAAGTTTAGGGCCGCACGCTCGCCCTTGAGGATCGCCGTGAGGGAACCCTCGACCCGGGCGAGCTCGTCACCCGGCGCGACGCGCTCCCCGTCCGCGACCCGCCACTCCACCACCAGGCCCGAATCCAGCCGCCGGAGCACACGGGTAGCCGGATCCGACCCGGCCACGACACCCGCCGCCTTCGCGACGATGTGCGCCCGGCCGGTCGCGGAAGACGGCACCGTCCATTCCGTCGTCCGGTCTCCGTCTCCGAGATCTTCCGCCAGGGCACGATCCACCAGCTCATCGAGTGTCGGTAGCATGGGATCGGCCGCAGACGTGGACCCGGGCGATTCCCCTCTTCCGGGCGCGGTCATCTAGCGAAGACCGGGCACGAGGATGGCGGCCCCCAGGTACGCGAGCCCCACGGTCCAGCAGTAGTAGGAGAACCGATGGAACTTCCTGTTCTTCAGCATCAAGAGGAAGATACGGATGGCCAGTACGCCCGACAGGCAGGCGGTCGCGAACCCGGCCACCAGGGGCACGGCGCCGATCACGCTCAACCCGTTGTCTGGAGCGCTGAACTGAAGAAGACCCGCTCCCAGGATGGCAGGCAGCGAGAGCAGGAACGAGAACTCGGCCATCCGATCGACCTCGACCCCGAGCCACACCCCGGTCGCGACCGTAGATCCGGAACGCGAGATCCCGGGAAGAATCGCGACTGCCTGGGCGACGCCGATCGCCACCGCGGTCCTGACTCCGGGTCGGGACTCACGAGCACGCGGGGCGGAGCGGCGAATCGTCCAGATCCAGAACCCGGTGACGAGCAGCATCGCGGCGGCGATGATGGGTCGCTCATACGCGCCCTCGAAGACCGTCGCGGCCAAGGTGCCCGCGAGCGCCGCCGGCACGGAGGCGACCGCGAGGAGACCCGCGTACGTCAGGCTCTCCCGATCACCGCGAAACACCCCCCCGACCAGACGGGCTATCGCCGCGCGGTACACCCATACGACCGCGCATACGGTCGCGAGGTGGAGCACGAGCTCGAAGGCCACGCCGGGGAGCTCCAGTCCGAGGAGGGCCTGCCCCAGAACCAGATGACCACTGCTGGACACGGGAAGGAACTCGGTCAGACCCTGTACGAGGCCCAGAAGCACCGCCTCGAAGACCGTCACGAAACGGTCAGGCTCGCTAGCGCACCACTCAGGACCTCTTCGTAGTATTGCTCGTACTCGGGCACGATACGGTCCGCCGAGTACAGAGCGACCGCACGCTCGCGCGCGGCACGCGAGGCGGCGTGCCACTTCGCCTCATCTCGCAAGAGCTCCATGGCCCCTTCCGCCATCCCCTCGACATCTCCGACGGGGTGGAGCGAACCCGTCACGCCGTGCTCGATCACCTCGGGGAGCCCCGAATCGCTCGACCCGACGACGGGCACTCCCGAGGCTTGCGCTTCCAGCGCCACGAGCCCGAACGACTCCTGCTCGCTGGGCAGGATGAAGAGATCGGCGCATGCGAGAAGCTCGGCGACCGATTCCAGCTTGCCGAGGAACAAGACGCGGTCGGCCAGCCCCAGTTCTTCCGCTAGCTCGGCGGCGCGCGGGCGCTCGGGTCCATCTCCGACCAGCACCAGCCTCGATGGCACGGTCCGCTGGATGCGCGCGAACATGTGCAGAAGGTCCCGGATACGCTTGACGGGCCGGAAATTCGAGATGTGCATCAGGATCTTCTCGTGGGGCTCCGCGAGCGCAGTGCGCTGACACTCGTGCCCCTCGCGATGGTAGAGGATCGGGTCGATGAAGTTGGGGATGACGCGGATCGAGCAGTCGTCGCAGGCGAAATCCTCCAGGGTCCGCGTCCGGAGCCACTCGGACACCGCCGTGATGCCGTCCGATCGCTGGATCGAGAACTTCGTGATCGACCAGTAGGAGGGATCCTGCCCGACCAGGGTGATATCGGTGCCGTGAAGCGTGGTGACCACCTTTACATCGCGGCCCGTTTCGCGCAGCATCTCGCGCGCGGTCCAGGCCGCGGTCGCGTGGGGGACGGCGTAATGCACGTGCAGGATGTCGAGCTCCGCCTTGCGGACCACCTCGTGCATGGTGACGGCCAGGGCGAGGGAGTACGGGGGATACTCGAACAGCGGGTATCGGGCCACCTCCACCTCGTGCAGGAAGACCCCTTCGGCGAAGTGCGTCAGGCGGAACGGCTGGGCGTAGGAGATGAAGTGGATCTCGTGCCCACGCTGCGCGAGCTCCAGACCCAGCTCGGTCGCCACCGCGCCCGAGCCACCGTACGTCGGATAGCAGGTGATGCCGATCTTCATGCCGTGCCCGTGCCCATCCGGATCGCCTCGCCGCCTCTCGGGTTTTCGCGCGTAGCCTGCCAATCCATCACGATGCTCTCGGCAAGTTGTGCGGTGGGCAGGAGCGCGTCCACCCTGATCGCGTCGGCAGGCAGCTGGTGACGGAACCATGTCCGTTGCCGGCGAGCGTATGCCCAGGTGGCCGCGACGATCCGGGTCAGGGTCTCCTCGGCCGAGAGCTCGCCCTCCACATGCGCCAGAACGTCGCGGTACCCGACCGCATCGAAAACGGGTGCGTCGTGAAGTCCGCGGGCCCGCAGCTCTCGCACCTCCTCGACCCAACCCCCATCCAGCTGCGCGCGTGTGCGCCGCTCGATGCGCTCCCGGTGATCGTCCGCCGGCAACTCGAGGGCGAAGCAGCGGACCGCCAACGGCGGGTGCTGGGGCTCACCGAACGAGAACCAACCGCTCAGCGGCCGGCCGGTGAGGAGAGCGAGCTCGAGCGTTCGCATCGCGCGTTGGCGATCGATCCGGTCGAGGTGTTCCGAGAGCGCGGGGTCGAGCCTTCCCACCCAGCCCGTGAGCTCGTCGATCGGACGCTCCTCCAGCCAACGCCGCAGAGCCGCGCGGCGCTCCTCGTCCATGGGTGGCTCGCGAAAGATCGGGCGCAGGAGGGCACTCAGGAAGAAGCCCGTGCCGCCGGCGAGAATCGGTACTCTGCCACGGGCTTCGATCTCGGCCATCCAGTCATGCGCCAGACGGGCGAACCGGCCTGCCCCATACATGTGCCGCGGATCCAGGAAGCCGACACCGTGGTGGGGAGTCGCCTCGAGCTCATCCGGGCCGGGCGCTGCGGTGCCGATCTCGAGCCCGCGGTATGCCTGCCGGCTGTCGAGCGAGATGACCTCGCCATCCAGCTCGTGGGCGACGGCGATCGCCAGGCCGGTCTTCCCCGTCGCCGTGGGCCCGACGATCGCGATCGCCCGGGGGCGATCCGCGGACACGTCGGTGGCAGCCGCTGGTCGGCTCATGCTCGACGGAACCGTCGGTCCAGCTCGTCGATCGCCAGACGTATGATCGTGGGGCGACCGTGCACGTCGTGACCGGGGAGCTCCGTGGCGAACAGGCGATCGAACAGCTCGGTCATCTCCTCCGAGGAGAGCGGCTGACCGGCCTTTATGGCACCTTTGCACGCCATGCTCTTCGCGATCCGCTCGTGCTGGTTGCGGGCGGAGTCCACCAGCGGGGATCCCTCGGTCAGCTCCTCGATCATGGCTCGCAGGCACAACTCGGCATCGAAACGAGGGTACGGCTGCGGGCTGGCGTGCAAGATGAACGTCCGCTCGCCGAACGACTCGATCTCGAATCCGATCCTGTGCAGCAGACTGGCAAGCTCGTCTACCGCCGCGGCTTCCGCCGGCGACAGCCGCAGCGTGACGGGGAACAGGAGACGCTGGGCCTCGCCGCCCTTCGCGAAGCGGTGCATCACCTCCTCGAACAGGATTCGCTCGTGCGCGGAATGCTGGTCGATGATCAGCAGCCCCTCCCGGGTCGAAGCCAGGATGTAGCGATTGTGCAGCTGCCACAGTTGTGGTCTTGCCGTCTCGGAGCTCGGCAGGGATTCGAGGGTGTCGTCCGCCCCCATCCCCGCGTCGCGCTCCGTATCGATCTCCTGCCCCGCCTCGAACGCTTCGGTCCCGGACCGACCAGACGGCACAAACAGCGCAAGCTGCGGCATCGCCCGCTGAAGTCGTCCCGCACCAGACTGCTGTGAGCGTCGGCCGCCGCCCGACGTGCTCCTGGAGGGCATTCCCCCCCGCCGGTCCAGCGGCCGGGCGCTGTCGAGCCGCCCCAGCGCCTCGCGGATCGCGTCCCGGATCGCTTCCTCGACGGCCCCTCGATCGCGAAAACGGACTTCGATCTTCGCAGGGTGCACGTTGACGTCCACCCGGTCCGGGGGCATGTCGAGGAAGAGGAAGAAAGACGGGTGCATGCCCTCCTGGACCGTCGTTCGGTAGGCGTCGTAAACCAGGCGAGCGAGACCGGGATCCCGAAAGGGCCGGCCGTTGATGAACGAGTACCTCTTGCCGCCGCGCGGGCGGGCGTCGTCGGGTCGCTGGATGAGCCCGGCAACCCTGAGCTCCCCCGTCGCATCCAGCGGGATCAAAGTGTCGGCAAGGTCGGGCCAGATTGCCGTGACCCGGTCGTCGAGCCGCCCCGAGGGCGTCAGGTGCAGTAGCTCGCGCCCATTGGACTCGAGACGAAAAGCGACCATGGGGTGCGCGAGAGCCAGGTGGAGAAGCGCCTCGCTGGCCGCACGCGTCGCGGCCGCGGCGGCGCGCAGGAACTTGGCGCGCGCGGGGACATCGTGGAACAACGACCGTACGGTGACGGTCGTCCCGCGACGTCGCGGAGACTCATCCACGCCTCGGATCAGGCCGGACTCTACCCTAATCCGAGTGCCTTCCCCCTCTTCGGGCGAGGTGTGGAGCTCGAAGCGACTGACGGCAGCTATCGCGGGCAACGCCTCGCCACGGAACCCGAACGAGGACACAGTGTGCAGATCTTCGGCGACCCGGATCTTGCTGGTGGCGTGGCGATCGAGTGCGAGGACGGCGTCCTGCCGGTCCATTCCGTGACCGTTGTCGATGACGCGAACTTCGCTCTTGCCGCCGCCACGCAAGACCACCTCGATCCGCGTGGCGCCGGCGTCCAGAGCGTTCTCCACCAGCTCCTTGACCGCCGACGCCGGGCGCTCCACGACCTCCCCCGCCGCGATCTGGTTCGCGACGTGGTCGGGTAGGACCTCGACCCTTCGGTTGCCGTTATACGCCATAGAATCGTCGTGCGTTGGCCCGTGTCAGGCTCGCGATCTCATCCGATTCGGTACCCCGAAGCCGCGCGACCGCCTCGCAGGTGAACGGCAGGAAGCCCGGTTCGTTACGTCGGCCCCGTTTCGGGACCGGTGCCAAATAGGGGCTGTCCGTTTCGATCAGGAGACGGTCGTCGGGCACGGCCCGCACGAGGGGTGCCAACTCCTCGGCGAAGCTCACGATTCCGGAGAACGAGACGAACCAGCCCAACTCGAGTCCCGCCTCCAGGAGATCCTTGCCTGCCGTGAAGCAATGCAACACCCCGGTCGTCCGTCCGGCGAACTCGGACAGCAGCTCGCCCGTGTCCTCGTCGGCTGCCCGTGAGTGTACGACGACAGGCAGCCCGGTCCGGGATCCGGCGTCCAGGTGAGCACGGAAGCTCTCGATCTGTGTCTCGCGGGGAGAGTGATCGTAATGATAGTCCAACCCGGTCTCGCCCAGGGCCACGACCGTCTCGCTCCGGGCGAGGTCCTCGATCTCCCGGAAGAGGTCGTCCGAGAACTGTGCGGCATCGTGCGGGTGCAGTCCCGCGCTCGCCCATACGCCGGGCTCGGCCTCTGCCAGCCGAATCGCGCGCCGCGAGTCTTCGGGGTCGGTCGCGATGGTGACCATCTCGGTCACGCCGGCCGCGCGAGCTCGATCCAGCGCGTCGCCGCGATCCTCATCGAAGCGCGCGCTGGTGAGGTGAAGGTGTGAATCGAAGAGCGGCGGGGTCTCCATGACAGACCGCGCCGGGGCGTTAGCCGGCGGCGTGGGCCGCTCGCGCGGACCGGCGGCGTTCGGCGTCGTGGATCTCCAACAGCGCGGGAGACGCGACGAAGATGGAGGAGTAGGTCCCGACGAACACACCCAGGATCAACACGAGCGCGAACGGTCGGATGACCGCTCCCCCGAGCAGGAAGAGTGATCCGAGCGCGACCAGGGTCGTGCCGCTGGTCAGCACGGTCCGCGGGAGCGTCTCGTTGATGCTGCGATTCAGCGTCTGGACGTACGGTTCCTTCCGCTTCTTCCGCATGTTCTCGCGCACGCGGTCGAACACGACGATCGTGTCGTTGAGCGAATACCCCACGATCGTGAGGAGCGCCGCGACCGTGGCGAGCGTGATCTCGACGTTCAGCAGCGAGATGAACCCGAACGTGATCAGGATGTCGTGCACGGTCGCGATCACCGCCGCCACTCCGAACCTCCACTCGAACCGGAAGGCCAGATAGATGAGCGTCAGCAGGAACGAGAGAAGGATCGCCCAGGTCGCCTTGACCTGGAGCTCGCCTCCGACCCTCGGCCCCACGGCTTCGACACGGACGATCTCGAACTGGCCGGGCTCGAAGCGTGACTCCAGCGCGGTGCCGAACAGCGACCCTATGCCGGCTCCGCCCGCGCCCTCGAACGCCTGCACGCGGAACAGGAACTCGCTGACCGCTTCCCCGCCACCCACACCGGGAGCCCGCAACTGCTGGATCTGGGCGCCCTGGAAACCGGCCACGGTCAACGCGTCGCGCAGCTGACCGACCTCGACCTGCTCGGTGAAACGGACCTGGAGGAGGGTCCCGCCCGTGAACTCCACGCCCGCGTTCAGCCCGCGGTGAACGACGATCGAGATCAAGCCAACCACGATCAGCGTCACCGACAGGACGTACGCACGCCTGCGGCTACCCAGAAAATCGTACTTCGCGTCGTGAAAGAGCCTCATGCCGCCTCTATGCAGATCGCTGAGGGACCCTCAGCGGGTTCGCGTTCCAGGCAGGCCGCTCGAGTTCTTCAGCGGCCTGTTTAAATGCTCACCGACTCGCTGGCGCCGCGCCGGTTCAGGTAGATCATGAACAGAGTTCGCGTCACATAGATCGCCGAGAAGAACGAGGCGAGGATCCCGATGCACAGCGTCACGGCGAATCCCCGAACCGGCCCGGTTCCGAACTGGAACAGGATGATGCCCGTGATCAACGTCGTCAGGTTGGCATCCACGATCGCAGAGAGCGCGTTCGCGAACCCGGCCTCGACCGCCGTGCGTGGGGTCTTGCCCGCGTCCAGCTCTTCGCGGATGCGCTCGAAGATCAGGACGTTCGCATCCACCGCCATCCCCACCGAGAGGATCAGCCCGGCGATTCCAGGGAGGGTGAGGGTGGCATCGAGTCCGGCCAGCCCGCCCAACACGAAGACGACGTAGCCCGTCATCGCCGTGACGGCGAGCACGCCCGACAGGTGGTAGTACCCGATCATCACGACCACGATCGCGATCACGCCGATGATGAACGCCATGCGACCCTGGCGGATCGAGTCGGCGCCCAGCGACGGACCGACGGAGCGCTCCTCCACGATCCGGATCGGCATGGGCAGCGCGCCCGCGCGGAGGACGAGGGCCAGATCCTGGGCCTCCTGGAACGACGCCCCGGGGGCAAGCTCGATCTGCGCGCGCCGACTGAGCGTGCTGCGGATCACCGCGTAGCTCTGCACGCGCCCGTCCAACACGATGGCCATGTTGTCGTTGACGTGCCGGCTCGTTCCGCGCTCGAACAGGCGAGCCCCGCGGCGTGTCGTCTCGAACGGCACGATCGGGCGGTTGAACGTGGGGTCCCGGTTGGCCGGGCCCGCGTCCTGGAGGAACTCCCCGGTCAGGAGCGGTTCCGAGTCCAGAACATACAGCGGGCGGTAGGAAGTCCCACCGGCCGCGAACTGTTCCACACCCCAGTGGAGCGCTACCTCACGCGGCACGAGGGCCTGCACCGATTCGAGCGCCAGATACCGCTCCACGGTCGGCACGTCCTGCTCCGCCACGAAGAACTCGCCGGCAATCTGTCCCTGGCTCAGGAGCGCCGTGAGCGGGCGCAGCTCGGCGCCCGTGACGGGGGAGTCGACCGTATCGGCCGCCTGTGCGCTATCCGGCCCGGGGACGATGGCCGCAGCGGAATCGGGGGCCGCGGTTTCGGGGGCGCCGACCGTGTCGACCGGGGTGGCCTGCTGCGAGTCGACGGCGGCAGCGCCCTCTAGAATCTGGGTGAGGTCGACATCCGTAGTGATCGGCGTTCGCTGGAGATTCTCCTCTCCGATCTCGTTCACGACCGCCCGGTCCATGCGCGGTAGCGCCTGGATAAGCGCCGCCCCGTCCGTGACGATCTTGAACTCCATGAACGCCGTGCGCTCGACGATCGCCCTCGCCCGGTCCCGGTCCTGGATCCCCGCCAGCTCGACGATGATCCGGTTCCCAGCCCGCTGAATCTGGGGCTCCCGGACACCGAATTCGTCGATCCTGTTGCGGATCGTCGTCAGCGTCCGCTCGATGGCGTCATCGACCACGTCGCCCGCGAGCGTGTCGTCGGAGTCATCGATCTCGAGGGCCAGGTGCATCCCGCCCTGCAGATCGAGCCCGAGATTGAGCGGTGGGATTCGCTCGCCGTCGGGGCCCTCCTTGGGCAGGAGCGCGAAGCCACAGAGCACGAGGAGCGTGATGATCATCCCCACGCGCCACTTCAGGGTGGCAAACATCTAAGAACACACCATCGGTTGATGTCGTCCGCTGATTCCGCCCGGGCGGTCCCGGTTACCGGTTCCGGTTAGGAGAATACCCGCCAGGGGGCAAACCCGTTCACACCAAAGCGCCCAAAGGTACCCTGCGCACGCTGTGGGGGAAAGTTGGGCGACCGCCGCTCACACCCGGTCAACGCGTCAGGTCGCCAAACACGATCGGCATGAGAACCATGGCGAACACGGTTATCAATATGGCCATGACGGCGTTGAGCCACACACCGGCCCGGGCCATCTGAGGCACCGTCACCTGTCCGCTGCCGTACACGATCGCGTTCGGCGGCGTCGCGATGGGGAGCATGAATGCGCAGCTGGCGGCGAGCGCGGCCGGGACGGCGAGCAACCGCGGATCCCAGCCGATCTCCAGCGCGGCCGCACCCAGGATCGGCAGGAACGCGGCAGCCGTAGCCGTATTGCTCGTGAGCTCGGTAAGCAGGACGACCACCAGGGTGACGACGAGCACGAACAGAAACGGCGGCCAATCGGCAAACGTCGCGGCACCCTGGCCCAGCCATGTGTTCAAGCCGGTTCGGTCGATCGCGGCCGCAAGGCTGAGCCCTCCGCCGAACAGGATGAGCACGCCCCAGGGCAGTCGCTCGGCCCATCCCCAATCCAGCACTCGTCCGCGCCCCTTCCCCGCCGGCAGGATGAACAGCAGCAGCCCGCAGGCGATCGCGATCCCCGGATCCGAGATGCCGGGGAGCCAACGGGCGAGCAGCGGGCGGGTGATCCACAGGGTCCCGGCGGCGACGAACACGAAGCTCACGAGCCTCTCCGGTCTCCGCATCGGCCCGAGCGACTCCACTTCGTGTCGAATCAGATCTCCCGCGCCGCTCAACTCCAGCTTCCCGAGCCGGAAGGCCAGACGGGTCAGGATCAGGTACACGAGCGGGAGCGCCACGACGACGAGAGGCAAGCCGAGCAGCATCCACTGTCCGAACCCGACCTCGAGACCGTGCGACTCGGACAGATAGCCGGCCAGCAGGGCATTCGGTGGCGTCCCCACCAGCGTCGCCATGCCCCCTACATTGGCCGCGTAGGCGATCCCCAGCATCAGAGCGACCCCGAACCGGGCTGACTGGCCGGCCGCGGTGCCCTCGGCCTGCCCCGCCTTGCTGAATTGGATCACCGACAGGCCGATGGGCAGCATGAGAAGCGCCACCGCCGAGTTGCTGACCCACATGCTCAGAAACGCGGTGGCACCCATGAATCCTCCGATCAACGCGTGCGGGCGGGAGCCTACGCGAGAAAGGATGTTGAGGGCGATGCGCCGGTGTAACCCCCAGCGCTCCATGGCGAGCGCGATCAGGAATCCGCCCAGAAACAGGTAGATGATCGGGTTGGCGAATGGCGCCGCGGCCTCCCTGATGGTCCCGGCGCCCACGAGCGGGAACAGAACCAGGGGGACCAGAGCGGTGGCCGGAATCGGGATCGCCTCGGTGAGCCACCACACCGCCATCAGGACACCGACGGCGGCCGTACGCCACGCGGGGCCATCGAGCCCCTCCGGCGCGGGCAGGGCTAGCATGAGCGCGAGGAGTACGGGGCCCACGAGCAAGCCGATTCGTTTCGGAGTGATCATGGGAGTGAATGGAGTCGGGGGGTGACGCTTCTCGCAAGCGTCTCTACTTGCCGCAGCCGCATGAACGACGCGGTCGCCATGGTCGGCTCTCGAGAGCCCACGGCGACCGCGTCGGTACCCACTACGGTTCTTCTACCCGGGCCACTCCGGTTGGCGCGCGCGGCCGCGGTACGCTGCGACGCTTCGCGCGGAGCGGATCACGCTTCCTCACATCGCGGGTGCGAAGTTGGTGAGACCCCAGTGGAGCTTCCACGTCCCATCATCCGTCTCGCGACACACGACAAGGTACGTGCCCGACCGGGTCACGCTCTCGCCCTCCACCGTCACCTCGACCGTAAAATGACCGCGGTCCACGGCCAGTCCGTCCCCCAGCTCGATGGTCTCCGAATCGATGATCGTCAGCTGCGGGGATCCCTCGGCCATCGCTTCCGCGATCGACGCTTCGATCGCCGCGCGCCCGCTGGCCGCCGGCCGCTCGGCGAACATGGCCACCCCGTCCTCGGTGTACAGATCGGCGACCATCGGCGCGTGAGCCATGTTGTAGTGCTCGGCGTACGAGGCGATCAGATCTGCCAGCGGCCCTCCGCTCATCGCCTCGGTCTCGACCATCTCCGGCCCCGGCAGAGGGATCGGGGGTGGCGCATCGGTGTTGATGGCGAGCCGGTGGAGGCGCAGACCGCCCTCCGTCCGGGTGGAAATACCGATGTAGTAGCCGGTCAGGGTGACGGCGTCGGCGCCCTCCGGTGAGATCTCCTGCGTGTAGCTGCCGCGATCCACGACCCAGTCGCCCGCCGTCAGTTGTTCCGCCGGGTTGATCGTTACAACGGGGGAGAACGCGGTGATGAACCCTCCAATGGACGCGGCGATGGCATCGCGGCCATGGCTCACCGCCGAGTTGGCGCCCAGGACAATCGCGTCGTCCGTGTACAGGTCGGCGACCATGGACGCGTTGCCGAGGTTGTAGTGCTCCTCGTAGTTGCTTGCCAGTGTGGCGATTAGACCGCCCACGCTCTCGTACTCCTGCGTCGTGGCATCCGCCATTTCCTCGGCTGCCTGCTCGGCTTCGGGAGCGCACGCCGTGATCAGGAGACCGAATACGACAGGAATGGCTGAACGGAACCTCACGGGACACCTCCTTGTGGCGACACTTCGGGACCAGACAGGGGGATCCGCAGAAACGTACGCTAGCTTGCGTCACCAGCGGCGTCAATCCGGAGCGGGGTCGATCGAGGCCGGTCTAGCGCGCGTGGCGAGCGAGCGGCACCGCCGCGTTTGCTGGCCCCGGCCCCCCTCTACTTCTAGTTTCCGGCCCGTTCCACAGGCACCTCCGCGAGGCGCGGAAGGCGCGGCCGAATTACTCGAGCTCGATCCAGAGGAACAGTATGAGCGTACCAGGTATGATCGTCCGAACGGTCCGTCGCGGAGTCGCGGTCGCCATCTGGCTGCCCCTGGCCTTCCTC
>JBDHHV010000064.1:0-18040 GCA_039589195.1 Gemmatimonadota bacterium | reverse complement strand
GTGGATCCCGGCTTCCGCAGCGACAACCTGCTCACCTTTCGAGTCGATGCCCCCAGGGCGCGGTACCCTCAGAGCACCGATGTCGACGCGCTCTTCGCTTCCCTCTTCGAGCGTGTGGCCGCGCATCCGCAGGTACAGAACGCGGGGGCCGTGCAGATGCTGCCGCTTCAAGACTCCTGGTCCTGCAATTCGTTCGCCCTTCGCGACCGCCCGGGAGAAGACATCGAATGCGCGGAAGAGCGCATCATCCGCGGTGATTACCTGAACGCGATGCGCATACCGCTCCTCCGGGGACGTTCCTTCGCTGAAAGCGACCGGGTCGGCGCGCTCCCCGTCGTACTGATCAATCAATCGATGGCGGAGTCGTTCTGGCCCGAGCAGGATCCGGTCGGGAGGCAGTTCAAGTGGGGAGGGTCTGATTCGGGTGATCCGTGGCGGACAGTAGTCGGTGTGATCGGCAATGTGCGTCATTTCGGACTTGCCGAGGACCCTCGCGCCGAGGTCTACATGCCGCACGCCCAGATGTTGTCGCGGCGACTCGTATTCACGGTGCGCACCGTCGCGGATCCACGGGATCTGGTCGGCCTGGTACGGAGCGACCTGAGCACGATCGATCCTGAGATCGCGCTGGTGAACGTCGCGACGATGGATGCGGTCGTTGGCGCGCGGAAGGCTCCGGCTCGCTTCAACGCGGCATTGCTCGGGGCGTTTGCCGCCCTGGCCGCCGCGCTCGCCTGCATCGGCTTATACGGACTGCTCGCGTTCACGGTCTCCCGGCGGACGCGCGAGATCGGGATCAGGCTGACTCTGGGAGCCAGGGGCCAGGACGTCCTGCGGGCCGTCGTCGGCCGGGGCGTCAGGCTCGTGTTGCTTGGCGTCGTGATCGGCGTGGGCGGCTCGCTCGCGCTCACGCATCTCCTGGCGGGGCTGCTGTTCGGTGTGAGTCCGACCGAGCCAGCCGTGTTCGCCGCCGCCGTCGCCGGCCTGTGCGTTGTGGGCCTCGCCGCCGCGTATGTGCCGGGGCGACGAGCCACGAAGATCGAGCCAAGTGTGGCTTTGCGTCATGACTAGGAGGGCGTGTTGGACAAGCTGACCCAGGACATTCGTTTCGCAGGCCGCCAACTCCGGCGTCAACCCGCTTTCGCACTGATCGCAGTCGCGACGCTCGGCCTCGGGATCGGTCTCAACACGGCGGTTTTCAGTCTCATCAATGCGTTGTTGTTCCGGCCTTTGCCGGTCGTCGAGGAGCCGGAAAGGCTCGTCGGGGTGTTCACGTCTGACGGGGGTGGCCCGGGAGTGTCCTCGTACATGGACTTCGTGGACTTCCGTGCCGAGGCCTCGTCCTTCGCCGGGCTTTCCGCGTTTCGCGCGCGCGATGTGGACATCTCGACGGACGGCCGCACCGAGCGCCTGACGGGGCTGCTCGTGACGCACGACTACTTTCGGACTCTCGGAGTCCGACCTGTGGCGGGCCGGTTCTTCCTCCCAGAGGAGGACGAGGTGCCCGGCGCGCGGGCGGTCGCGGTTCTCTCGTACGGGTCGTGGCAGTCCCGCTTCGGATCGGATCCACGTGCCATCGGCGGGACCCTGACGCTCAACGGCCGAGTCTTCACGATCGTCGGGGTCGCTCCCAAACGGTTTCGCGGCACGAATCTCGTCACGGTTCCGGACATCTTCGTCCCGATGGCCATGCAGCCGCACCTCATGCCGTCGTCGGGGCTCTTGCTCGACCGGCGTGGCTGGGGCGGAATCAGCATCGTCGGCCGTCTCGCCCCCGGCACCGCGCTCGCCGAGGCCGGCGCGGAGATCTCTTTGATCGGGGCTCGGCTGGCCACCCAGCATGCCTCCACGAACCGAGGGCGGACATACTCCGTCAGTTCTTTCCGGGACGCCACTCTGCCGCCAGGCGTGCGTCGAGGTCTGTTGGGGTTCAGCGGCATGCTGGTCGGACTGGTCATGCTCGTCTTGCTGATCGCGTGCGTGAACGTGGCCAACCTCACGCTGGCAAGGGCCACCCGACGGCGTCGTGAGATGGCAGTCCGCCAATCGCTCGGTGCAAGTCGTTCGCGGATCATCCAGCAGTTGCTCACCGAGAGCGCTTTGCTCGCGAGCTTCGGCGGACTGCTCGCGATCCTTCTGGCCATCTGGGCCAACGACCTCTTCATCCTTCTCCCACTCCCATTCCTGCCCGAGTTCGGGTTGGACGGGCGTGTGTTCGCGTTTGCGGCCGGCGGGACGGCACTCACGGCGATCGCCTTCGGCCTCGGACCGGCTCTCCGCGGGGCGAGGCTGGCTCCCGTCTCGGGCCTCAAGGGCGCCTCGGGGCTGCTCCCGGGGGCGCGGATCATCCGGGTGAACGATGGGCTGGTCGTCGCTCAGGTCGCCCTGTCCGTCGCGGTGCTGGTCGGGGCGGGGTTGTTCGCCAGGTCATTGATCAACCTGCGCCTACAGGATCCGGGGTTCGACCCGGAGCATGTGCTCACGGCCACGCTCGATCCCAGCCTGCAGGGATACGGGGGAGCGCAGACCAAGGACTTCCATGCCGAGGTCCTGGCGCGTATCCGAGAGACGCCGGGCGTTCGAAGCGCGACGATCACAAGCCACCTTCCGGGGCCGGGGGAGGATCGGACGTCGATCAGCATCGAGGGGTTCCAGCCACCCGCCGGCCGGCGCCTCGGGATCCAGTTCTCCATGGTGGGGACCGATTACTTCGGGACGCTCGCGATCCCGCTCTTACGCGGGCGGGGCTTCACGGCCGCGGATCGAGAGGGCGTACCGCCGGTGATCGTGGTCAATGAGGCAGCGGCCGCCTTCTTTGGAGACCTGACCAGCCGTGATGCGCTCGGGGCCCGGATCAGCATCGAGGGACCAAGCGGACCCTTCATGGAGATCGTGGGGATCGTGGCGGATGCGCGATCGGGTACGCTCCGTCAGGATCCGGTCCCGCAAATGTATTTCGCGTGGGACCAGGTGCCGGGCGATCAGACGTTCGCGAAGATGGCCCTGTTGGCCAGGGTCGACGGCCGGCCGGAGGCGCATACGACGGCGCTCCGGTCCGCGGTCGCGGGCGTGGATCCGAATGTCCCCGTCATGGAGGTGCGTTCGCTCGACGCGCTCCTCGGAGACGGCATCGCGCCGGAACGGCTCGCCATGACGATCACCGGCGCGGCCGGATTGCTCGCCCTGCTCCTGGCCTCGCTCGGTCTGTACGGGGTGCTCTCGAACGCGGTGAGCCGACGGACGGCCGAGATCGGCATCCGGATGGCCTTGGGGGCGGACCGTGGCCACGTCCTGCGTCGGGTGATGATCCGTGGCCTGGGGCTAACGGGGGTGGGGCTCGCCTTCGGGTTGGCGGGGGCAGTGGCCGGGAGCGGAGCTCTCTCGGCGTTCTTGTACGGCGTGTCGCCCCGTGATGTCTCGACGTTCGTGCTCGTGGCCGGTGTGCTCGGCATGGTCGCGGCGACGGCATCCTGGATCCCGGCCCGGCGCGCCACCCGCGTCGATCCGGTCGTGGCCCTCCGTTACGAATGACCTCGAGCCCAAGCGGTTCCTGACGAGGCGAGGAGAGCATGGACAGATTGCGACAGGACCTCCGTTTCGCGCTGCGCTCGTTGCGCGTGAACCCCGGCTTCACCGTCGTGGCCCTCCTCACCGTCGCGCTCGGGATCGGTGTGAATACGGCGATCTTCAGCATCGTGTACGGGGTCTTGCTTCGGCCGCTGCCGTACGCGGAGCCGGGCGGGTTGGTGACGGTGTGGGAGAACCACGAGCAGCGTGACGGACCGGTCGCCGAGTGGACGGGGCGTTCGACCTTCGCCGACTGGCGGGAGAGGAACCGGACCTTCGACGGCATGGCCGCGATCACCGGCTGGGCGCCGAACCTCACCGGCTCGGACCGGCCCGAAGTCCTGGCGGGAGCGGCAGTATCGCCCGGTTACTTCTCGATCCTGGGGGTGGGCGCGGCCGTGGGGCGCACCTTCCTGCCCGAAGAAGAAGCGCCCGACAACAGCGACGTCGTAGTTCTCAGCCACGAGCTCTGGCAGCGACGCTTCGGCGCCGATCCCGAGCTGCTGGGGCAGTCGCTCATGCTGAACGGGCAGTCCCGAACGGTCATCGGAATCCTTCGCCCGGGCTTTCGCCCGCCGATCGCGGCCGGCGCGGAGATCTGGACCCCGCTGCCGATCGACCCGACGCGCGAGGACCGCGGCGGCTATTTCCTCCGCGTAGTCGGGCGTCTGGGCGCCGGGGTGACCCAGGCAGCCGCGCTGGCCGATATGGGCCGAGTGGCGTCGGGGATCGCCCAGGAGAATCCGGTCGATTATCGGGATGTCGGCGTCACGCTCACGCCGCTCCGGGACACCGTCGTGGGACCGGTCCGCACGGCGCTCTGGGTTCTGCTGGGGGCCGTGGGACTCGTGCTGCTGATCGCGTGCGCCAACGTCGCGAATCTCCTGCTGGCGCGCGCGTCGGTGCGAGAGCGCGAGCTGGCCGTTCGCGCGGCCCTCGGGGCCGCGCGGGCCCGGTTGGCACGGCAGCTTCTCACCGAAAGCGTCGTCCTCGCCGTGGCGGGCGGTGTTCTCGGACTGGGATTGGGGGTGTGGGGAACCGAGATCCTCGTCCGCTTCGCCCCTGCAGGCATGCCACGCGTCAGCGAGATAGGGCTACACCCGACCGTGTTCGTCTTCGCCCTCGCGGCGTCGATCCTCACCGGGCTGCTGTTCGGCCTCGCGCCTGCCCTCAGCCTTTCGAAGAGCGGTGCCAGCGGTGCGCTGCGCGAGGGCGCACGTGGGTCGTCATCGGGAGCGGGCGCGCGATTACGGGGTGGGCTCGTGGTCGTGGAGCTGGCCATGGGGATGGCGGTGCTCGTGGCGGCCGGCCTTCTGCTCCGCAGCTTCGTTCAGATTCAGAGCGTGGATCCGGGGTTCCGCGTGGAGAACACGCTCAGCGCTCGGATTCTTCTCCCGTCGGCCCGTTACCCCGACCTCGCGAGCACCGCGACGTTCTGGCGGCAATTGGAGGAGCGGTTGCGGACCCGGCCCGGAGTCCGCGAGGTGGGTGCGGCCACGGTCCTGCCGCTGAGCGGAAACATCAACGACATAAGCTTCGGGATCGAAGGTCGGCTGCCGCCCGAGGGCCAGGAGCCCGCCGCGGATTCCTGGCGTGCCACGGCAGGGTTTTTCCACGCTTTGGGGATCCCTCTCATCCGGGGGCGGTTCTTCGAGGAATCGGACCGGGACGGCGGGCTCCCCGTGGCCCTGATCAGCCAGTCGCTGGCGGACGTGCATTTCGTCAACGAGGATCCGATCGGAAAACGGATCAAGGTGGGTCGTGTGCGCGACCCGGAGTCTACGTGGTGGACGATCGTCGGTGTGGTCGGCACCGTGCGTACGCGCAGCCTCACCCAGGTTCCCGAACCCGAGATCTTCGTCCCCGTGGCGCAGCGTATCGGGCGAGCGCTGAGCCTGGTCGTCAGCACCGACGGCGAGCCGACCGCGCTGGCTGCCGATTTGCGCGAGACGGTGTGGTCGCTCGATCCAGACCTGCCGGTATCACAGCTCGCGTCTCTCGAGGACGTGTTTGCCGCCAGCATCGGGTCGCAGCGCTTCATGAGCTGGCTTCTGGGCGCGTTCGCCGGGTTGGCGTTGGTGCTGGCGGCGGTGGGGATCTACGGGGTGATGGCGTTCATGGTCGGGCGCCGTACACGCGAGATCGGGATCCGCATGGCGCTGGGAGCTCGTCCTGCCGATGCTCTTCGGGTCGTGATGGGCCGCGGGCTGCGGCTGACGGCCCTGGGGCTGGCGCTGGGGCTGGTCGGGGCGCTGGCCGCGAGTCGCGCGCTCTCCACCTTGCTGTTCGAGGTGGCCCCGACCGATCCCGTGACGTTGATCACGGTTTCGGTCCTGCTCGCCGGTACGGCTCTGTTCGCCTGCTTCTGGCCCGCGCGCCGGGCGACCCGCGTCGACCCTATCGAGACGCTTCGGTATGAGTGAGGCCCGAAACGCTCTCGACTCGCTCCCCGTAGGCCTTCGAGACGAATGATGGAGTCCGTGTGGCGGGATCTCCGCCTGGCGGCGCGCGCCCTGCGCACCAGCCCCGGATTCACCTTCGCCGCGGTCCTCACCCTCGCGATCGGAATCGGGGCGAGCAGCGCGATCTTCAGTGTCGTGGACGCGGTTCTCCTCGAGACCCCGCCGTATCGAGACCCCGACCGCCTGGTCGTTCTCTGGCATCGGATGCTCGGGCTCGGGTCCGAGCGGACTCGGATTTCGGGACCCGACGTAGTCGAATACGAGGCTGCGGCCGAATCGTTCGAGGGCTTCGCGTTCACGAACGGAGCGCTCGATCTCGTGCTCGAAGATCAGGGGGAGGGAGAGCACGCACGTGTCGGGCTGGTGACTCCGAACTTCTTCTCCATCCTCGGAGTCGATCCGGCGTCGGGACGGACGTTCCTGCCCGATGAGGCCGTGTTCCCGCCCGGCGCCGCCCTGGATTCCGCGTTCACACCGCCGCCGAGCGTGATCGTGTTGAGCCACGGCCTATGGCAGCGGCGCTTCGGTGGAGACCCCGGCGCCGTCGGACGAGTAGTCCGGCTGAGCGGAGCTCCCATGACCATCGTCGGCGTCCTGCCAGCCGACTTCGAGCTTCTTCTGCCCCCGGGCGCTGGTCTCGCGCGGGACGCTGATGCCTGGACTCCGTTGCGGATCCCGCTGGCCTCGTTCCGTCGCGCCGAGGGACTGCGCGATCAGGACAGCGACAACACGGGAGCCGTGATCGCGCGGCTCACGCCCGGAGTCTCCCTGGAGCGAGCCCGGGCGGAGATGGAGACGATCGCTGCGCGGCAACGGAGCGAGATTCCGTACTACGGGAACGCCGACATGCGGATCGAGCTCGCCACGATACAGGACGACGCGGTTCGGCACGCGAAGCCCGCCCTCCTCGCTCTTTTGGGGGCGGTTGGCTTCGTTCTCCTCATCGCTTGTCTCAACCTCGCGAATCTGTTGTTGGCCAGGGGAGCGACGCGACGTACGGAGATGGCCCTGCGCTCGACGCTGGGCGCGAGCCGCTCGCGGCTCCTCCGGCAGGTCCTCACCGAGGGAGCGCTACTCGCGGCCGTGGGCGCCATGCTCGGAGTCCTCGTCGCCGTTTGGGGCATCGATTTGCTTCTGGCGGTCGGTCCCGAGGACCTGCCCGGTGTCGGCGACGTGGGCGTCGACGGAAGCGTGCTGGCGTTCACGTTGGCGTCTACGGCCGCGGCGGCGATTCTCTTCGGCGCAGCCCCCGCCTGGGCGTTGGCCTGGCGTCCGCATGCCGAGGCGCTGAAGGAGAGCGGCTCGCGAGGAGGGGGTGGCCGTCGCTCGCGGCTGCGGAGAGGACTCGTGATCACCGAGATTGCCATGTCCCTCGCCTTGCTCGCCGGCGCCGGGCTGATGCTTCGAAGCTTCGCTCATCTGCAGCGTGTGGATCCGGGGTTCGAACCGGCGGGTCTGCTCACATTCCAGGTGACGCTTCCCGGAACCAGCATCGGCGGCCCGAGCGCACGAGCGGCTTTCATGAACCGGCTCGAGGAGGGCATCCGGCACCTTCCGGGTGTCGAGTCGGTCGGATTGGTGGGTGGCCTGCCCCTGAGCGGCGTGGTCTTCACCCAGCCCTATGGTCTCGAGGGCTCGTCCGAGGCGGACTGGAGCCGCAACGAGGCCAACTTCCGCGTAGCTACGGCGGAGTACTTCGAAGCGATGGGCACACGTCTCCTGTCGGGGCGCGTCTTCACCCCGGCCGAGAACGTGATCGAAGATGAGCGGGTGGTGATCGTGGATGCCGAGCTCGCCCGACGCGTCTCGCCCGCGGGAAGCGCAGTAGGCCGACAGATTGGGGTTCCCCTGGATGGGAGCCCCGTGTGGGCGACCATCGTCGGAGTCGTCGAGAGCGTACGCTTCGAGGATCTGAGGAGGCAGGGACGCGAAACGATCTATGCCCCCTACCGGCAGGAAGCTTCGCGGACCGTAACGATCGCCGTTCGGAGCCATGGGGAGCCGAGCGGCCACATCAGCCCGATCCGTCGCGTGG
The DNA here is from genome assembly GCA_039589195.1 of Gemmatimonadota bacterium. Taxonomy (GTDB): domain Bacteria; phylum Gemmatimonadota; class Gemmatimonadetes; order Palauibacterales; family Palauibacteraceae; genus JBDHAC01. The sequence goes on along the minus strand of JBDHHV010000064.1, from coordinate 9,976 downwards.
CGGGCGAGTTGGAGACGGGAACGCCGATTCCGGTGTACGGCTTTCGCAGCATGGAGGACTACGTGGGGCGGGCGCTCGCACCGACTCGGTTCACGCTTACGTTACTCGCCCTGTTCGCAGGGGTGGCGCTGGTTCTGGCCGCCGTCGGACTGTTCGGAGTGATCTCCTATGCCGTGAGCCAGCACACCCGCGAGTTCGGGGTCCGCATGGCACTCGGCGCGAGAGCGACGCAGGTCCTCCGACAGGTACTCCTGGGCGGGCTGGCTCTCGCATCGCTCGGCGTCGGGCTCGGGCTCGCCCTGGCGCTCGCGACGTCCCGCGCCCTGTCGACACTGTTGTTCGGGGTGACGCGAACCGACGCATTGACCTACGCGGTCGTCGCGCTCCTCCTGATCGCCATTGCAACGATCGCATGTTGGATCCCGGCGCGACGTGCAGCGACGGTGGAGCCCGCGGTCGCGCTCAGACACGAGTAGAGGAAGGAAACCGAGAAACAGCATGATCAAGCTCAGCAACGTCGAGAAGAGCTACCCCTACAAGGGTGGCCGCACCTGGGTGCTACGGCGGATCGACCTGGATATTCGGCAGGGGGAGTTCATCACGATCATGGGACCCTCGGGCGCCGGGAAGTCGACGCTACTGGGGATCCTCGGGATGCTCGATGGGGCCTTCGACGGGGAATACTGGTTTCTGGATGAGCCCATACACGGCCTCAAGCCCAAGCACCGCAACGAGATCCACAAGGCATACATCGGGTTCGTGTTTCAGCAGTATCACCTGATCGACGACCTGACCGTGTACGAGAATCTCGAGATCCCCCTCTCGTACCGGGACGTGAAACGGTCTGAGCGACAGGCGGCGGTGGCCGATATCCTCGATCGCTTCAACATTGTAGGGAAGAAGGACCTGTTTCCGAGCCAGCTCTCGGGTGGTCAGCAGCAGCAGGTCGCGGTCGCGCGTGCGGTCATCTCGAATCCCAGGTTGATCCTGGCGGATGAGCCGACCGGTAGCCTGCACTCCAGCCAGGGCGAACGGATCATGGAGCTCCTGAAGGAGCTGAACAACGGTGGCACTACGATCATTCAGGTCACCCACGACAACAACGTGGCCGCGTGCGGGAACCGGATCATCAACCTCGCCGATGGCTGGATCGTCGACGAGTGACCGGCCACGGCGTCTCCGTCCCGCAAGGGTTCCCCTCCGCTCGAGCGGAGAAAGCTGAGCGCGGTGCGCCGAGCCCTGGATCGATGAGCGACACGCACGCTCCCCGGGTCCTGGTCGCCGATGACCAGGAGGACGTGATCCAGGCCCTTCGCCTGCTTTTGCGGGGCGAGGGGTTCGCCCTGGAGGCCGCTTCGTCTCCGGCGGGGATCGTGAGCGCGCTCGAGTCCGGCGATTTCGACGCGATCCTCATGGACCTCAACTACGCGCGCGACACGACGTCGGGGCGTGAGGGGCTGGACCTCCTGCCACGCATCAAGGCGTACGACCCCACGCTGCCGGTGGTCGTGATGACCGCGTGGAGCTCGATCGACGGGGCCGTGGAGGCGATCCGGGAGGGAGCGGGCGACTACATCGAGAAGCCGTGGGACAACGCCCGGCTCCTGACGACGCTCCGCACGCAGATCGAGCTCGGTCGTGCGCTTCGGCGAGCTCGGCACCTGGAGATAGAGAACGAGCGCCTCCGAGAAGGTGATCTCCCGGAGTTCATCGCCGAGTCCAGAGCCATGCAGCCGGTGCTGAACCTGATCGAGAAGGTCGGACCATCGGACGCGAACGTTCTCATCAGCGGCGAGCCGGGGAGCGGGAAGGAAGTCGTAGCCCGGTGGCTCCATGCGAAATCGGAGCGTTCTCGTCGGCCGCTCCTGGCCGTGAACGCGGGCGGACTTTCCGAGACGCTGTTCGAGAGCGAGATGTTCGGTCACGTGCGCGGTGCTTTCACCGATGCCAAAGCGGATCGTGTCGGCTACTTCGAGCTGGCCGACCGGGGAACCCTGTTCCTCGACGAGATCGGCAACCTCTCCCCCACGCAGCAGGCCAAGCTGCTCCGAGTCCTGGAATCGGGGGAGTTTCAGCGGCTGGGCTCTTCACGCACCCGCCGGGCCGATGTACGCGTGCTGGCGGCCACCAATGCGGATCTTCCCGCTCTCGTCGCCGAGGAGCGCTTTCGTGAGGATCTGCTCTATCGCCTCAACTCGGTGGAGATCCGGCTCCCACCTTTGCGCGACAGACGCGAGGATATCCCGATCCTCGCCGCGCACTTCCTGAGCGGACAGGTCGCGCGATACGGACGACAGTTCGAGTTGACGCGGGACGGGATGCGCGCGCTCCTCGCCCACACATGGCCTGGCAACGTGCGCGAGCTACGGCACGCGATCGAGCGCGCGGTCCTGCTCGCGGAAGGTACGGCTCTGGGAACAGAGCATCTCGGCCTCACGCGGGGGCCCGAAAGCGGCTCGCGTCTCGACGATCTCACCCTGGACGAGGCCGAGCGGATCTTGATCCAGCGAGCCCTCGCGCGTCACGACGGGAACGTCAGTCGTGCGGCGAAGGGGTTGGGCCTCAGCCGGAGCGCGCTGTATCGTCGACTGGAGCGCCACGGCATCGAGGGATAGCGGCGGGACCGGCTCGCCGCGCGAGCGACCGGGCGTTGCCCCGGTATCGAGTCGATGAAGAAGCCCCGATACGAACGACGGGTCCCCCTCCTCGCTCTTCTGAGCGCGCTGCCGGCGCTCATCGCGGCGCTCATCCTGCTGTGGACGGGTGACCTTTCCAGTCGTCTGCAGTGGACGATCACGCTGGTCGTGGGGGGTACTTGGCTCGGCTTCTGGCTGGCCCTGCGTGAGCGATTGATCCGTCCTCTGCAGACCATCTCCAACATGCTGGCCGCCCTCCAGGAGGGGGATTACTCCATGCGTGCCCGGCTCGGGGCCCCTGATGATTCGCTCGGACTCGTGGCCCACGAGGTAAACGCTCTCGGGAGCACGCTTCGAGAGCAGCGGCTCGAGGTGCTGGAAGCGACCGCGTTGCTGAGACGCGTGATGGCGGAGATCGATGTGGCCGTGTTGGCGTTCGACAGCGACGAACGGCTGGTTCTCGCCAATCGGGCCGCCGAGCGACTGCTGCACCGCTCCGAGGAGAGCATGAGTGGCCGGCGGGCGCGTTCGATCGGGCTGGGTGGGCTGCTGCGTAGCGAGGGACCTCGCGTGGTGGACATGGCATTTCCCGGCGGCTCCAGTCGGTGGGAGGTGCGCGTGAGCCATTTCCGCCAGGAGGGCAAGCCGCTTCGCCTTCTCGTCCTCGCCGACCTGAGCCGTGCGTTGCGCGAGGAGGAGCGCAGCGCCTGGCAGCGGCTCGTGCGGGTGCTCGGTCACGAGATCAACAACTCGCTCACGCCGATCCAGTCGATCGCCCAGAGCCTGCAATCCACGCTCGAGCGCCAGGTGCAGAAGCCCGGGTGGACCAGCGACGTGACGGAGGGACTCGACGTCATCGCAGGACGCGCGGAGGCGCTCGCTCGATTCATGTCCTCCTACGCCCGTCTGGCCCGGCTGCCGCCGCCCGACCTCGGTCCGCTCGAAGTAGGTGATTGGGTGGGGCGCGTGGTAAACCTGGAAACGCGCGTGCCCGTGCAGATCGTGCCGGGACCGCCCGCGCTCGTGCGAGCCGATGGCGACCAGCTCGATCAGCTCCTGATCAACCTCATCGACAACGCGGTCGACGCCGCTGGGGAGACGGGCGGCGGTGTTCGGGTGGGGTGGTCCGCAGATCGGAGGGAAGTCGAGATCTGGGTCGAGGATGATGGACCCGGCATCGCGGATACCGGAAACCTGTTTGTCCCGTTCTACACGACGAAAGCGGACGGGTCGGGCATCGGGCTCGTCCTGAGCCGTCAGATCGCAGAGGCGCACAGCGGCACGCTGACGCTCGCGAACCGCGGGGACGTCAGCGGTTGCCTGGCGCGTTTCAGTCTCCCTGCCGCAGCGCCATAAGCCTATTTGCCACTGCATGTTATGGCGCTCGCCCCGGGCGTCGAGGGCGAGTGCATCAAGGACCGGCATTTACCTTTTCGGCGCTCGTCCCGTCTAATGGGTGGAAGCGGCTGAGATGGACCTCCCGCTGGGAGCTCAGTCACGAGGGGGGACGATGAGACGGATCAAGGAGAAGAAACCGGTCATTCGGCTTGTTATGACTCCGCAGGAGTATGGCCCGCGACTGCAGTACCTGGCCGCGCTCGCCATGCGTCCGGAGTTGCTGTCGTCCGAGCAGCTGCGCTCGATCCTGCGTGAGTTCGAGGCGCTGAGGGCGCGCGCTCACTGATGACCAGGAGCTGGTTGCGCCTCACGCGAAGCGGCTCATACTTGCCTGCGGTCATTTCCCCCAGAACCGGCAGGAGGGTACCGTGCACACCCGCGTCCACTCCCTGGTGAGGCTCGCGTGGCCGGCGCTGTTGGCGCTAGCGACGTTCTCGATATCGGCCTGCGCCTCCGGCGGATCCGGCTCGACCTTCACGCCCGGCGCCGCAGACCAGACGATCATCGGCACCGGAGTGTGGGATTTCCGCGCCACGGTGCACGCCCGCGAGAGACAGGGCCCCGCGGCGGCAGAGCTGAGGGGACAGATCCTGGCTCGCGGTGAGGGGCGCTTCGACGTCTCGTTCACGGTCGACGGGCAGCCGTGGAGCTGTCGGGATATCGGTCTCGCTCCCCGGCGGGGCGTCAGAGAGACGAGCGGCAGACTTCTCCTCTTCTGCCGGCACCTTCGGCTCGAGCTGCGGAGCTCGGACGGCACGCCCCGGGGCGAGGCGTATCTGACCGACGCCTCCGGCGGGGTCGGCCGCGGGACGCTCACCCTCGAGCGGCCGGGCAGCCCGTAGGCCTCAACCGACCCTTATCGACGTCCGGGATGCGCTCCCGGACGCAGGAACCCGAAGCGAACACCCCGGATCCGTCGAACGTCTGTGATCGGGCTCGGGTCCTACGCTTGATGGTTCCCCGGTCTACCCCTGCGGCGGCGACACTCGAACACGAGCGCGCAGAGGACCACGGGGGGCAAGATCCCGAAGAAGAAGATCAACCCGGCGATCATGAGGATTCCGGCCGGCCAGTCGGGAAGTCCCCACAGATGCGTCGCAGCGAGGACTTGCGTGGCCACCGCTGACGTAGCAAGAACGACGGGGCTCATGCGTACAGCCCTCCTTCCCGCCGATAAGCTTCGGTAGCGCGCCTGCCACGGCATCTGCCCGGATATGGTGGGTGGCAGACGCGGAGTCGTGGCGTGCCATCGGCTCGACACATCGCGGCTCTTTCCAAGCCTACCATACACCTGGCCCGAGGCGCTAGTTCTCGGGCCTTCTCCGGCCCGAATCCTGCTCCGCGGATTTCAGCGGACTCGTGCGCAAGTTGGCCACGCTACGGCCTGGCCACGTAGAAGTAGTTGATGAAGTCGTGCGGCAGATCGTGCACCTCTACCTCACCGAAGCCCGCCTCCGACAGCATCTCGGTCGCGAGCTCCCTCCCCCAGCAGGTGCCCAGTCCGGCCCCGTCCTGCGCGAGCGACACGGTCATGCAATGGAAAAGCGAGGTGGCGTAGAGAAGCGGTCCGATCGGGTGTTCGACGTTGTTCTCGAGCCGACTGCTCGTGGCGATGTCCTGCATCAGGAACACGCCGTCGGGTCGCAGCGAGCGGCGGATGTTCGCGAGCACGGCGGCCGGGCGAGCCTGATCGTGCACGACATCGAAGCCGGTGACCAGGTCGAACTCGGCCGTACGGTGCAGCTCGGCCGCGTCGTTGACCTCGAGCTCGACGTTCCTGAGCCCCAGTTCATCGACGGTGGCACGCGCGGTCGTGACCGCGTCGGCCGAGAGATCGAACCCCCGGAACCGGCTGTTCGGGAACTCGCTCGCCAGGGTGATGAGCGCCCGGCCTTGCCCGCAGCCGACGTCCAGCACGTCGATCCCCTCCTCGAGGCGTTCGGCGAGCCCGGGAACGAGCGGCAGGATCGAGTCGAATAGCGCGACGACGACGGTTTGACGGCTTTCTTCCGCCATCACGTCGTCGAAGCGGTGAAAGTGCTCGTAGGCGACGCCGCCTCCGCTCCGGAAGCAGTCGACGATCCGGTCCTCGACCTGGGCAGCCACCGCGATCCACTGAGCCGTGACCGCCATGTTGTCGGGGGACGAGCGCCGGGTGAGGAGCGCCGCACGCTCTCTCGGGAGCCAGTAGGTGCCGCTGGCGGCGTCGAACTCGACGATGCCGCCGGTCACCATGGCGCCGAGCCACTCGCGCACGTACCGCTCATCGAGGCTGGCTGAGTCGGCGATAACCCGACTGGTGGACCGAGGCAGATCGGCGAGCGCGTCGAGCAGCCCGGTCCGGTGCCCCACCGATATCACGAGCGCCAGCGCACCCCCGTTCAGGATGTCCAGCATTCTGTCCGCGAAGGCATCGACCTCCGACGGAAGCACGTCATGGGGTCCCGGCATCACGGGCGCCAACTGGCACATCGGTTCCTCCTGTTCCTTGGGTCGCGATCGCAGCGGTCTCGGCTCTAGCAGCCTGCTAGAAGGGGATGCGAGAAATGGAGGTGAAGTGTGACATCGGTGCGACCGGCCGCGTGCTCGGTGAGGCTCGCGGATTCGTCCGCCGAGGTCCGTCCCGAATTCGGGGCGGTGCGTCAGGGACTTCTCGAGGGCACTTCCTCGGTCCCGGCGACCAGTCGGTCGAAGCGCGGATCACCGGCGAGACGCCAGAGATCGGAGCGCGCGGACGCGTGCAGCCATGGCCACCCGTCCACGCCCCGGCCGAGGGCTTCGCTGAACAGATCGAGGGCGCGATTCGGGTCTCCGAGCGCGGCCTCCACCCGACCACGGTATGCGATGTATTCTTCGCGGTTGTACGCCGGCTCGGGCCCCAGCCGGTTCTCGGCCGCCTGCCGGTCACCCTGTTGGGCGACGCTCAGGGCCGACATGCCGCGGTAGTCGGTACGATCCGGATACTCGCGAGCCAGCGACTCGAAGGTGTCCCCGGCCTCCGTCCACAGCCCCAGATCGTAGAGGGCGCTCCCAAGCCAGTACCGGTGGGAGCGATCCGTCGAATCTGCGGCCAGCTGCCCCTCTAGCCAGGCGACCGCGCGTTCCAGGTACGGCGTACCGAGCCGCAGGCCGCCATGCGCGGCGAGCTCCTCACCCGCGACGACCAGCGCCCCACCGTGCGACCAGTAGGTCCGGGGCGGGAGCGTGGCGATCTCGTCGAGGAGGCGCTCCAGGTCATCGACCCGTGCGGCGGCCGCCAGGGCGCGCGCGTGCAACACGGTTGCCACGCGGCGCTCCGGGTATCGCGCCCGCATCTCCTCCGCCGCGTCGATCTCCCGCTCATGCTCGCCTATCAGGTGCAGCGCGTGCGTCAATTGCGTCCAGTACTGGGCCCATCCCCGCATGCTTCCCCGATCGGGGTCGATCGCCTCCAGTATCCGCAGCGCCTCGAGCGGGCGGTTCAGGTGCACGGCCATGAGAGCGGAGTTGTACGATGCGCGCGTGTTGGGGCCCAGCTCGCTCGCCTGATGGGCGAGCCGGAGGGCCCGCTGCTCATCGCCATCGAGCACAGCACGCATGTAGCGAAACCGCAGGTCGTGGTACTCGCTGAGCCGATCCCGCCGCGGCTCCAGGAACGTCAGGACCGAGTCGACTGCCGCGTACCGCCCCTGGTTGTACAGGTTCGTGGCACGCGAGAGCAGTGAGACCGTGAAGGTCGTGTCGAGCTCGAACGCGCGTTGGAATTCCGCTGCCGCCTGTCCGTAGTCCTGGTTCAGGTAGAGCTCCATACCGCGGTCGAAGACTCGATACGCCTCGAAGGTGGGGGGCCGATGCGTGAGGCCGGGGACGTCCGAGATCCTCTCGCTGGAGAACACCGCCAGGCTCCCCATGAGGCGGTCGCGGAGCTCGCGTATCGCCGCCTCGGCCGAATCCCTGTGAGCGGTGACCGGCTCGGGTGCGCTCAGGACCGTACCATCGCGAGCGTTCGTGACCGTGGCGCCGAAGCGAATCTCGCTTCCGATCTCGTAGAAGGAACCCGTGATCACCGTCCCGGCGTCCACGTCCTCCGCCAGGAAAGACACGAGATCGGGGTGTGCGCCTCGTGTGCTCGCAGCCACCGCGCGCTCCGCCGATTCCAGGGCCGTAGGCCACGGGAGGACCGGGACGAGACCGGCTTGCTGGAGCCCCTGCGCGATCCAGTCACCCGCCAGGCGTCCCAATGGATCGAGCGCCGGCTCGTCCGTCTCGTTCGTGAACGGAGCGACGGCCACGGGCCCCGGGAGCCCGAGCTCGGTCCCGGCCCTATCCCCCAGCGAGCCGAAGAAGGTCGCGGCTGCGGCGACCACCACGGTAGCTGCGGCCCACACCAGGACGCGAGTTGTCCGGCTCGACGAGTGCGTAACGACCGGGTGAGCGTCCAGCTCGGTCACGATGCCCTCGGCGCTCTCGGGGCGAACCTCCGACTCGGGTTCCACGCAGCGGCCCACGAGCGTCGCGATCCCAGGTGGAATCTCGGGTCGCAGGGACCGCACGTAGCGCGCGACCGGTTCCGTCACGCCCTCGGTTGGCGGTCGGGACGGATCGGTTTGGTACGGATCGCCCAAGAGCATCTCGTACGCGAGCAGGCCCCACGCGTACAGGTCCAACCGATGATCGACCGTGGGATCGCTGCGTGCCTGTTCGGGGGCCATGTATTGTGGGGTACCGACGACCAACCCCGGCTGCGTCACCGTATCGTCCCCGGGGGCCAGGGTCTTCGCGACGCCGAAGTCCATGAGATAGGCGTGCGAGCCGGCGCATAGCACGTTGGCGGGCTTGAGATCGCGGTGCACGATCCCGAGCCCATGTGCGTGTGCCAGGGCGCTGGCGACATCGCGCAGCAAGGTCATGGCCTCCTCCACGGGAAGCGGCCCGCGCCGCAGGAGACGCTCCTTGAGCGTCTCCCCTTCCACGTACGGCATGACGTAGTAGAAGAGTCCCTCAGCCGTGCCCGAGTCGATGAGCCCGACGATGTGTGGATGCGAGAGCTGCGCGGCCAACTTGACCTCGCGCTCGAACCGTTCCGAACCGTACAGGAGGGCGAGCTCCGGTCTCAGGACCTTGAGGACCACCCGCCGATCGTGCTTGCGCTCCCATGCCAGGAACACGAACGCCATCCCGCCGCGTCCGATCTCCTCCACGACCCGGTAGCTGTCAGCCAGGCTCTCGCGTAGCGTCGCTTCGATCTCCTCGATGCTGAACGGGAGGCTCCCGGCTCCGGAAGCGCCTTCGCCTGGTGGAGGCTGGTCCAGGATGCCACCGGTCATCTCGTGGGCCCTGATCAAGCTCTCCACGTCCGAGCGCAGATCCGCATCGTCCTCCGTCTGCTCGGCCACCCACGACGCCCGACGCTCCGGCCCCAGGTCCAGCGCGCGCTGGAACAGATCCATAGCCCGGCGGTGTCGTTCGGGGGAGGACATCTAGCTCCCGTCCCGTGGGGGCGAGTGCGACATGTCGCGGTGGAGCCATGCTCGGGCCTTGGACCAATCACGCTGCACGGTTCGTCGCGTTACACCCAGGGTCTCCGCTATCTCGTCCGAGGTCAGGCCTGCGAAAAATCGATACTCCACGACCTCGCGCAGCCGGGGATCGATGCGTTCGAGCCGGTCCAGGGCACGATCGAGCGCGAGGATCTCATCCAGGGGAACCTCCAGCCCGACACCGGCAAGGGTCGTGCGCTGTCGATCGCCTCCCCGCTTGCGCGCACCCTGGCGGCGCGCGTGATCCACGAGGACCTGACGCATGGCGCGGGCGGCGATGCCCACGAGGTGAGTCCGCCCGCGCCAGTCCACGTCCGCGCTGCCCGCGATCTTCATATAGGCTTCGTTGACGAGCGCGGTGGCCTGCAGGGTGTGGTCGGGACGCTCGTGGCGGAGATGCCGGTCAGCCACGTCGCGAAGCTC
>JBDHHV010000063.1:0-40224 GCA_039589195.1 Gemmatimonadota bacterium | reverse complement strand
CGCCGGTGGGGATACGAACCGAAGCATCGTAAACGAGCCTCTTGCCGGCCACCTCGCTCCTGCTACTATGCGTCCATAGCGGTGGCGCTCACGGTCGCCCCGCCGAGAAGATGCCGTCGCGGGTGTCCCTCCCCCCTGAAGACCTCGCCGGCACCCCCCCCGACGTCGTGACCGCACGAGCCCACCGCCCGAGAGCGTCTTCACGTTGCAGCAAGTTGCAGGAGGTATTGATGATTACCGCGACGCTCAAACTCACCGACACCGACATCGCCACCATCCGAAAGAACCTCGAGCACCATGTCGAAGCCATGAAGAATAGGGACTTCGACGAGATCATGTCCCTGTACACGGACGATGTCCTGTTCATGCCCCCGGATGAGCCCGTGATCGAAGGGAAGGAAGCAGCCAGGCGCCGGGTGGAGGGCTTCCCCGAGATCCTGGACTTCGACGCGGAGCTCGTCGAAGCCGAGGGCGCGGAGGACCTCGCCTGCGTGCACGGCACCTTCTCGATGAAGATCGAGGAGGAGGGCACGCCCGTCACGAGGACGGGGAAATGGCTGGCCAGTTATCGCCGCCAGCCCGGTGACGATTGGCTGTGCGCTTGGGACGCCTGGAACCTGGACGCCTAGCTTCAGAAAAGCCCGTTACCCGAAGTCAGGGTTCGGTGTCACTCGGGCGGAGGGGAGGGGGGCTCCTCCGCCTGGTTTCTTATCTTCATCAGCGTCCCGTCCATCCCGGACCACGCACCACGCGCCCAGGTCGCGCATCGGTGTGCTCTCCGTCCAGGAGGACCGGCTGTCCGTTCACGAACACGTGCCGGACCCCGGTGGCCAGCTGGTGCGGCTCCGCAAACGTGGCGTGGTCCTGGATCGTAGCGGGATCGAAGACGACGACATCGGCGAAGAACCCCGGCCGCAGCCGCCCGCGCCCGTCCAGCCCGAGGTTGTCGGCGGGGAGCGAGGTGAGCTTTCGGACCGCGTCCTCGAGCGGGAGAACCCCCTCGTCACGGACGTAGCGCCCGAGCAGCCGCGCGAACGTCCCGTAGGCGCGCGGGTGGGGATTCGAGAGCATGAACACGCCTTCGGGCGACAGTGATCCCGCGTCGGACCCGAAGCTCACCCAGGGGACCGCGATCTTCCGGCGGACGTTGTCCTCGGACATGATGAAGTAAACCGTCCCCACTCGGCTGTCGTCCTGGACGACGAGGTCCATCGCCGTTTCCTCGATCGATGTCCCACGCATCTCCGCGACCTCGGCCAGTGTCTTGCCGGTCAGGTACTTGAGCGAGTCCTGCTTGAACTCGACCAGCAGCACGTTGTCGGGCGATCCGGCCGCGAGCATCAGGTTCTCCCATTCATCGGTCGGAGCGCTCATCTCGCGCGCGACGCGTACCCGGATCGCCGGATCGCGAAGCCGCTCGGCCCACGCGTCGTGCCCGCCTTCCTGCACCCAAGGGGGCATGGCGGCGTCCAGGCCGGTCGAGCCTGCCGGATAGGTGTACATGTCGGCCGTGATCCGGAGCCCCCCGTCGCGCGCGGCCTCCACCCGCGCGATGACCTCTTCCAGCTTGTCCCAGTTTTCGCGACCGGCTGCCTTCAGGTGGTAGATCTCAGCCGGAACCCGTGCTTCGCGCGCGATCGTGATCAGCTCCTCGACCGCCTCGAGCAGGCGGTTCCCCTCGCTCCGGATATGGGAGATGTACGCCCCGCCGTATTCGCCGGCCGTAGCCGCGAGCGCGATGAGCTCGTCCGTGTCCGCGTAGAACGCGGGGGCGTAGATGAGCGACGATCCGACCCCGAGCGCGCCTTCCTCCATCGCCTGGCGGACCAGTCTCCGCATCTCCTCCATCTCCGCCGGTGTGGGGGGTCGGTCCTCGTAGCCGAGGACGTGAATCCGCACGGTGGTCGCCCCGACGAAGGAGGCGACGTTGGTCGACACCCCGCGCTCCACGAGGTGGTCGAGGTACTCGCCGAGCGATGTCCAGCTCACTTCGAAGCGGATGTCTCCCTGGCGAGCGACCGTCTCCTCCTTCATGGCGTCGTTGAGCGGTCCCAGCGACCATCCCTCGCCGAACACCTCGAGCGTGACGCCCTGCCGGATATCGCTCAGCGACCGCCCGTCTTCGATGAGCGATTCGGTGGCCCAGCTGAGCATGTTGATGAAGCCGGGAGAGATCGCCATCCCGGTCGCATCGATCTCTCGTGCGCCGCTCGCTGCCGCCAGATTACCGATCGCCGCGATCGTGTCACCCGAGATCGCCACGTCCGCGACCCTCGGCGCGTCTCCGGATCCGTCGTACACGGTCCCGCCCCGGATCAAGACGTCGTACTCGGGTGCGATGTCCGCAGGCGCGCACGCAGCTGCGAGGGCACAGACGAGGAACAGGGCGGTTGCCGAAGTTCGTGCATGTTTGGCAGACATCCGTTGCACCTCACGGTGGCGGTCGCGACCGAGACGCGTGGTGTCCCGAAATGAGCAGGAGTAGTATCGGGACGTTCCAAGCCAATTGGCATCCCGTGGCCGGCCAGCACCAGAGGAGGAGTGAGAGCATGGATGGGAGCCTCGACCGACGAGCCTTCTTGAGGGGAGTCGCCGCATCCGCGGTGGCGGTCCATCTCGATCCCCGCACGGCCCTGGCTGCGGCCGCCGAGGAGCCCGCGACCGGCCAAAAGTCGGCGACACGGGACCCGCGCGCGCTCATCATGGACGCGATGGGAGAGCTCCGTCCGATCTACGAGCCACCCCTCGTCCGCGAGATGCTCGCGAGCGGCATGGACTCGATCACGGTGACGCTGTGTGATCCAAAGGCCGTCGGAGCGGAAGCCCTGGAGCTCGCCGTGGATGGGCTGATGGAGTACGACCGCTATCTGGCGGCGCACCCCGATCTGTTCGTGAAGGCGACAACGGTCGCGGATGTGAGCTCGGCGCGGGGCTCGGGCCGGATGGCGGTCTTCTACCTGTACCAGAACGCCACCCAGTTCGACGATGACCTGGACCGCGTCGAGATGTTCTACCGGCTGGGTCTGACCAGCTGCCAGCTCACGTACAACGAGCGCAACCTCGTCGGCGTCGGGTGTCGGGCCGAAGGGGACGACGGCGGGCTCACCGGCTTCGGGCGCGAGCTGATCGATCGCATGAACGCGATCGGCATGCTAGTGGATCTCTCGCACGCGAACATGCGCACGATGTCGGAAGCGATCGAGCACTCCCGCATGCCGGTGATCATCTCGCACACCGGGTGCGACGCCGTACACCCACATGTACGCAACACGACGGACTCGAATCTGCGGCTACTCGCGGAACACGGTGGCGTCGTGGGCGTGTGCCAGCTGCGGCCCTTCCTGACCTTGAAGAAGCAGGACAACCTGCACGCCTACTTCGACCACATCGACCACGCGGTTCAGGTCGCGGGTCTCGAGGGCGTGTGCATTGGCAGCGACCGAGACCACCGGGTGATCGAAATGACGCCCGAGTACGTGGCCGAGCTCAGGGCCGAAGAGGGAAGCCAGGTGGTGAGCCACGAGCTCCCCTACTTCATCGACGAGCTGAATGGACCGCGCCGGATGGAAGTGGTTTGGGACGGGTTGGCAGGCCGCGGCTATTCGGAGGACGAGATCGAGAGGATCATGGGGCTGAACCTGTATCGCCTGTACGAGGAGGTGATCGGCTAACCGCGAACGCTAGTCGCTCCGGAGCGCTATGGCCGGGTCGACCCGGGTCGCCCGTCGTGCCGGGAGGTAGATGGCGAGCAGCGATACGCCGATCAAAGCGGCGACGACGCCCGCGAAGGTCAACGGATCCGCCGGCGCCACGTCATACAGGCTGTTTTGCAGGAGCCGGGCAAGCCCGAACGCGGTGGGGAGTCCTATGCCCACTCCGATCAGAACCGGTCGCATCGACTGACCGATGAGAAGTCCTAAAACGTCGGCCTTTTGCGCGCCAAGCGCGACCCGGACGCCCATCTCACGCCGCCGCCGACCCACCGCGTAGCTCACCACCCCGAAAACGCCTACGCTGGCGAGGACGAGCGCCAGTACGGAGAAGATTCCCATCAGCGTCGCCGAGAACCGTTCTCGAGCAACCGACTCGGCCAACACTTGATCCATCGTGGTCGCATCGTATACGGGGACACCGGGATCGAATCGCCGGATCTCCCGGCGCACGCTCTCGAGCGCTCCTCCGATAGCGCCGCGGCTGCGAACCACGAGTGACAGGTTGCCTTGCCACGGAGCTTGATCGTAGAGGAGGTAGGCGACCGGGTTTCCCTGCACGCGGAGGCTCTCGTGCCGCACGTTGCCGACGACCCCCACGATCCGCGGCTGGAATCCGAACATCCCGATGCCCCCCGACAAGGGATCCACGCCGGGGAAGAACTGATCCGCCAGAGCCTGGTTCACGATCACCACCGGATCACCGTCGGGCCGATCGGTGCTCGAAAAGTCGCGGCCGCGCCGCAGCGGTATGCCCATCGCGTCGAAGTACCCCGACGTAACGATGCTGAAGTTGACGCCCCGGTTCTGGCCTTCGGGCAGCTCGGTCTCCCCGGGGAGCGTGATCTGAGTCCCCTGCCGGTCCGCTGCGAGCGGAACGTCGTAAATGAAGCCGGCGGCTTCCACCTCGGGGAGAGCCACGATCCGGCGTCGCAGCTCCCCGTACGCGGTCACTCGGCTCTGGTCGTCCGCATACCGACCCTGCGGCAGCGCGACCGTGGCAGTGAGCGTCCGTTCCCGCGCAACGCCGACGTCTACATCGCTCAGCCGCAAGAACGTCTGGAACAGCAGCCCGGCGGCAACCAGAAGCGAGAGCGACAGCGCGATCTCGCCGGCGATGAACGCGGATTGAAAACGGCGGTGTGCTCGGGCACCGGTCTCTCCTCGTCCCCCTTCACGCAGATGCCCGGACAGCTCGAGAGACGAGTTCCGCCAGGCAGGCAGAAGACCGAACAGCACCGCGCTGAGCATCGACACCGCGAACGTGAACAGGACGACTCGCAGGTCGAGCGTTGCCTCGGATGCCCGCAACACCGTATCCGGGGCGAGCCCTACCAGGCTTCGGAGCCCGATCCGGGCGAGCGCGAGCCCGACCGCGCCGCCGGCGAGACCGAGCAGGACGCTCTCCGTCAGCAACTGGCGCACCAATCGCCTTCGGTTGGCGCCGATGGCCGAGCGCACCGCGATCTCCTGCTGTCTGGACGTACCTCGAGCGAGCAAAAGGTTCGCGACGTTGATACATGCGATCACCAGCACGAGGCCGACGGCTCCGAGCAACAGCCCGAGTTGCCCGCGAGACTGTCCCGCGAGCTGCTCGTGTAACGGAACCGTCGTAACGGTCCAGCCCTCGTTGGTGTCCGGGTACTCTTGCTCCAGCCGCGCCGCGATCGCGCGAAGCTCCTCCCCGGCCGCCTCCAATCGCGTCCCCTCTCGAACTCGGGCGATCGTCATCAAATAATGGGCGGCGCGCGATGTACCCTCCCGCAGACGGAGCGGCGTCCACAGGTCGGTGCCACCGGTGGCCGGCCCGGACTCTGAGATCTCCGGGGGAAATGAAAAGCGGGGTGGCATCACCCCGATGACGGCGGCCGGCTCACCATCCACTTCCACGGTACGACCGACGATCCCGGGGTCGCGCGCGAATTGGGCGCTCCACAGAGCATCGCTCAGGATCACCAGAGGAGCGCCGTCGGGGAGCATGTCGGTCTCTTGGAAAGGACGCCCGACCTGTGGCGAGACGCCAAGGGCGGCGAACACCCTCGACGTCACCTGTGCCCCCTGCACGGCGATGGTGTTGTCCCCTCCGGAGAGCGCCATGCGCTCCGTCGTGAACGCCCCGATCTCCTCCAGGCTCCGCGTTTCGTCGCGCCAGTCCACGAAGTTCGGAGGAGAGGCGTACATGAACGGGTAGCCGCGGTCGGCGTTCCGCTCCCAGACCATGACGAGCCGTTCCGCATCCGGATACGGAAGCTCCCGAAGGAGGGTCGCGTCGATGATCGAGAAGATCGCGCTCGTGGCCCCGATCCCGATTCCCAACGCTGCCACGGCTACGACGGCGTACGTGGGATACCGACGCAGCAGTCGCGCTCCGTGCTGAAGATCCTGCAGCCACCCGTGCATCGCCCCTCCTGGTGCAGCCTCGCCCGGTTTGAACGAGCTATGGGCACTTTGGAAGTTGGACGCGTCCGGGCGGTCCAAGGTTGGAGTCGATACCCGCTTCGGCTACTCGGCGCGGAGGGCGCGTACGGGGTCGATACGTGCCGCTCGCCAGGCCGGAACGGCTCCCGCGGCCAGCGCGGTGAGCGACAAGAGCAAACCTGCGACGGTGAAGGCGACCGGGTCGAACGGTCCGATTTGGGAGAGCGTCGCCCCGAGGAAGCGCGCGAGTGCGAGAGAACCTGCCAGCCCGAGCGCACCCCCGATCAACATCAGGCGGCCTACCTCGAGCAGCACGGATCGGAGGATCCGTCGATTGTCGCTTCCGAGCGCCATGCGGATCCCGAATTCGCGAACTCTGCGGTTCACCGAATACGAGATCGCGCCATACATCCCGAGCGTAGCGAGCAGCAGTCCGAAGACGGCGAACAAGCCGCCCAACCGGGTACCGTGGCGCTCGCGCGCGAGCGCTTCGTAATTAAGCGTTTCGGCCGTGACCGCCTCGAACACCGGAAGCTCGGAATCGACCCGGAGGAGCGCACGGCGGACCGCCTGAAGGGGGGGAGCTCCCGCTCCCTCCGTCCCTCGCGCGACGACCGTGACCTGGGCGGCGGGACGCTCACCGGCGTGCTGACTGTACGAAAGGTACCACGTGTGCCGGATATCGTCGGCCTGACGTACATCCCCTACCACACCGACCACCGTATGCCATTCCGCCTGATCGCCGACCCTACGATTGCGAATCCACCTCCCGAGGGGGTCTTCACCCGGCCACAACGCCTCGGCCAGACTGGCTGAGACCAACGCCACCGGAGGTCCCCCGGCGCGATCCGATGATGTCAGCCACCGGCCCCGCAGCAGCGGCGTCCCGAGCGTCTCGAGAAAACCGGGCACCACGTACCGATTGTTGATCGTCAGCCCCGGGCGTTGGGCCTCGTGCCCTTCGCCTTCCACCTCGGCCACGTTGTTCCCGCGATGCCGCGGAAACATGCTGGTGACGCCCGCGGCTTCGACCCCCGGCGTCGCGTTCAGCTCATCGATCAGCCGCTCGACGAATTGCACGCGCCTCTCACCCGTATCGTAAGGGGCCTCGACGATCGCCAGGTTGAACAGCAGCAGGTCGGCCGGGTCATATCCGAGCTCGAGCGACTGGAGCCGTTGCAGGTCCCTCGCCATCAAACCGACGCCGGTGAGCAGCATCAGGGTCAACGCGAGCTCGGCCACCACGAACCAACGACCCACCGACCGTGAGCGTCGCCCGCCCGCCGACCGCCTGCCATGCCTCATGGCCGTCGCCGGGCGCGTAGCCGACGCGCGAAGCGCGGGGACCAGCCCCAGAATCATGGCCGTGAGCAGCGAGAGCGAGATCGCGAAGCCCAACGTAGGCAGATCGATCGCGGTACCGACACCCAGCGTGAACAAGCGGCTCGGGATCAAGGGCTCGATGAAGCCCACGCCGAACCACGCCAGGGCCACGCCGGCCAGGCAGCCGGCGACGCCGAGTACCAGACTCTCGGTGAGCGACTGACGGCCCAACCGGAGCCGCGATGCCCCGAGACTGGAGCGCACGGCAAACTCGGATTCCCGCGCCAGCGCGCGAGACAGAAGCAGGTTGGCCAGGTTGGCGCATGCCACGAGCAGGAGGAATCCGACCGCGGCGAGGAGAGCGGTCACGGTACGCCCTTCCTCGTCCACGAGCGTTTGACGCAACGGGCGGGCGACGAGGGTCATCCCTTCCGTCAGCTCCGGCGTGATCCCGGCCATACGGTCGCTCAGGAGGCGCAGTTCCTGCTCGGCCGTGCCCAGAGAGGCGGTCGCGGAGATTCGAGCCTGGATGTTCAGGGCCCAGATCGAGCCCTGGTCTTCGGACTCGGGACGGAAGGGTACCCAGACCTGCGCGTCGTAGGGGTACGTGAAGCCCTCTGGGAGCACTCCGACCACGTCATGCGGAATGCCGTTGAGCCGAAGCGTGCGACCCACGGCGTCAGCCGCCGCCCCGAACTCGCGTTGTGCCAGCGCGTGGCTCATCAAGGCGACCTGGCTGCCGCGGCCGGTGGCTTCCTCGTCCGGGCTGAGGCCGCGCCCGAATCGGGGTCGAACCCCGAGAGTCGATAGCCAACCCGGCGTGATCACACCGCCGATGAGACGCTCGGGACCTTCGGGAGTGGTGAGCGTGAAATCGGTGAACCGGAACCCCGCGATGCTCTCGAATGCGTCGATGTTGTCGCGCACCAACATGAAAGCGGGGGCGCGCGGGCTGATGTCGGGTGACCCTCCCTCGGGCACCTGGTAGACCCGCACCAGCCGATCAGGGTTCTCGAACGGGAGCTCGGGACGCAGCGAAGTCTTCGCGGCGCTGAAGATCGCGGTATTCATCCCGATCCCGAGACCGAGCGTCGCGATCGCCACGATGGCGAAGAGCGGGTTTCTGCCGAGCTGCCTGAGCGCGTAGCGAAGATCGTTCATGCCGGCGTCGCCCCTATGGTCGGTTACCGTGGCCGGCTCTCGACTCTCTTGGCCGGTCCCCGTCCCTGCCGGTCTTCGGCTCTCGAGATCCGGTGCGAATCTCCCACCTAGGACACGGGCACGCGCCTCTGGTTCCTGCATCCCACGTGTTGGCCCACGGGCGCCTCGGGTTGGGCGAGTCCTAATCCGACTGAGATCGCCGGGACACTCGACCGCTCAGCACTCGAGTCGCATCTTGGCTCACCCGGATCGATGTTCGGGCTGGCAGTCCCGATTCCCCGGCTGGAGCGACACCCCATGCATCACCTGCGTACCGTTGGCGTCATGGCCCTTGCCGCCGGCTCGATCGTGCTGCCGGTCCGAGCCCAGGACCCGGTTGCGGCGGCGCGCGACCACGTAGCAGAACATCGGGCCGAGATCGTGCTCGAGCTGCGCGACTTCCTCACGATCCCGAACGTCGCGTTGGACAGCGACAACATCCGCCGGAACGCAACCGCCCTGGTGGCAATGATGGAACGGCGGGGCATCACGACTCGCATCCTCGAGACCGGCGGCCCGCCCGTCGTTTACGGCGAGATCGGAGACCCCGACCTCCCTACGGTCCTCTTCTACTGCCATTACGACGGGCAGCCCGCCGACCCCTCCCAATGGGAGCAGGCTTCGCCCTGGACTCCCGAGCTCCGGACAGGATCCATCGAGGCAGGCGGCGAGGTCCTGGGATCCTGGCCCGGAACAGGGGGTGAGGTGGACCCGGATTGGCGGATCTACGGACGGTCGGCCAGCGACGACAAAGCCCCCATCATCGCGCTCATGCACATGCTGGATGCCTGGCAGGCGGCAGGTGTACCGTTACGCAATCGTCTGAAGTTCATCTTCGAGGGCGATGAAGAGGCCGGGTCGACCTACCTACCCGACGTTATGAGAGAGCACCGTGAGCTCCTCGCAGCCGATCTCGTCGTCATGGCGGACGGCCCGATTCACCCCTCCGGCAACCCGACCGCGGATTTCGGGCTTCGGGGTCTCGCGACCGCCACGATCACGATGTACGGCCCCGTCGTGCCTCTCCACTCGGGTCACTACGGAAACTGGGCTCCGAACCCCGCGATGCGCCTCGCCCAACTGCTTGCCACGATGAAGGGTCCTCGTGGTCAAGTTCTGGTGGAGGGCTGGGACGAGGACGTGGTCTCCCTCGCGCCGGCGGAGCTGGAGGCGCTGGCCGAGTACCCGCACGACGATGAGACGCGACGAGAGCAGCTCCAGCTCGGTTCCCTGGACGGGGACGGCGCGACACGCATGGAGCTGGTCGCGAGGCCGTCGCTCAACGTGCGAGGCCTGCGGAGCATGTTCGTCGGCGCGCAGGCGCGCACCATCATCCCCGATGTCGCCATCGCCGAGCTCGACCTGCGTCTCGTTGCAGGGAACCGTCCCGAGCGTCAGGTGGAGAAGCTGATCGCGCATATCGAGCGGCAGGGATACACGGTGGTTCGGGAGGATCCCGACTCCACGACTCGGGTCAACACGCCGCGGCTGGTGAAAGTGACGACGCGAGGCGGGTATCCGGCCGGCCGCACCGCGCTCGATCAGCCGGCGTCGCGCGGGCTGATCGCCGCCCTCACGGCCGCCGGTCTCGGGAAGCCGGTGATCAGTCCCACGATGGGAGGGAGCGGCCCCGCGTACGTGTACACCGATATCCTCCAGGCGCCGTTCGCCGTCGTGCCCACGGTGAACCACGACAACAATCAGCACGCCGCGAACGAGAACGTCCGTCTGGCCAACCTGTTCCGAGCGGTGGAGATCCTGGCGGCTGTGGCCAGCGCGAACCTCCGGCTGGTGCCTTAGCGGGCCGCCGTCACGGGCCCGGCGGCCCTGACTCTTCCGAGTCCTCCAACAGGGCATCGGCCTCCTGACCCAACGCCTCGTACATGCCCTGGAAGAAAAGCCACTGGCTCGCTTGCTCACCTGTGAGCGGCCCGACGATGTCCTCAGCTTCGCCCTCCAAGCGGCCGACCCGGCTCGCGAGCTCTCTCGTTTCGCGGACCAGGACTTCGAGCGCTTCATCCAGGGGGCCTTCCGACTCGTCGTCACCTCCCGATTCATCCTGCGCGGCCTGCAAAGCCTGACGCACGCGTCGCGACAGCGCTTGCGCATCGCGTCGGAGCTCGGCGATCTGAAGCAGCATGGCCGTCCACGCCGCGCGGACGTCGGGATCCACCTTCGACGCGATCCGCGGGTCCTCACGGACCTCGATGGTGCCCTCGGCGATCTCGTTCAGGGCGTTCACCCGCACCGTATACGTGCCCGGGACCACCAATGGCCCTCGGCGCTGGGAGTTGCCGAACCCTCCACCGCCGGGACCGCCGCCACCTGGACCCGCGCCTTGGCCCGCGTCGTCGGCCACCTCTGGCTCGGAGTGCCGCAGGTCCCACACGATGCGGTTGATGCCCGCGTGTCCCGTGCCCTCGAGCCGGGCCACTTCTGCCCCCGCGGCATCGTGCACAGTGATGGCGGCTTCCTCGTCGTCGGGTACGTCGGAAGCGAGCCAGTAGTCGATGATCCCACCCGCTGCCGGATTCTCGCCGAAGAAGATCGCGTCACCCCCGTGCCCCCCCTCGCTGCGGTAGCGGATCTGCTCGGCCGGCTCGGTCGAGAACACGTAGACGGGAGAGGTGTTTTCGTCGCCACCGTCCGCGATTGCCACCGCACCCAGCTCCTGGAGCGCGTTCACGTTGTCCAGGATCCAGATCCCACGGCTGTGGGTGCCGAGCACCAGGTCGTTGTCGCGTGGGTGAATCACGAGGTCGTTGATGGCCATCGTGGGCAGGTCACCTCGGAGCTCGGCCCACGACGCGCCGCGGTCCGCCGAAAAGAACAGCCCGAATTCCGTGCCCATATAGAGCACATCGGGGTTTCTCGGGTCTTCCCGCACCGCGCGGGTCACCCTGCCGGCCGGCAGGCCCGCTGCGATCGAGCGCCAGGTCTCGCCGATGTCCTCGGTGGCCCAGGCGTAGTTGGCGTAGTCGTCGTTCCGGTAGTTGCTGGCCACCACGTAGGCGCGCCCCACGGCGGCCCGCGACACCTCGATCGTGTTGACCCACATCATGTCGGGGACATCGGGCAGGCGCGCGGTCAGGTTGGTGAAGCTTCCGCCCGCGTCCGTCGAGACCAGCAACTGGCCGTCGTCGGTCCCGATGTAGAGCAGCCCCTCCTGTAGCGGCGACTCCTCGACGGCGGTGAGCGTAGGCCAATACGGGATCCCGTCATCCAGCGAAGGGGTCGTGTCGGTGGGCATCTGGGCCATGATGCTCAGCGTCCGCCTGTCCGTGCGGGTGGTCCAGTCTCCGAGGTCTTCCCAATTCTGCCCCTGGTCGCGGGATCGCCATAGCCGGCGCGTGCCCGCATAGATCGTGCGGTTGTCGTGCGGAGAGATCGTGAACGGCCCGTCCCAATTCGCGGGCTCCATCGCGTTTCCGAGTCGCTCGATCGGGTCGTCCAGATCCGGCCAGGTGCGCCAGTTGCGCCGCGCGCCGATCGCGCCCTCCGGATCGCCGGGCCGGATGTCGCTTCGCTCGCCCGTGGCCATGTCCACCCGCGACAGCCCGAGGTACTGCGACTCGACGTACAGCGTGCGGTTGTCGGTGGTGTCCACGACGTTCAGGAAGCCGTCACCGCCGCCCCACTTGAGCCAATCATCGTGCCGGATTCCCTCGGAGCGGTAGGTGGCCGAAGGCCCCGCCCACGATCCGTTGTCCTGCAGGCCGCCGTAGACCCAAAACGGCTTCTTCATGTCGACGCGCACGCGGTACCACTGGCTGACGGGCAGATGCCTCGCGTACCACCACGTCACCCCGCGGTCGTACGAGATGCCGAGGCCCCCATCGTCCGCCTTCATCACGTGGCCCGAGTCGTTCGGGTTCACCCATACGAGTCGATCATCCCCGTGCAGCGATTGGCGCGCGCGCTCGAAGGTCTGACCCCCGTCGTCGGACCACGAGTACGTGTTGACCATGTAGATCCGCTGATCGTCGGACGGATCCACCAGGACCTGGGACGCGTACATGGGACGGGGATTCCAGTCGCTCATGTGCTCCCACGTCTCGCCGCGGTCCTCCGAGCGGTAGATCCCGGCCAGTCGCTCCTCGTACGCGGTAGACGCGTTGTAACGAAGACCCTGCTCGACGCTGACGTAGACGATGCGGGGGTCCGATCGGTAGATGGAGATCCCGATGCGCCCGATCGTCCCGGTGGGCAGTCCGTTTTCCAGCCCGACGTTGGTGAGCTGGGTCCACGTGTCACCCCCATCGACCGACTTCCACAGGGCGCTCCCGGGCCCCCCACCGTGGAAGCCCCAGGGCCGACGACGTCGCTGATAGGTGGCTGCATACATCACGTCGTGATCGACGGGATCCATGGCCACGTCCACGGCGCCCGTGTCCTCGTCCACCAACAGGATCCGTTCCCAGGTCTCGCCGGCGTCGGTGGTGCGGTACAACCCTCGCTCCTCGTTCGGGCCCCACAGGTGCCCCATGGCCGCGACGTAGGCCACGTTCCGGTCCGCCGGGTGAAGCACGATCCGGCCGATGTGGTGCGACTCGTCCAATCCCACGTGCGTCCACGTCTGACCCCCGTCGTCGGAGCGCCACACGCCGTCGCCCCACGAGGAGGATTGCCGGCTGGCCCGCTCCCCCATCCCGAGCCACACCCGCGCCGTGTCGACCGGGTGCACCGCTACGTCCCCGATCGAGTGTGTGGGGAGGTCATCGGTGATCGACTCGAAGGTGATCCCGCGTGTGGTGGTCTTCCACAGCCCGCCCGTCGATGAAGCGACGTAAAACACGTCGGGATCCACTTCGAGGACTTCCAGATCCACGATGCGGCCGCTCATGGTCGAGGGCCCGATCGTGCGGAAGTCGAGGTGGGCGAAGGGGTCGGCGTTCTGTCCGGCCAGCGGAGTGACGAGTCCTCCCAGAGCGGCGAGCGCGATCAACGGCGTCACATGCTTCATAGCGGCGTCCAAATCAGAGGGTGTGGCGACGGGCGAACCGACACGTGGTGCGGCGAAGATGGACCGTGGTTTCGTACTCCTGCAACCGCTCAACAAGAAGGGCGGATCGGATATCTAGCCCGATCCGCCCTCGCCTAGCCAAAAGACGTGTCGGAGGATCACAGCCCGTCGAAGAACTGCTCCATCCTGCTACGCATCGCCGCGTCGGGCATCCAGCCGCGGGCGGCGCCCATGTTGTCGACCATGTGGTGCGGCTTCGTCGTGCCCGGGATCGCGCACGTGATCGCCGGGTGGGACACCACGTACTTGAGGAAGAACTGCCCCCAGCCGTCACACCACTCCGAAGCCCAGTCGGGAACCTCCATGCCCTCGACGGCCTGGAACAGCCGGGCTCGGCCGAAGGGGAGGTTGATCAGCGTGGCGATCCCCTTTTCCTGGCACATGGGGAGGATGCGCTCCGAGGATCCGCGGTCACCGAGCGAATAGTTGATCTGGACGAAGTCCAGCTCCTCGCCCGCGATCGTCTGCTCCATGCGCTCGAAGGCGCGTGAACTGGAGGACGTGACGCCGGTGTACCGAATCCGGCCGGCGGCCTTCCACTCACGGATGGTGGCGAGCTGCGTCGCCGTGTCGCGCAGGTTGTGGACCTGCATGAGGTCCACCTGCTCCTGGTGGAGCTTCTCGAACGAGCCCTCCATGCGGGCGATCCCCTCGGCCTCCCCCTCGCGGTCGACCTTCGTGGCCCAGAACACGTCGTCGCCGTACCCGAGCTCCGCGATCAGGTCGCCGAGCACGGTCTCCGACGTCCCGCGTCCGTACCCGGCCGCCGTGTCGATCACCGTGCCGCCGTGCTCGACGAACGCCGCGAGCGTCTCCCGGAACTGCCCCATCTCCTCCGGCGTGGCAGACGTGTTGTAACTCCGCGTCCCGATCCCGATGACGGGGATCTCCTCGCCGCTGGATGGGATCGGCTTGGTGACGACGTCGGAGGATTGCGGGCGCAGGGTCCAGCCGCGTGCGGACCCTCGTCCGATCGCGAGGAATGCCCCGGCGCTCGCCCCCAGCCTGAGCAGTTCTCGGCGTGTGAGCTTCATGGGAGATCTCCAGTTTCTGGTTTAGCCATAGGCGTCACTCCTTCCCTAGGGAACAGATGGGTGCGGGGCAACGTTGGGTGCCGGGGAACCGCTCGCACGGAGCGCCTTATTGGTTGGCGGTCTCGCAGAAGGTGGGCGGCTCGTACGTCCAGCCGCGACGCAATCGACGATCCTCGCGCCTCATCATGAAGCCGGCGTACCGACCGACGAGCGGACCCACCGCGCGAGCCTTGAACCCGAATTCGCGGTAGAAATCGCGCAGGACCCGCCCGATCTTCGGCTCCAGGACGGGGTCCGCGTGAGCCCACCGCCGGGCCGCCCACAGCGCACCTGCGTAACTGGCGGCGAGATTGCGGGCCTCCCAGACGAAACGCCTGCGTATTCGGGCATCGGCGTGGTTCCGGTACCGCCGCCACCCCTGCAACGTGGTCCGTGCGACCCTCACGATGCTTGGCCCGTTCACCTTGAAGTCGCGGTCGAACGCCCTCCGGAGGAATTCCGTCTCCTGTCCTTCCTTGATGTGGGGGTGGCGGTGGCTGAACCGGAATTGTCCATGACGGTCCGCCTCGGGGCATTCGTCCGGATCGACGAGCGTGCCCTTCTCCAGATGCTCCGCGTACAGCGGCGTGCCCGCGACGGGCGTGTACAGCATGAACTGATGAAAGTCCGTGTCGTGAGCCACGGCGTAGTCGATGGCGGCATCGATGTTGTCGGGCGTGTGTTCCTCGAGCCCGATGATGGTCGAACCAAGGACACGGATGCCGTGGCTCTGTAATCCGCGCACCAATTCCTGTGTGTCGGTCCCCCTCAGCTTGACGTAGTCTGCGTCCGCGCCCTCGAGTCCCATCCAGACCCACGAGATCCCGAGACCCACCAGCTGCTCCATCGTGTAGTTCTGGAGTACGTTGGCGGAGCTGAACGAGTACAGAGCCCAGGGCTTGTCGTTGTCCGCCATGAGGTCCAGCAGTCGCAACGCCCGCTTCCGGTACAAGAGAAAATTCTCATCCATCACGAAGAACGATCGCACCCGCATCGCGTCTTCCAGCTCGCACATGACGTCGAACAGCTCGTCCCCCGTCTCGTAGAAGTGGACGAACTTCCCTTTTCCGCCGAACATGGCCGAGGTCGCGCAGAAGTTGCAGCCCATCGGACAGCCCACGGAGGGGATCAGTGTCGCCGCGCCGTTGCCGGGTCGGCTGCTGAGGGAGATTCCCATCGAGCGCCCTCCGATGCCGGAGAGGATATGGGGGTGCCGGATCGGTCGGTCTTCGTCTTCCGAGAGGAAGCGCCGCATCCAGCGCACCCCCTCGCCCAGGACGATGTGGTCGGCGTCGATGTGCCGGTGCAGATCCGGCAGGTTGGCGACGTGCCCCCCAACCACGATCGTGGCCTCGGGCGCGTGCTCGCGGATCAGCTCGCACATCTTCCGCACCTTCCCGACGTTGGGCTGAATCGCTCCGATCCCCACGATGTCGTACGGGTATGCCGTGATCTCGTGGATGAAGCGATCCATGGACGGGAAATCCAGGAGCGTACAGGGGGCGTCGATGTTGTTCTGGATGAGCATGAGCCCCCACGAACGATGGAACATTCGCAGCGAGAATCCGCTTTGCTCCCGGGTGACCTGGTTGTGGTAGAGCTCCATCGGGTTGATGGCCCGGCTTCCGTACTCGTCATCGCGCGCGTACGGACCGAACACGCTGCTCAGCAACACGCGCGCGTCGGATCGCAGCGGATGGCGGGGATGACCGGGCGGGGTCGCCCCGAGGGCTGGAATCATCGTTCGGCTGTCTGCAGGCAGAAGTCCGTCCAGGTAATAAGCGAACGGGCGCTAGCTTCGGCGGCTCACGAAGCTTAAGCGGATATGAAGATACGCAAGTCGGTAACTCACGTCACCTCCACACCGGCGGACGACCCTCGGGAAACCTAGAAGAACCGGCTCAATCGGAGCGTCAGGAAGTCGTCGCGACGAAGGTCGTGGACCGGCGCGTCTGCGTCCGTATTGAACAACCAGCGGGCCTCAAGCTCGGCGACCCAGCGGTCGCCGAACCGCCGCTCGGCCTCCAGGAAAGCGATGATCTCGCCGCTCTCGTAGTCCACCACCGGCCCGCCGAGGATCGACGTGTCGGCGAGATCGTTGAAGGCCCACCGGAATCCCACGAACATGTCGTGATCGAACGCGGTGAAGGGCGCGTCCTCGTCCCTTCCGTCGAGCATGACCTCGGCCAGCAAACCGAGATCGGCCGGGCCGGGGCCGATTCCGAACAGCGTGTGCTCCACACCCGCGACGGCGGCGAGAAACCGGTCGCCGTGCCCGCCGCGCGTCATCGCCTCCAGCTTCCATAACGTCGCACCGCGCGTCCACTGCGCATCGAGCGAAACCTGATCGATGAGGTCGTACCGTGGCTGGAGCGCGAGCCCGCCGCCCGCCCCAAGGCGGTCGCCCGTCACGACGGGCACCAGGAGCGGCTCGCGGCTGGTCCCGCGGAACGCGGACACGGCCAGGTCCAGCTCTCCGATGAAGTAGGACCAGCGCACCGCGACGTCGGGGTGCCAGCGCCCGGCGCCGGACTCATAGACCGCGTCGTCGAGCACCGGGAGAGGGCCCCGCAGCCGGCCGCGATCACCGGCGTACGTACGCTCGCGGAAGTAGGGGAGCAGGAAGAAGTCGATCGCGCCCCATTCGCGCTCGAGCGTGAAGTTGACCATCGGCTGCCCGAGCTTGTCCTCGGTGTCGAGGTCCTCGACTCCGTCGGTCTGGTTGATGATGTCGACGAGGTGGTGCGCCTCGGTCTTTCCCCAGAACGCTCTTCCGACGCCGGCCATCAGCGTCCATCCATCTCCCAGCCACAGGGCGCTCGCCTCGCGCATATCGAAGTGCGTGCGGCTCCCGTCATGGGCGTCGATACGGAAGAAGGGCTTCAGGCGGAGCTGGAGCTGGCCACTCGCGGACTCCCAGATGAGCTCGGGCTCGAGTCCGAACGATGGTGACACCGCGGCTTCGCGCTGGTCCGCGAAGGCCGGATCGCTGGGGAACAGCCGCGTCTCCACAAAGACACTACCGCGGATCTCCTGAGCGGCGAGAGGCGAGGCTCCGAGCCGTGCGGACCCAGGGGAGGCGAGGAGCCCCCCCACCAGGGCGACGATGGCCGCCGCCAGGAGCCGTCCGTGCGAGACTCGCTGAAGCAGGGTTCGCCGAAGCAGGGTCCGCTGGAGCAGGGTCCGCTGGAGCAGGGTCTGTCGTAAGGATTGCATGATCGTCCCCCCCTACCGCTCGCCTTCCGAGAGTCCGTTCCCGAACGACCACTCGTCGATGACCAGCTCGGTGTTCTTGCCGTTCTGGTGGTTCTCCATGGTCATGCGGTCGGGACGCCAGTACTCCCCCGCGTACTCCCGGTACCCGTGATACTGTAGGGTCTTGAGCAGTGTGTCTTTCCGGTCGTAGAAGTCGATGCGCTGGATCCGATACTCGTCCTGGTCCCACCACACGACCTGCTTGGTGTACCCCGAGCTCTCGTACAGCGGGACACGCGCGACGACGAAGCACTCCAGATCGCCGCACGATTCCTCGCGCAGGAACCGATACTCGTACTTGTCGACTTCCTGCGAGACGAGGTCTTCATACGCAAACTCGCTTCCCACGAAGGGTCCGGACTTGTTGGCCGACGAGATCCGCTTCACCCGCTTGAGCGCGGGGAGGAAGAGCCACTGGTCGTCGGGCTCGAGGATCTTCGTGTGAGAGAGGAGCGAGGTCCCCGCCACGTCGCGTGGCGCGTCGAACGTGATCACGCTCTTGTCGCCCAGCCCTCCCTCGTGGGTCTCGAGCGCCTGCCGCCGAAGCTCTCGCACGCTCTCGTCGCCGTTTCGGTTTCGGAGGATCATGCGCATCGTGCTCGCATTGTCTCCCCAGCCCAGGTCGCGGCGGTCAGCCTCCTCCGCGATCTGCAGACCGAGCGCCTCGTCGGATTGCTGCGCGACGGTCGGGCTCGCCAATAGCGCGGCGGCCATCGTGGCCGCGAAAAAGGCTCCAGGCATCCCGCGACGGGTGTGGAGGCCGGTCATGTAGGTCGTCCTGTATGTCATTGGAGTGTCTCCTCGGTTGCATTTGGCTCGAGTGAAATGGTCAGAGTGCCGCGGCCTGAGTGGCAGCTTTCGTCGCCGCCCTCGCGACCCCGGCCAGATTTCCGCTGGTCTCGGGTCTTTCCGCCTTGCGGCGATCGAGGGCGAGGAGAAGCGTGGGCAGGAGCAGGAAGTCGACGAACAACGCCGCCGCCACCGTGAGCGAGGTCAGTAGCCCCATGTACGACGTCACGCGGAACGTGCTCAGCCCCAGCATCGCGAAACCGACGGCGACGATGAACGTCGTGCCGAGGATCGCGGTTCCGACGGTGCGGAAGGCGTAGCGGACGGCGTCGGGCGCGTCCATCCGCTTGTCCCGGCGCGCATACGCGTACTTGCTGAGAAAGTGCACCGTGTCGTCCACGATGATCCCGATCGAGAGCCCTGCCACGACGGACACGGCGAAGCCGACGTCGCGCACCAGCCAGGCCCACACGCCAAACGCGAGCGCGGCCGGAAGCACGTTCGGGATCAGGCTGATGAGCCCCAGGCGCGGGCTGCGGAGCGCCACGACCAGGATCAGGGCGATAAGCAGGAACCCGAGCCCCGTGCCCAGGATCATGGACGCGACGTTCCGGCGCGTGATCTTCGCGAACATCACCGGTACACCCGTCGCGTCGGCGGTCCTCATGCTCTCGGTCCCGTGCTCCGCCAGCCAGGCCCGGGCGAGATGGGTTTCGGCGTCCACGACGGCCATGTCCACGTCCCCGTACGTGACGTCGAGGCGCAACGAGCTCTTGTCGATGTCGATCTGGTCGTTGACGTCCAGCCCGTAGGGGAGCGACAGCTCGTACAGGAGCAGGTACTGTGCGGCTAGCTCCCGGTCATCGGGGAGGCGGTATTCACCCGGGTCATCGGCGTGCAGGTTCTTGTTGAGCCGTTTCATGGTCCTGGTGAAGCTGTTCACGTGGACCACGCCTGGCCGCGACTCGAGGTAATCGGCGAAGGCGTCCACGGCGGCCAGGTACTCCGGGTCACTCACCTCCTGTGAGCCACCTGCCTCGAGCGAGTACGTCGTCGTGTAGACGCCGCTCAGGTTCTGGACCGTGAAATCCGACGCGACCCGGATCGGGAGCGACCGGTCGAAGTAATCGATGTACTGATCGTTGACCTGAAGACGGGCGATCGAGAGCGAGAGGACGACGGCCGCCGCGCCCACCGTGGCCAGTATCGGCCGGTACCTGCGGACGACCAGGTCCGCGAACCCATCCACGAGCCTGTCGAGCCGTCCCTGGCCGGCTCGCACCCGCTTCCTTACCGGCAGGATCGCGATGACGGCCGGGAGCACGGTCATCGAATAGACCAACGCGACCATCACTCCGAAGGCCGTGATGTTCCCGAGCAGGCGGAAGGGTGGGGAATCGCTGAAATTGAGGCTCAGAAAGCCGATCGCGGTGGTGATCGAGGTGAGGAACACGGGCTTGGCGTTGACCCGAATCGCCTCTACCAGCGCCTCCCGCTTATCGACATCATCGCGCAGCGACTGAATCCAGGTCACGAGAATGTGGATCGAGTCCGCCACGGCGAGCGTGAGGATGATCGTGGGCGCCGAGGACGAAACGGGGTCCAGCAGCACGCCCAGGTGCCCCGCGACACCCACTGCGGTGACCGTCGAGAGCATGAGCACGGTGAGCGTGCCCACGATCCCGGAGAACGTCCGCAGGAAAAGGACGATCGCCAGCACGAAGGCACCGAACATGAGCGGCATCACGACCGGCATATCGCGCATCGGTGCCTCGGCGAACGCCCAGTTCATCATCGAGATGCCGGAGGCGTGGATCTCGAGATCGGGGTAGTCCGCCCGGTACTTTTCGAGTAGCCCGCGCACGTGCTCGACGGTAGCGGGCAGCTCGGCCTTGGACGCGCCGGGGAGCGAGATTCGGACGTTGACCCCGGTCGTACGCGCGTCCGCGGATACGAGCCGGCCGGCGAGAAGCGGCTCGGCCGTCCCGACCTCCCGGGCTCGGGCGACGATCTCGGCCGTGATCTCGCCGTCCGCGACCAGGTCCTCGACGATCAGATCATCGCCGTCGGCCCACGTGTGCTGGAAATTCGTAATCCCATCCACGCGCGTAGAGTGGGGGATCTGCCACGCGTCGTCTGTGAGCGACCGGAGCATCCCCAACACCCGCGGCGTGAACACCTCCCCCTCTTCGGGGCGGATCACGAACAGGACATTGTCGTTCTTCGTGTAGATGTTCTCCACCGCCTCGTAGGCGGCCAGGTCGGGGTTGTCCTCGCTGAAGAACGTTCGGTAATCGGTGGCCAGCCCCAGCTTCGGCAGCCCGCTCGCAGCGGCGACCGTCGCGACGAGCGCGAGGCCGAGGACCAACCATCTATGTCTGATCACCCAGCGCGCGTACCGCTGGGTCCGATTCTCGGGTCGAATATTCTCGATATCCTGTGCGCCGCTCATCCTTTTCCTCCGTCTTCTCCACTTCGCGGGGTCGACTTGATGGGCGACTCGACTTCGTCGGCCCACCAGATACCAACTGGTTGGTATGTTTTATGAAGGTTGTGATTCGAACGCATAGCCATCGTCTTCACTCGTCTATGTTGGGGTTGTCAGGCTAGGCTGCGGGCGCCTCGGCCTGTGCAGGCCGCAGGCTCTCGAGGAACCGCAGGAACATCCGCGCCGCCGCGCCGCTGACCTCACGATCGCGGCTACTCTTCATGGTGGTGGCGAGGCCCTCGACGCTCGCCACGATGAACGCGGCCGCGGCGGCCGGATCCACATCCTCTCGCACGGTCCCGGCTGTCCTTCCGCGCTCGAACGCCTCCGCGAGACCCGCGCGCCACTCGTCGCACACCCGGGCGAGGTGGTCGCGAAACCGCTCCTCGACGTTCGCCAGCTCCTGGATCAGGTTGTTGAGCGGACAGCCGCAGGCCATCTCCTGGTCGGTAAAGTTGGCCATCACCTCGGTGGCATGCTCCTGCAATGCCGTGATCGGGTCGTCCGATTGCCGGATGGGATCCGCCCAGCGCTCGATCACGAACGGCCGGATCACCTCATCGATCACGGCGTTGGCGAGATCCGCCTTGCTGCCGAAGTGATGGTACAGAGCGCCCTTGGTCACGCCCGAATTGGCCAGGATCCGATCCAGGCTCGCTCCGGCGTATCCGTGCTCGTAGATTTCCTGAAACGCGCACTGCAGCAGACATTCCCGCGTCGCTTCAGGATCTCTCGTGCGCCCCTTCGGGGCATGGTGTGCCTCGATTCCACATTTCATACCAACCAGTATGTATGAACGGGGCCGGTCTGTCAACCCCGCCATCGGGAAGAAAGTCCTGAAGCAGGATCCCGACGATCACCGCGAAGGTGAGGACAGCCTCGAATGTCCGCGTGGGGAAAAAGCAGAAAGCCCGCCGATCGGCGGGCTTCCCGTGCCACATCGAAACTCTGCCCTCCCGGAGCACGATCCAGCCCGCGTTCGACCGACTCCGTGCGTCGTCAGGAGCTGGCCGGCCCCCCGGTCTGCGCCTGCCTGCGGGCTTGATCGAGCTGTCCGGCAGACAGCCGGGTGCGATCCTGCGAGTTGCAGCTGGGTGCCATCAGATTCCCGGCCGCCGTACACGCGACGTGCGGGAGCGTCAGCGAGTGACCCAGCTCGTGCGCGAGGATTCGTCCCGGATCATCCAGCCCGGCCGGGTCCACTTCCGATGAGACCACCGCGGGCACCGTGGGGAAAAACACGCCGGGAGCGGCCCCTGCGCTTGCCAGGTCGCGCACGATGAACGCGTCCCACCCCCCGGCGAACAGCCGGCCGCGCGGCAGGATCGCGGCAATCAGACCTCCGCTGAGCGGTGTGCCTGCCAGGAGAGTCGCTTCGACCTGATCTTCGGCCTCGGCGGACTCACGCGTGATCGACTCGATCTCCCACACGATGTCGGCCTGGCTCCAGATCTCGTTCACCCGTCCGATCAGCGCTTCGACCTGCGCGTCGTCGAGCGTCGCGTCTATCGGCCCCAACCGCGAGGACAACAGGTGCACCCGGAGGGGAAGCTGCAGCATCGTCGGTGGTGGGGGTGGTGCTGGCCCGGGTCCGATGGTTCCCGACCCGTCACCGCACGCGACGGCGGCGCAGGCCATGAGCAGGAGGGCGAACGGGCCCCTGGACCCCATAGCCGTAGTGCGATTCAACTCGCCTCTCTCTCACTCACGATCATGAAGTCACCGGGTTTCTGCGGTGCGCTGAGTCCTCTTGCTTCCGCCGCCTGGCTCCCCAACCCGCCCGAGCCCGGCCGTCCATGGCATCAACGCCTGGAGGTGGGCCGGGTTCCCATGGGCCCGATGGATCACGCGGACTTCCGGTCCTCGACCATGGCGCCCGCGCGCGGCACCCCCTATCTCCAACTCGGTTGTGCGGCGTGCGCCGGATGGCCGCCGAGCAGCGCTTCACAGCACACGAAACACCAGCGCCGGGGGGCAGATGGACACCGACCGAGGCTCGAAGACGGCAGACTACGGAGGCTCGGGGGAAAGCGACCACGGGGATCGCTCACTGGACCGCCGCGATCTCATCAAGCTGGGGGCGCTCGGTGCCGGAGCGGCGCTCTTGGGTAGTTGCGCATCGGGTACGGGCTCTGCCGGGACGGGGGCGGGAGTCGCGCGCCCGAGACCGAGTGCCGCTCCAGAAGAGCCCTTCGCGGCGCCGCCCCTCGAACGGGTCAGAATCGGGTTCGTCGGGATTGGTGGCATGGGCTCGGTGCATGTGCAGAACCTCCTCGATATCGAGGGGGTGGAGCTCACCGCCCTGTGCGACATCCGTCCCGCCCACGCCGAGAAAGCCCGGCAGTGGGTGCTCGAGGCAGGACAGCCCGAGCCGACGCTGTATACGAGGGGTGAGACAGACTTCGAGCGGTTGTGCGCCGAAGAGGAGCTCGACCTCGTGTACACGGCCACGCCCTGGCGGTGGCACGTCCCGGTGTGCGTCGCCGCGATGGAGAACGGCAAGCACGCCGCGACCGAAGTGCCGGCCGCGTACACGCTGGAGGACTGCTGGAGACTGGTCGAAACGGCCGAGGCGCGGCGCAGGCACTGCGCGATGATGGAGAACGTGAACTACGGCCGCTGGGAGATGATGGTCTTCCACATGGTCCGACTGGGTCTCTTCGGCGAAATCCTGCACGGGGAAGGCGGCTACCTGCATGATCTCCGCGCGATCAAGTTCGCTTCCGAAGGCGAGGGACTATGGCGCCGCGATCACGCGTGGACCCGGAACGGCAATCTCTACCCGACGCACGGGCTGGGTCCGATCGCGAACTGCATGGACATCAACCGGGGCGATCGTTTCGAGTACCTGGTCTCGATGAGCGGCCCATCGCGTGGGCTCCAGGAGTACGCGCGCGAGCACTTCCCGGCGGAGGCGTCCCAGCGGCGGGAGACGTTCGCGCTCGGCGACGTCAACGTGAGCATGATCAAGACCGCGAGCGGCCGCACGATCTACGTGAGCCACGATACGAATCTCCCGCGCCCCTACAGCAGGATCCATCTGGTGCAGGGGACCACGGGTCTGTTCCAGGGCTACCCGAACCGGGTGTACATCGAGGGTCGCAGCCCCGAGCACCGGTGGGAAGCGGTCGACGCGTACCTGGAGGAATTCAAGCACCCGTTGTGGTTGGAGCTGGGAGACGCCGGGGAAGGGCGAGGGCACGGGAGCATGGACTACCTGGAGGACTACCGGCTGATCAAGTGCCTGCGGGAGGGACTGCCCACGGACATGAACGTGTACGATGCGGCCGCCCTCTCGGCCGTGTGCGAGCTTTCGGAGCGCTCGGTGGCGAACGGGAGCCAGCCGATGGAGTTCCCCGATTTCACCGGTGGTCGCTGGAAGACGTGGCCGCGACTCGGGATCGTTACCGCGTAACAGGCTGCTGAAGAACTTGGTGCGGCCGGCCCATCCGAACCCCCGGGGCCAATGTGAGCGAGGAGCAGGTTCGTGACTCGGCGACGAGGGTGGCGTGGTCGACTGGCTTCGCTCGGGCCGCTGCTGGGTGTGTCACTGGCCGTCACGATCTTCGTGTACGCACTGCGCGCCGCCGGATTCCGGTTCCGGTGGGAGGAGGAGGCGGACCGGACTGCGACCGCGGGCACGACCACCGCGGACACGGACCTTTGGTCTGCCGCCGGCTCTGAGCCCGCCGCGGGGCCTCGATCCGCCGCCGGCGTTCAAGACGCTGCCAGTTCTCTCGGACGACCGGCGGTCTCGGGGAGCAGACCGACGGCGGGACCCGAGACCCTCGCCCGCGGGGCTGACGAGCCTTCAAATGGCCAGGGGGTCATCGACTTCGAGACCTACCCGGACGGCACGCCCGCCTGCGAGTCCTGTCCGCTCACCGATGAGTACCGTTCGCTTGGCGTCCTGTTCTCGTTCCGATCCTGGTCGGCGGACGCGCAGCATCCTTCCCTCGTGGATGCCGCTTCGTACCTTCCGGAGGGCGCACCAGGAGCCCATGGTGTCGCCCCCGCGCTTCACGAGCGGGGGCTTGAGGTGGGTGTCGTCCGGATGGATTTCCCCGGTTCACCGGCATGCGTGGTCTTCGACCTCACAGGTCCGGACCTGATCGAGCGTTTCCAGGTGACCGCGTGGACCTCGGGCCGTCGCATCGACAGCCTGGCGATCCTCCGCAGTCGCGCGCGAACGTTCCACGCAGCGGGTGGCGGGCTATTCCGCCAGGAAGTGGTGACGATCGAAAGCACGGGGGGAATCGACCGGGTCGAGCTGGACAGTTGGGGACCCCCGGGATACCTGATGCTCATCGACAATCTGAAGATTGGCGAAGGCTCGATACTTCGACGCCACCCTCGCTGACAATCCGGCTCCCAGCACCTACTATCCCGCTATCCCGCGCACGCGCGAGTCGAGGATACGAGGCTGGGTCTGATGGAGGCAGAGGACAAGCACGAAGGCATGCGACTCCACGGAGTAGTGAAGGATCTGGACAGGTCGTGACCGATCCGGGGGGAGGATCGGAGGCGCTTGAACGAGCGCGGGCGGAGTTCCACGCCCTCTACTCACATGCACCCACGCATCTCGTGCAGGCCCCCGGGCGCGTGAACCTCATCGGGGAGCACATCGACTACTGTGGGCTGTCCGTGTTGCCGATGGCGATCCAGCGTCACGTCCGGCTCCTGGTACGCCGGCGCGAAGACGCAGTGATCCGGATCGCCTCGTCGGCCCGGAGTTACGAGCTGCGGACCTTCGAGCTCGCAGAGACCATTCCCCGCTACGCCGGCGGCGACTGGGGCAACTACGTGAAGGCTGCCGCGCAGGCGATGATCCGGCACCTGGCTTCCAGTCCCGGCGGCCACCCGTCGGACACCCCGCTCCGCGGATTCGAGGGCCTGATCGACGCGGACCTACCTCTTGCAGCCGGGCTCAGCTCTTCCTCGGCCCTGGTGATCGCATCCGGGTTGGCGCTGCTGGTGGCCAACGGTCTCGAGACCCCGGAGCTGTCTGACGCGGGCCAGACCCCCGGCACGGGTCCGGGAGCCCTCACTCGAGCACAGCTCGCCGGGCACCTGGCACATGGCGAGCGGTATGTAGGTACCGCGGGAGGTGGGATGGACCACGCGGTCTGCCTGCTCGCTCGCGCGGGGACGGCGCTGCGCGTCGACTTCGAGCCTTTGCGCACTACGCCGATTCCGATTCCAGAGGATTGGAGGTTCGTCGTCGCACACAGCTTCGTGGCGGCCGAGAAATCGAAGTCGGCGCTCGCCGTGTACAATCAACGCACCCGCCAGTCGCGCGAGGCGCAGGAGATCGTGTGGGATGCCATGAGTACCTCGGGTGGCTCGGGCGGCTACCAGGATCTCCTCGTGGAGCACGTTCCCCACGAGCTACTCATCGCAGCGGAAGACCATCTCCACCCCATGCTTCGTCGCCGTTTCCGGCATGTCGTCACCGAAGCACAACGGGTCAACCGGGCGGAGGCCGCACTCGAGGCCGGCGACCTGGAGCGGTTCGGTGAGATCCTGACCGCTTCGCACCTCAGCCTGCGAGATGATTACGAGGTAAGCACCGTCGAGCTCGATGAGCTGGTCAAGATCATGGAGGAAGCGGGTGCCGCCGGTGCCCGGCTCACCGGAGCGGGTCTGGGAGGGTGCGCGATCGGGGTGTGTACGGACGCCGAAGTCGAGACGGTCAGCGACGCGCTGCGTGCCGAGTTCTACGAGCGGCGCTTTCCACCCGGTGAGGTGGTGGAGTACCCGTTCGTGGCGCACCCATCTGACGGTGCTTCGGTAGACCGCTTGTAGCTTCGCCGGGCCGCCGACCCACTCGAGCACTCCGCGGCCCGCGTGGGCTCACTCGAACCCCACCTTCGGTACGACCCGGAACAACGCCACGGCGGCGAGCGCCGTGAGGCCGAGGCAGAGCACGCCGAGCCCGACGCGCCCGTACAGCAGATACCCCGTTCCAAAGAGGGCCGAGTACACGGCCAGGCACCCCAGCGCCCACGCGAGCAGCCCGGCCGATGCGCTACCCCCGGGACCGTCCGCCTCCCCGCGTAGATCGACCGCTTTCCGCCACCCTCGATCGAACGGCCGGATCCGGTCGTAAAAGCTCTGAAGCGTATGCCGGTCCACCGGTGGGGTGAGGTAGGTGACCGTCAGCCATGCGACGGTCGTGATCGCGACCCCCACGACGAGCGCCACGGCCGGGTGGATGGGTGCGAACCCGACCGCCTCGTGAGCGAACTGGAAGTACACCGCTACCAGGAACGAGACGATCATCGCGGAGATCTCGCTCCACACGTTGATCCGCCACCAGAACCAACGCAGCAGGAAAATGAGCCCGGTGCCGGCGCCGATCTGGAGGAGGATCTGGAAAGCCTGGAGCGCGTTCTCGAGCCACACGGCCACCGTCGACGCGAGAACGATCAACCCGACGGTGGACAACCGCGCGACTCGCACGTAGTGGGCCTCGTCCCGGTCGGCGGCTACGAAGCGCCGATAGCAATCGTCCACGATGTACGAGGCGCCCCAGTTCAGATGGGTGCTGATCGTGGACATGTAGGCCGCGGCGAGCGAGGCGACGACGAGCCCCAGCAGTCCGTGCGGCAGGAACACGAGCATGGCCGGGTAGGCGAGGTCGTGCCGAATGATGGACGGGTCCAGTCCCGGAAAGCGGACCGCGATCGAATCCAACGTCGGGTACATGATGAGCGAGGCGAGCGCGACGAGAACCCACGGCCACGGCCGAAGCGCATAGTGCGCGATGTTGAACCACAATGTCGCGCGCATCGACTCGCGCTCGTTCCGCGCCGCCAGCATCCGTTGCGCCGCGTAACCCCCGCCCCCCGGCTCGGCGCCCGGGTACCAGGTACTCCACCACTGCACGGCGATCGGGATCAGGAATACGACCGCTGCGTTCCTCCAATCGGAGAAGTCGGGCAGCAAAGACAGCTTGTCGGCGAGCGCCGGGTGCGAGACAAGCCCGGCGAGCCCCCCGACCTCCGGCTGCCGTAGGGCGAACACCGCGGCGGATACGGACCCGATCATCGCGATCGTGAAGAGCAACAGGTCGGTCACGACCACGCCCCACAGGCCCGACGTCGCCGAGTACAGGGCCGTCACGATTCCCGCGACCAGCACGGTCGTGTACCTGTCGGCTCCCAACAGCACCCCGGCGATCTTGATGGCGGCCAGCGTCACGGTGGCCATGATCATCACGTTGAAGAACACGCCGAGGTAAAGCGCGCGAAACCCGCGCAAGAAGGCGGCGGGCTTGCCCGAATACCGCAGTTCGTAGAATCCGATGTCCGTGAACACGCCCGAGCGGCGCCACAGCTTCGCGTAGAAGAAGACGGTGCACATCCCGGTGATGAGGAACGCCCACCAAACCCAGTTCTGACTCACTCCGCCGTTGCGCACGAGATCCGTGACGAGGTTCGGCGTATCGGTGGAGAAGGTGGTGGCGACCATCGAGGTCCCGAGCAGCCACCAGGGGAGCTGTCGGCCGGCGAGGAAGTACTGGCCGGTGCCCGACCCCGCCCGGCGCGCGAAAAGCAGCCCCACGATGAGCGCGATGACCCCGTACGATGCGAGAACCGCCCAATCCAGGGCCGTCAGCTGCACGGCTTCTCCATCACCCCGGCACCGTGCCTCGCCTGGCGCGAAACCACGCGGCCAGGTCGACGGGGTAGTCCCCGGCGGCGACC
Source organism: Gemmatimonadota bacterium (assembly GCA_039589195.1). GTDB lineage: Bacteria > Gemmatimonadota > Gemmatimonadetes > Palauibacterales > Palauibacteraceae > JBDHAC01. The sequence continues at coordinate 11,236 of JBDHHV010000063.1, read as the reverse complement.
GCCTCGTTGACCCCGGATGCGACGGCCTCGCGGTCCTCGGGGAACGTGAGCGCCAGGCCGCGATCCTCGGTCGGAATCACCCGTACCCTGATCCGTCGAGACTCGACCAGTCCGCCCACGGCGCTACTCAGCAGGAACTCGGCCGCGACCGGGTCGTCCATCTCCGAGTGGAAACGCTCGAAGCGGTGCCACAGCGGCTCGAAGATCGACGGTTGGAACGCCCACAGGTTCATCGAGACGAGCTCATCGCCCGTCAACAGACAGGGGCTGCCATCCTCCTGCAGTCCGGCCATGGCCGTGCCCTCGTGCCGGATCTCGCGCACCTCCTCGATCGACTCGGCGAAGCCGGAACTGTCGCACTGGCAAAGACCGCGGTTGGCACCTCCCGACGAGGGGAGGAGGGTGTCCCGCAGCCGGTACCCGATGACGAAGTGCGACGGATCGCCTGTAGTAAGAGCGTCGCGCACTCGTCGCGTGAGCCGCCCGATCGATCGCGGGCCGTAGAAATCGTCCGCATTGCAGACGATGAACGGCTCCTGCACCATGCGCCGGAGCGTGAGGACGGCGTGACCGGTGCCCCAGGGCTTGCTTCGACCGGCGGGGGGCCGGAAGCCGGCCGGCAGGTCGCTCGTGTCCTGAGCGAGGAACTCGACGCGGAGCGCATCGCCGAGTCGGTGCTTCGCGTGAGCCCGAAGGCGGGGCTCGAGGTCGGGACGTGTGACGAACACGACGCGGTGGCACCCGGCTCGGATGGCGTCGTGGACGGCATACTCGAACAGGGCCTCGTCGCTCGGCCCGACGGGCTCCAACTGTTTGAGTCGCCCGAAGCGGCTCGCGCGACCGGCCGCCAACACGACGAAGGTAAGACGCATCGGCCCATTGTACCGCGGGGCCCCAAAAGCGGATAGCTTCGCCCCAAAAGCGGATAGCTTCGCGCCCATGCTGGATCGCTACTTCGGACTCTCCGAGCACGCGACCGATGCGCGGACGGAGGTGATCGCCGGGATCACCACGTTCCTCACGATGGCGTACATCCTGTTCGTAAACCCGCTGATCCTTGCCGACGCGGGGATGGATCGCGGCGCCGTATTCGTCGCCACGTGCGTGGCGTCAGCGTTCGGCACCCTGATCATGGGACTGTACGCGAACTACCCGATCGCGCTCGCTCCGGGGATGGCGCTGAACGCGTTCTTCGCGTACACGGTAGTCGGCTCTCTCGGTTACAGCTGGGAGATAGCTCTCGGGGCCGTGTTCCTGTCCGGCCTGCTGTTCACGGCCCTCAGCGTGCTCCGTGTCAGGGAGCAGGTGGTGCGCGCCATCCCCGTGACCTTGAAGCGGGCCATATCTGCGGGGATCGGGCTCTTCCTGGGACTGATCGCGTTACAGAGCGCGGGTCTCGTGGTGGGCGATCCGACAACGCTTGTGACCCTCGGTGATGTGCGCCGGCCCGAGCCGTTGCTCGCGGCGCTCGGATTCACGCTGATCGTCGCCCTCACGCACCGCGGCGTGCTCGGGGCCGTCATCATCGGGATCCTTGCCGTCGCGCTGCTGGGGCTCCCCTTCGGGCTCGCCGACTACTCCGGTGTGATCGCGATGCCGCCGGATCCGCGTCCCACGCTGCTGGCGCTCGATATTGCCGGCGCGCTGGATGTGGGGGTGGTGACCGTGATCTTCACGTTCCTGTTCGTCGACCTGTTCGATACGACGGGGACGCTGGTCGGTGTGGCGCACCGTGCGGGGATGCTCGACTCGGAGGGCCACCTGCCGCGGCTGAACCGCGCTCTCCTCGCCGACAGCACGGCGACCGTAGCCGGGTCCGTGCTCGGGACATCGACGGTGACCAGCTACATCGAGAGTGCGGCAGGCACCAACGTGGGCGGGCGAACGGGCCTGACCGCCGTCGTCGTAGCGACGCTGTTCCTGCTGTCACTCTTCCTGGCGCCGCTGGCGGGCATGATCCCGCCCTACGCGACGGCCTCTGCGCTCTTCTTCGTGGCGTGTCTGATGACGAGGGGGTTGTCCGAGCTCGAGTGGGGTGACCCGACCGAGTACGCCCCCGCCGTGATCGCGGCGATCGCGATGCCGCTCACGTACTCGATTGCCACGGGAATCGGTTTCGGCTTCGTCGGGTATGTCGCCGTGAAGGCGCTGGCCGGCCGCTGGCGCGATCTCCGCTTCGCCACCGTGACGATCGCGCTTCTCTTCATCCTGAAATTCGCGATCGCATGAGGCGGTACGCGAGTCGGCCGTGGCGTTGAACGTGAGGAGGCCCGGGATGCGGCGGACCAGAAAAAGACGACTCGGGTCCCGGGCGCGCGGTGCCGCTCTGGGGCTCGGGTTGCTCGCCGCCCCCGGGCCGGCGCTTCTCACCGCGCAGGCGAGTGCGGGGGATACGATTCCACGAGTCGCCGACTTCATCCTTGACGGAGAGCTCGGCGAATGGCGCATGCGATCCACGGATCAAGTGCTGCCCGCGACTTCGACGATGCCTCAGGCGCTCGTGTGGATCGGCCAGGTCGACGGAGGACTCGCGGTCGCGGTGGAGATTCGAGCGACGGGTGCGCCGGGTGGGGAAGACGCCCGGCTCTCGGTCTGGCTGGCCGATGCCGATCCACCCACGCTTCCGCCGGTCGGTTGGGGCCACCAGTTCGGCTTCGAGACCCTCGAGAGCGAAGCCGAATGCGAGACGATGGAGTGGGGCGAGGATCTGCAGGCGTTCTGTGCCGAGTGGTTCCGCGACCAGGTCGAGCACCGGGCCGACCTGGCACCTCTCTTCGAGCGGCGCTGGGTGGTGTCGGTGCGCACGCCCGAGTCACCCACCGAAACACTGGCCCGGCCCGCCTACGTCGCGCTCGCGCCCGAGGTGCGCTCGAAGCTCGAGCCTCTGGAGCCGCTCTCCGATCCCGCGGCACGGGGCGGATCCATCGCCGGGACTCCGGGAGCCTTAGGGCTCGAGGTTCTCGTCCCGTGGGAGGCGTTCCCGCCCGTCAAAGCGCTCGATCTGACGGCCGTGCGAGTGAGCGTCGGCCTGATCGCCGGCGACACGGGCACGGGGCACCCGCTTCCGGAAGGCCTGCTCCCACGGCCTCTCGCTGAGCCCCTCGCACATCGCCTCACGCCCTGCGGCTATGGCATCCGCCAGATCGCGATCTTCAGCGAGCCCCGGATCGGAGCCCGTCTCCCCTCGGATCAGGCGGGGCTCTACATGGTTCCCGATCGGTCGGGGGAGCTGCGCCGCCTGATCGTGATCGACAACGAAGCCCGCGGCTACCAGTACGAGCCCGAGGCCACGTCGGTATCCCCGGCCGCTTTCGTGGCCGATTACCATGCCCTCGAGTTGGCTGGAGACGAGGTCCTGTGCGGGCCGTTTCTGGCTCACAAGGGCGGGGAACGTGTCTCGGACACCGTCGAGGGCACACGCTCCGGCGAGGAGAGCCCGTGGCCCTTCCTCGTGGATGCCCGGCACGTAGAGACCCGCCAGCTCGCCGACGGAGATTGGCTCGTGAAGGAAGGACCACGGGCTTGGTGGACCTATTACGGATCCGGCCAGTGTGGGGCGTGCCCGCGGATCGGGGTTCGGATATACCACGTCGATACCGGGACAGGGGTGGTGACGGAGACCCTGGGCTTCACTCAGCTGGCAGGCGGCGGTGTGTCGGACGTGGAGATCGAGGTGTCGGAAGACTGGCTGGAGGTCACCGCGTTCGAGCTCGTCGCCGATTGGGAGAAGGATCCTCCAGAGACCCATTGGAGGGCGACACGCTACTGCTTTCGGGACGCCGCGGCCGGCCAGCGTCCGCGATACGATGTCTGCGGAGAGGAGGAACCGGTCCCCGAGCCACCGAAACGCCTGCGGTTACAGTACGAGGAGCTCCTCGATCCTTAGCCGGGGGGTCAGTCGCGGCTCCCGAGAATCGGCCGGCCAGGGTAAACGCCCTCCACGACATCGCCGTCACGCACCACGAACGTGCCCTCGACGAGCACGTGGTGGATGCCCGCGGACGGCGCGTCCGGGCGCTCGTAGGACGCACGGTCGCTCACCGTCCCAGGGTCGAAGATCGTGAGATCGGCATCCGCGCCCATCTGGACGCGACCTTTGAGACGCATGTCGGATGAGACCGTCTCGACACGGCGCGCCGGTAGGATGGTCATCTTCGCGAGCGCCTCCATCAGCGTCAGAGCCCCGCGATCCCGCACGTAATGTCCCAGGACCCGTGCGAAGGTGCCCGCGCCCCGCGGGTGCACGGCCAGGTACAGGAACGGGATCCCGTCGCTGGCGACCATCACATCGGGTTGAGCCACGATCCACTCGTTCGTCTCTTCGTCTCGACCGTGGATCACGACCCAACCACCCTGCTCCCGGTACTCCCGGAAGGTCCGTGCCGTCAGCCGCTCGCCCGTGCCGGGCCACTCCAGACGCTGGTAGTCCTCGTCTTCGAGCCCCTCCCAGGAATCGAACAGGGCGGATTCGATGAACGTGGAGCTCGCCGTGTAGGGATACGCCTCCGTAGTGACGTCGATATCTCTTTCGCTGGCGCCCCGAATCATCTCCAGGGTCGTCCGTGCCATCTCGCCGGCGCTGCTGTTCATGTGAACGATATGCACCGACGCACCGGTGGCCGCCGCATCCGCGATCACTTCCTGGAAGGCGCCCAGGGTCCCGCCGGAGTCCTCACCCCGCAGGTGTACGTAGGCGGGGACCTGACGAGCGGCTGCTAGCTGGAAGAGCCGGTAGATCTCCGTTCGGGACGCTCCGGGCGTGTAGGTGATCCCGAAACCGAGTCCGAGCCCCCCTTCATCCAACCCCTGCTCGATCAGTCCCGAAAGCTCGAGGACTCGGCTCTCATCCAGCTCCTCGTAGATGAGATCCGAGCCGAACGGGTTGTCGGCCGTCGGCGGCATGGTAGGGGTGTGCCCGACGTCGATACCGGCGAGGAGCTTCATACGAACCCCGGGGTGGCTGGCGGTGGCGCCGTAATGAATGAGAGCCGTCCCCTCGCGCGACTCGAGCCACTCGGCCACGGGCCACACACCGACCTCCATCTCGAGTGCCGTCGTCACGCCGTCCAACGCCTGGAGCCGGGCGCTCACGGAGTCCTGTCCGTGCGCATGGAGATCGATGAAGCCGGGCGCCACCACGAGCCCCTCGGCGTCGAGCGTGTCCGAGCCGGCTAGAGCCTCCTCGCTGATCGCCACGATCCGGCCGCCGGCGACACCCACGTGTCGCACGGCGTCCAGACCAGTCTCCGGATCCATCACGCGGCCACCCGCGATCACCAGGTCCAGCTCTACTGCTGCTGAATCTGTAGGAGGGTCCACCTGGCAGGCCACGACAGAAAACAGGACGCTGGCGACGACCGCAGCGGACCAGCCCGGGGTCCTGCGCGGGGAGAGCGACGTCGACACCCCGAGGCTGTGCACTCGCCCGCTCATGACCAGCCCCACCCGGCCCGGAACGTCGGTCGGATGAGTTCCTCGGGGATCGAGATGTTGGTGACCCGTCCCGTCGACGGGTCGAGCTCCAGCTCGCGAGCGGTGCGCACCGCCAGGTTACCCAACAGCACCATCTCGGAGAGTGGCCCCGCATGCTCTACGAAGTTCGAGCCGGCAGGCGTCTCCCCCTTACAAGCCCCGACGAACTCCGCGTACACGCCATCGGTGCGGGGGTACGTTTCGGCTGGAGGGTTCGCGCGGATCTCGGCGTCACGCCCCTCGTCGAGAAGCCTCGGGTCCTCTCCATAGATGCCCGCGATCAGCTTCCCATCGTCACCGACCCAGATCTGGCCGCTGCTATCGACCGGCCACCGCTGTCCATCGCCGACCTCCTCCGGTCTGGGAGGTGACAGGTTGCCGTCCCGCCAAACGACCTTGATCGCCCTGCGTCCGCCCTTCTCGGGGAAGTCGTATTCGATCCGGGATGTGGCTGGCGCCGTCTCTTCGTACAGCGTGGTCGACTCGGCCACGATCCGGGTCGGATAGCCCAGGTCGAGGGTCCAGAAGGCGGCGTCCATGGCATGGCAGGCGATGTCGCCCAACGCGCCGGTGCCGTAGTCCCACCAACCGCGCCATTGAAACGGAGCATACGCGGGGTGATACGGCCGTTCGGGTGCGGGCCCCAACCACAAGTCCCAATCCAGCCACGAGGGCACATGGTGCGACTCCGTGGGCCGATCGATCGCCTGCGGCCAGATGGGACGGTTCGTCCAGTACTGGATCTCTCGGACGGTGCCGATCGCGCCCGCTTCCACCCACTCCCGGATCTGGCGGGTGCCCTCGCCGGCATGTCCCTGGTTGCCCATCTGCGTCGCGACGCCCGTCTCGCGCGCGACCCGCACGAGTTCCCCGACCTCCCAAAGCGAGCGGGCGAGCGGCTTCTGGATCCGGCAATGCAGTCCGAGCTGCATGGCCATCACCCCTGCGACGGCGTGCGTGTGATCCGGTGTGGACACGATCACCGCATCGAGGTTGGCGCTCTCTTGCTCGAGCATGAGACGGAAGTCCTTGTAGCGCTTCGCGGCCGGGAACGAGCCGAATGTACCCTCCCCCCGCCGGTCATCGACATCGCACAGGGCGTAGATGTTGTCCCCCGTTCCCGCGATCCCCCGAACATCGTTCCGACCCATGCCTCCCACGCCGATACAACCGACGTTCAGCGTGTCAGTGGGAGCCCGATAGCCCGGGCCGCCGAGGACATGCCGGGGTACGATCACGAGCCCGGCTCCGGCCGCCCCGGCGGCTCGAACGAACGTCCGGCGAGCCATGGAGTGTCGCTTCATGTCGAGCTTCTCCTGTGGGTTTCGTGAGCAGGTCGCTGCAAGAGGGAGTCGCCGCGCTCGACCGCGGTTGCCGAAGTATGGACCGCGCATTCGGGGCACGCCAGACGGCGGGCGCGTCTTGCGGCTGGTGGACCGCCTGATTCCGTTTGCAGCGAGCCCCGGGCGATCGGGGTCCGTCCGTCCCCTATCGGGAGAGCAGAATGACAGGAGCCACACGCTCCGCGTCCGCCGGCGACCTGACTCTGGCGGAAATCGCGAACAGAACCGACGGCACCGTCCAGGGGCAACCCGGGCTGAGAGTCTGCGGTGTAGCGCCGGTGCGCGACGCCGGACCGGACCAACTCGGTCTCCTGGCCGCGCGCCGATACCTGAGATTCGTCGAGGAGTCCAACGCAGGTGCGCTGCTGGTGTCCGCCGACCTGGCCGATTCCGTGCCATCGGACCGGTCGTGCGTCATCGTGCAGAACCCGCACCACTCGCTGCCACGACTGTTGGAGTACTTCCACCCACCCTCGGACCGGAAGCCCGGAATCCACCCGACAGCGGTGCTCGGGTCCGATGTACGGCTCGGAGAGCGCGCACAGATCGGACCCTACGCGGTGGTCGAAGACCGCGCCTGGCTCGGAGACGATGTGACGATCGGCTCGCATTCGTGCGTCGGAGCGGATGTGCGCCTGGGTGACCGCACGGTGCTGCACCCGCATGTGGTCCTCTACCCGGGTGTGACGGTCGGCGCCGATGCCGTCCTGCACGCAGGAGTGCGTCTCGGGGTGGATGGGTTCGGGTACGTCACGGTCGACGGCGAGAACCGGAAGGTCCCACAGGTCGGTGGGTGCATCATCGAGGACCATGTCGAGATCGGCGCGAACGCCTGCGTCGATCGAGGCTCGATCGGCGATACGAAGATCGGGGCCGGCACCAAGCTCGACAACCTCGTCCATATCGCCCACAACGTGCAGCTTGGCGAGCTGTGTCTTTTCGCGGCGGGTGTGGGGATCGCGGGCTCCACGCGCATGGGGAAGGGCGTGGTCTTCGGCGGTCATGCCGGTGCCATCGATCACCTGGAGATCGGTGACGGTGCGATGGCTGCCGCCAAGGCCGCGGTCACCCAGGATGTCAAGCCGGGCGAGATCGTGATGGGGAATCCCGCGCGACCCCGGCGCGAGTTCCTCCGCGCGCACGGCGCCGTCTACCGCCTGGCCGACCTCGTCAAGCGCTTGCGGAAGCTCGAGAGGGACGGCGTCGGCGAGTAGAGACGTCGGGAGCGGCGTCGAGAGACCGCTTGGGAGGAGGCCGAAGCCGGGGGAACCGAGTCGTGCCCGCCTACACCAGCCCCAGCCGCTCGAGTACCTCCCGAGGGGGGCCGTCAAACCGGGACATGGGCAGGTTTCCGACATACCCCAGGTCGGACATCCCCTCCTGCGTGGTATAGAATGCGGTCGCCGTCAGATCGCGGATCTTGTCGAAGAAGCGGGCGGCGGCGCGGTGCTCGGGACGTGCCCTGGGCACAAAGGCGACATCGTCGCAGATGGCCTGTTTCTCGGCGAGCGACAGATCCGCGAACTCTCTCCCGAACCGCGTGCCTGCCTCGACGTTCAGCCACGTGATCCCGCCGCGAACGACTACGAGATCCCTCTGGTTGCCCTCGTATGGCGCGCTGATCCACTCGTCCACGAAGTCGTGTGCACCAACGGCACTGGCGCTGGGGGAGCCATCGTCCTCGGGGATGATAACGTCGCACAGGGCGGCGACCGTACGGAGCTCCTCCTCCGTGAGGACACCATCCCACGGCACCACCGGGTTGATCAGGTCCGGGTCGGTCGGGGTTCCGGCCGCCAGCGGGTTCCCGTTCGCCTGCATGGGCTCGGGCTCGGGAGCACCCGCCCGCTCCGGTGCCCCCTCGAGAGACTCCAGCACGGGCTCGGGCGGCACACAACCCGCCGCGGGCAGCGTCGCGGCCCCTGCCGCGCCTGCCGCGATCACCTTGAGCGCGGTGCGGCGCGTGAGGCTCGTGCCCTCCGCCCCTTCCTCCGGCGCTCGCTCGGACCGTTCGTCCATCACAGGCTCCCCTGCCTGAGCTGCTCTACCAGGTACTCGCTTGACCGCCACGCGAGGGCCATGATCGTCAGCGTCGGGTTCTTGTCGGCGTTGGACACGAGAGGCCCACCGTCCATCACGAAGAGGTTCGGTACCTCCCAGGCCTGAGAAAACTGGTTCAGGACCGAAGTCTGCGGGTCGTCTCCCATCCTCACCGCTCCGACCTCGTGGATGATCTGACCAGGCTTCAGGATCGCCCTGGCGCCGTCCGTCTGCACGGTGCCGAGGGCGCGACCCCCGAGCGCATCGAAGATCTCGGCGAATGTCCGGTGCATGTGGGCGGCCTGGTTGATCTCGTGCTCGGACCATTTCCAGTGAAACCGAAGCACCGGGATTCCCCATTGATCGACGGTGTCCGGGTCGATCTCGCAGTAGCAGTCCTCATTCGGAATCATCTCGCCACGGCCGTCGAAGAACATGAACGAGCCGTAATAGCGCCGGCAGTCTTCCTTGAACCGCGCTCCGTAAGAACCCCCGGTGAGTTGCTCGAGACCGCCAAAGGTCCCGAACCCGGGCATCTTCTGGCCACCGCCGAACTCTATGTGATAGCCGCGCGCGAAATCGAGCTCTCCCGCGAGCTGCTCCCCGTACAGCCACCAGGGCATGTACAGGTGCATGGCAGAAGCGCCTTCCTCGTTGTGTCTCGGAAGATTCTCGAGTGCCGGCACCTGCCCGTACAGTCCCGCTCCGACGGTATCCATCAAGTACTTGCCGACGATACCGTTCCCGTTGGCCAGACCGTCCGGGAAGAGCGAGCTTTTCGAGTTGAGGAGGATGCGAGCCGATTCGCAGGCGCTCGCTGCCAGAACGACGACGCGAGCGTTGGCGCGACGGTCGCTTCGCGTACTCCGGTCGATGTAATGGACCCCGGTCGCCCGTCCGAACGCATCGACCGTCACCTCGCGGACCATCGCATCGGTGACGACCTGCAGGTTCCCGGTCGCCAGGGCCGGGGGAAGGGTGACCGTGGGCGATTGGAAGTTGGCCTTGATCGAGCAGCCACGCCCGCACGGTGTGGCCCAGAAGCAAGCGGCCCGGGATTCCATCGACTCACGGGTCACGCGCGCTCCGAGCTCGTTCCCGGGCCACAGGAGACGCGAAAGACGATCCGCCTCCTGTTGGCGCGTCAGGATCGCGAGGTGCGCCGGGATGACAGGTATTCCGAGCGGCTCGCAGGCCTTCCGTGCCAGGAGCTCGTAGGCGCGAGGGGCGGGCGGCGGCTGGAGGATCTCGGGAGAGGAATCGGGCGTGTTCTCGAGCCCCTCGTTCGACCCATAGACCCCGATCAGCGCCTCGGTTTTGTCGTAATAAGGCGCGAGGTCATCGTACGAGATCGGCCAGTCGAACCCGAGACCGTCGCGGCTGTAGGGCTTGAAGTCGTAGGGGCCGTTGCGGAGCGAGATGCGGCCCCAGTGGTTGGTGCGTCCCCCGAGCATCCGGGCGCGCCACCACATGAAGTCGACCCCGTCCGCGCTCGTGTACGGTTCTCCCGGCACCTGCCAACCGCCGTCGACCGTGGCATCATAAAAGCCGAACGGCTTGTCGGCGGTCCCCGCGCCCCGCAAGGGCGCATCCTTGGGGAGCTGGAACATCGGGGTCTCGGTCAGCGGATCGTAATCTCGGCCCGCCTCGAGCATGAGCACGCGCACGCCGTGACAGGCGAGCACATATGCGGCCATGCCACCGCCGGCACCGGAGCCGACGACGATGATGTCGTACTCCTCCTGGGATTTCCTGCGGATGTCGGAGATGGTTGACCTCCCGGGTGAGCGGCGGACCGCCGGATCCCGCTCCGACGATGGGCGGCGGCGCATCACCTGGTCAAGTCGGGCCTCCGATCAGCCTGGTATCGATCGCGGAAGATCGGTCAATGCGAGTGACGCAGATGCCGGTGGCGCTCCAACATCATGGCGACGCTGATCGAACCGACCGTGAACAGGGATCGGAACCAGCCCGTAACCTCCACGCGCGCTCCTTGCCTGGGAACGCCGCGGTCTTCGCTGAGGATGATGAGCATCCCGGTACCGTCGTCGAGCGCGTACGCGCCATGACCCAGGCCTCCGACGGATCCGGTTACCTGGCCTACGATCTTCACCGTGTTCCCCTCGTATTGATACGGATCGTCGAGGAGGTGGCCGATCGGAACGGTGGCACGGCACCCCGCCAACGCGAGCATCAACACGACGACCGCAACCGCTGGCGAGAAAGCGCCGGCGCGCCATGACGTGAAGGGGTTCATTTCATCGAGCTCCTGCCTGAGAACGTCTCTGGGAACCGCGAACGGCTTGTCGTTGAGACGATGCGGAGGGTCCGTACGTCACCCCGGGCGACACTTGTAGCGGTATGTCCGCGTACGCTAGACT
>JBDHHV010000062.1:0-18234 GCA_039589195.1 Gemmatimonadota bacterium | reverse complement strand
GCCACCGTACGACGCAACGAGGACTACCGGAGCGAGGTCTCGATCTGGGAGTCCGCGGTGCAGGCCGTGCCCGGCAACGCTCGCGCGCGCTACAGCCTCGGCGAGGCGCTGCAATCCGAGGGGCGGGACGAAGCAGCGGAGCGCTCGTATCGCGAAGCCCTGCGGATCGATCCCCAACACGCCAGGTCCAACCACAACCTGGCGGTGATTCTCCGATCCCGGGGAGAGGACGATCTGGCGATCCGTCACTATCGTCTCGCGCTCGAGACGCGGCCCGACTTCGCCGTGACGCACTTCAACCTCGGCAACCTCCTGTTTGCCCGAGGAGATACCACCGGGGCGATCGGGCACTATCGAGGGGCGATCGCGGCGGATCCCGACCTGATCGAGGCCCACACGAACCTCGGGATCCTGCTCCAGTCGCGGGGCCTGCGCGCGGAAGCGATCCGGCACTTCCGCCGGAGCCTCGAGATCGACCCCGACTATGCCAGGGGTCACTACAACCTGGGGGGAGCTCTCGACCTGCAGGGGAATGTGGAAGACGCGATCACGCACTATCGGCGCGCGGTCGAGATCCAGCCGGACTACGCCCGGGCGCACTACATGCTGGCGCTTGCGCTGCGATCGACGGGGCGGCTCGAGGAGGCGGCGAGACACATGCAGCTGTTCCGGGAGCTCAGCGCCTCGGCCGAACCTCCACGGGACGAGTAACCCGGCAGACGCGAGGAGCCCAGGCGTCCGAGGAGCCCACGCGTCTAGGGAGAGCCGCCTCCAGGTGGCGCCGGCGAGTACCTGTGCAGCTCCAGATCGTAGTCCCTACCCCGATCCGATCGCAGCGCGTACGCCTCCTCGGGAGGGTAATCGTCCAGAAGGCGAAGATCCTTCGGCTCGAAACCGTAGGACCCCATGAAGGTCAGCCGGTCACCGAGCCGCTCGAGGTTTCGGGATTGGGCTCGCGTTCTCCTCGAATAGAGGCTGAACACGACGTACACCGGTGCCCGGGCGCTGTCGAGCGCCGCGGGTAGATCGGCTCCGGTCACCCGCTCGAACGACGGGCGCCCGCTCCGGTGCAGGTAGTAGGCGACGCTGGGGGCGCCGAGGACGATGACCCGGCTCCCCTCCGGAATCTCTGCCGTCATCGCCGCGACCGCCGCGCGCGGCCCGCTCGACGGTCTCCACGGATTGCTCGGATCGGGGAGCAGAACACCCCCAACGGCCACCGCGAGGACCCCGAGCGCGAGTCCGATGCGAGCGTTCATGCCGCCACCGGCGGCGCGCGTGCGGAGCAGCGTCAGCAACCACACGGGCGCGGCCAAGCAGGTGGCGATCGTGAGCGGCAACACGAGCCGGGCGTAGGGTCTGTACATGGGCGTGAGGACGATCCAGATGCCCAGCCAGGCCACGAGGGTCGCGGCCGGGAGAAGGCTTGCCCCCTCCCTTCCCTTGAGCAGCCCCGGTGCGCTCAACAAGGCCAGCAGGACGACGGCTCCGGCCCCACCCAAGAGTGTCGCGACCACCAACAGAAGCACGATCCGAGCGACAGTCATGGCACTCGGCCCCAAGCGGTCCCCTGCCATCGTGATAGCGGCAAGCGGCGCCAGAAGCACGGAGGCCCGTCCGAGAGGGCCATCCAAGAAGCGCTGGTTCAACAGCTGGTGCCCGAGGTTGCCAAACCACCCGGGCTGGAACATGGACCGCTGGTATTCCATCAGGCCGACATAACCATCCGGCCCCGCCTGTACGAACAGGGCCCAGGGCAGGTAGCACGCGGCAGCCACCACACTCGCCACGACCAGAACCGCCAGCGACCTTCGCCAATCCCGGACCGCGCGTTCCAGGGCGCCCGCCAGGAGCCACCCCATTCCGCCGATTGGAACGACGAGCCACCCGTGATACTTGGTGTTCCACGCGAGGCCGATCAGGAGTCCCGCGACCAGGGCCATCCGGAGGCTGACCCGTTCCAGCGCCCGGACTATCGCGGCGAGCGCCAGCAGGAAGAAGAGCGCAAACGCGACGTCGGTGAGACCGCTCCTGGAGAGCCCGATGTGGAATTCGCTCAAGCCCAGGAGGATGGCGCCCATCAGTCCCGCTGCCGGTCCGAACCAGAGCCTGCCGATCCACCAGACGGCAAGGACCGTCAGGGTCCCGAGGAGCGCGTTGACAAGCACGCCCGCCACGTCGGTCTGAGCTCCGAGCACCGAATGCACCAGTGCGGTCATCCCCGGATAGACGAGAGGAGAGAACTTGACCTGCTCGGGCCACAACCGCTGCGGCTCATCGGCATGGACGAGTCCATACGCGCTGAGCGTGTACACTCCCTCGTCGAAGTGGTCGACGCCGACGTCGCCGCCGAACCCCCAGACGCGAAGCACGAGGGTCACGGCCACCACCAGCGCCAAGGAGCCAGAGCTCGCGCCGACCGGGACGCGGGCTGTCGCCGGTCACACCGTAGTCCCGCCCACCACCTTGGGGTCGCGCTCCGGGCACTGAGCCTCTAGCCGCCGGTATTCGTGCCCGAGGCCTGACGCCCGACCACCTCGAACAGCGTTCCGTGCGCCCCTTCCGAAATCGACTCGAGACCCGCTACCTGCTGAAAGCGCTCCGGCCCGTTGTCGGAGTTGATGAGCACGAATCGGATCCCCTCCTCCTCCAGAAAGCCCCACTGCTCGGCCGGGTCTCCTCTGAAGAACTGATCCGCGCGCTCCCGTTTGGCCTCGAAATCGACGGTCAGGAAGAAGTGCGCGTGGTAGCTGCGTCCCGGATTCTCGGGTGCGAGCCAGCGGTAGTCGGAATAATCGGCGAGCAGGATGTCGTCGCCGCCGGCCGTGCGTTTGAGCGTCGCCAGCGTCTCCTCGTGCGCCGCATCCAACCATGTCCATGGGGCCGCCGGAGAGAACGCGCTCGCACTCCACTCATGCCAAGTGCGTACGACCGGGAAGGCAGCCAACACGAAGATGGCGATCGCTGCCTGGCGCCACGACACGCGCGACCAACGGCCGAAGAAGATCTGTCCCGCCGCCAGAAAGAGCGGCACCTGTAAGGCCGTCGCGCCGCGATCCGCGTACGCGTAGTAGGGCGACGAGAGAACCAGAGCCGTGCACCCCAACACCCAGCCCAGCAAAAAGACTTGCTGTAGACCCGCACCGCGCCAATAGCGCGCTACCCCCCAGACGATGAGCCCCAACGCGATCGGGTACGCGAGGACGAAATTCGAGAACAGCACGTCCGGGGCCCGCCACGTCGGGTACGGGAGCCCGGAAGAGAGGTACAACACTCGGATCCAGAACAGCACGGCCAAGGACGGGCCGACGGTCAGAATCCACGCTGCGGCGCATTCACGCGTGCGGCGCGTCTTTACCCACCACAACCCCGTGACCGCGGTGCCGACGGCGATCAGGATCAGACCCTGATAAACGTGCAGGAATGTGGTCCCGCCGCAGAGCAGGGCCAAGCCCAGATAGCGACCGTTGGAGCGTCGTTGCAGCACCGCATACAGCATGAACAGCGCGCCGATCAAGGCGAGCCACACGATCAGGAAGTGCGGGTCGAAGAGGACCCTGAAGGGTATGGCGAACCTGACCTTGTCGAACGTCAGGGACTCCTGCATCCCTGTGACCACCGAGCTGATGAACCAGCTGCCCGGCATCAGGTGCAGACGTTGGAGTAGCACCGGGTGTGATGTCAGGCCACCCCCGAACAGGAGTGCCATGAAGACCCACCATGTCTGGTACGGTTTGGGAAGAAAGAGCCGCACGCAAAGAAACAGCAGGATCACGAGGAAGAACGCGAGGACCGCTCCGACGTACTCGAACACGAACTCCGGCTGAACGTCCAGTGACTCCGCGATCTGACCGATGCCCCAATAATACACGACTGGCAGGTAGGGGCTGTTCGGCTCCGAGGTGAACCGATTGTCGACGAGGATCCCGGTCTCCTGCGACTGTCTCGACCAGGTGCGGTATTGCATGTAGTCCGGCGATATGGACGTGTTGCCGGTGAAGGTCCAATCGGGTGGGGTCTGGATCTGCGACCGCCACACCGGCATGAGGTGGAGAACCGCCGCCAGGACAGCGAGGACGAACACGGCGACCGGAGGGCGCTTGAAGAAGCTGCTCGATCCCTGCTCTCGAGTGGTAGGAGTCTGACCGCTGTCCATGTTCTCCTTGGTCTCCCACGGGTTGTGAACTTCGAACGGGGGCGCAATTCCCAGGCCCAATCGGCAGGGCGACGCCGAGCGCTGAGCGGGCACTAAAGTTGCGATCCCCGGTGACCAACCAGAAGTTCGCGTGGGCGCAGGCGATTGGACAGGCTCGTGGGAACAGCATCCAAACATCACAACCGCGATTGCTGATCATTGACTGAACCGCTCAGCGGGCGAACGACGGCCCTTCTTGGCCTCGGGTTCGGTCTCGCAACCGGCTGGGGAGAGGTGGCCCTGCGAGGCGTGCAACGGCTGCGCGGGACACGCACCTTCCTGAGCGCGGACGTCGCGTGGATGGCCCCGCTCGCGGATATCACGTTCTTCTTGTTCCTCGCGATGCTGCTCATCCTCCTGACCGCGAAATGGAAGACGAAGCTGCGCACGCCCAAACTGGTCTTCACGGCCTATCTCTTCTTCGCTCTGATCGGGCCGTTACTCGAATATCCGCGGCTGCATGCCGCCGCGTCCCTGTTGCTCGCCCTCGGGGTGGCGCATGTGGTCGCCGGGTGGCTGGCCCGTAGACCGCACCTGGCTCGTTACGGCAAGCCCCTGCTCGCGCTTGGTTTCGGCGCGGTGCTGGTCCTGGGGATCGCCGTCCGCGGAACGCTTTGGGCCAAGGAGCGGGCGGCACTTCGGGCGCTGCCGGCCGCGGATTCGACGAGGCCAAACGTGCTGTTGCTGATCCTCGATACCGTGCGCGCGGCGGATCTGAGCGCCTATGGGTACGAGAAGCCCACGACCCCCACGCTCGAGGGGCTCGCCGCCGAGGGTGTGTTGCTCGAACGGACTTTCTCGACGGCACCCTGGACTCTCACCGCGCACGCTTCGATCTTCACCGGGCGGTATCCGCACGAGACGACCTCCGATTGGCTGACCCCGCTGGACGACCGTCACCCGACGATCGCGGAGAAGTTCGCGGCGGAGGGTTATGCGACCGGTGGTTTCACCGCGAACTTTGGCTACACGACGCGCGAGACGGGTCTCCAGCGCGGGTTCTCCCGGTACGAGGACTACCCGGTGTCGCTCGCCATGGTGGCCAACAGCTCCCTCATCGTGCGGCGGGTGTTCGTTTCGCTTCGCCGCCGGCTCGCCTCGGGGCAACGACTGGTCCGTAAATCGGCCGCCGACGTGCTCGGGCAATTCGAGCGCTGGAGGGTCCGTCAGTCGGACCGGCCCTTTTTTGCATTCGTGAACTTCATGGATGCGCACGCCCCGTACCTGCCTCCCCCCGAGTTCGACGGGCGCTTCGGCCCGACCAGAGATCGGGAGGCTCTGTGGGACCTGTCGGAGCAACAGTACTGGCCCGCCGAGGAGATGGAGGCGGAGCGAGCGGCCTACAACGGCTCGATTGCCTACATCGACCGCGAGATCGGGCGGGCGCTCGAAGCGCTGGAATCGGCAGGCGTGCTCGACAACACGATCGTGGCGGTGACCTCGGACCACGGCGAGCAGTTTGGCGAGCACGGATTGGTCGACCACGGCAACAGCCTCTACAGACCGGCCCTGGAAGTCCCACTGATCATCCGCTATCCGGCCCGGGTGCCCGCGGGAGCATCGGTCTCGGAGCCGGTGTCCCTGCGGGACCTGCCGGCTACTCTACTGGATTTGTCGCTCGGACGAGAGGATCTGCCGGGGGTGTCGCTGGCACCGCTGTGGTCGGGCGATCCCGAGCACCGAGCATCCTCCGTGTTCGCGACGGTGAGTGGCGGGGTGCGCATGCCCGAATGGACGCCGGTCATGCGGGGCGACATGGTCTCCATCATCCGGGACGACTTCTCCTACATCCGTAACGGCGACGGGGTGGAAGAGCTGTTCGCGCTCGAGGATGCGGAAGAGAGCCGTGACCTCGCTGCGGATCCGGACTTTCGGGGTGTGCTCCAGCGTTTGCGGGCGGCGGCCGATTCCATAGTGGCGCTCAGGACGGTGGAGTAAGCGTTTCCTTCAGCCCGCGAAATCAGTCTCCCCCACCGAGCCCAGCCTCCCCACCGAACGTGGCATCCCCGGAGTGGGGCATTGTGTCGCAGCATCCCGAAGCCCCACCTTGGTTGCTTCTCCGTCCCCCCAAACCGTGAGGTAACCATGCGTCGCACCGCACCCCACATGTTGGCCGTCACGATTCTCGCTGCCACCCTGATGACCTACGCCACTTCCGCCGTCGCGCAGGAAGCCACGCCTGTGGAGGGAGCCTGGGTCGTCACGAGCTGGGTCAGCCCCGACGGGACAGCGAACGATCAGCCGCAACCCGGCTTGTTCGTGTTCAGCCAGACCCACTACAGCTTCATGTTCGTCAACACCCCCGAGCCGCGTGTGCAGTACACGGGCGAGCAGATGACGGACGCGGACATGCTCACGGCCTACCCCACGTTCACGGCGAACTCGGGCCGCTACGAAGTGAGCGGCAACGAGCTTACCACGCGCGCGTACGTAGCCAAGAACCCCAACTACATGGGCGGATGGCCCGAGAACGCGGCGACGTACACGTTCGAGATCGACGCCGACGGCATGTTGCACCTCACCTGGCCCGGTGGCGCGGGCGAGGCCGGCGGGTTCAAGGCCATCCTGCGCCAGGTGGACGGCGAGCCCGCTCCCTGGTGAGCCAAGACCCGTCTACGGAACACAAGCGACGTCGAAATGCACTCTGACAGCCAGGGTGCAGTCCTCACCTGGCGCACCCTATTGTGTGAATCTCATCGAGGGGGACGGGGAGAGACCCTCAGGGGTCGACATGCCGTGGAATACGCCCGACAGGATTCGAACCTGTGACCTTCGGCTCCGGAGGCCGACGCTCTATCCAGGCTGAGCTACGGGCGCCTGGGGGGCCACGAAGCTACATGGATTCGTGGACCTCGACAACAATCTACACCAGGCGAGCGTAGACGTCCCGCAGGGAGAAGAGGCTCGGGGGTCACCCGTCCTTGCGGCGAGTCACAGCGACACCTCCTCCGAGCACTTCATGCCTGTGTCGCTTCCTCGCGTACCGTCCTGCCTACGCTTCGCCACCCGCCATCGGCGCACGATGAGGTGGCTTCGTCCCGTCCTTCGTAGACCCGGTGAGTACAGGCCGCACAGCGACGGTAGCGACGCGGCCCAGTGGTCATAGGGAAGAGCCATGTGGTATCCGAGACCCAGTCGCACCGGCTCGCCAAACAGACACGCTCGGGAATGGGCGCGAGGCCCCCTCCTGGGCTGCTTAGCTCTCGTGGTCGTCGGGCTGGGGGGGTGTGGCTCAGAGTGCGCCCCGCTCGATCCCACCTGCAACGGCGGATGTGACCTGAATGCGTTGACGGGCCCTGATTGCCCACCACCCGAGTTCAATGTCGCAGTGATCTCTGCCCCCGACCCGGGCTCCTGCCGAGTCACCCTTGACGCGGCAGCGGACGGAGGCGAGGACGGCACCTATGCCATGTGGGGCGAAGTGATCGCCCGTATCACCGACCCAGACACGGGTGTCAAGCGCATGGTGCCGCACCCATTCGGTCAGGGCTCAGTCCTGTTTGGCGCGGACCGCATCAAGACAGGTCAGTCGCAATCCGGTGAGATCGACCTTGAGTGTTTCCGCGGAACACCTGGCCAAGAAGTCTCGGTCGAGCTCGAGATTCAATACACGATCATGGAGAAGGGCGCACCGGTGGAGGGCGACGACTCGATCCGATTGGATCTCGAGTGCCGGTAGACGGGGCGAGTGAAGCGTCGCCCTGCAGAAGGCAGTGGTCGACCCAGCCGAGGTCCGGCTCAGCAGGGGGGAAGGGTCGCCACGACGAGGGCGCCCAACCTCACCACGCGGCGCCAAGTGCGGAGCCGCGCCCACACGCCCGTCGCGCTCGTGGTTGGCGCGAACGCGGGCTGCGGGGCCGGCTCGCCGCTGACCAGGTCCAGCAGCTCCGCGCTCGTCGCGCGGCGCCCGGGGTCCTTGGCCAGCAGGCGACCTACGATCGTCTCGAGCTCGGGAGGAATCTCGGGGCGCAGACCGGACGGTCGCTTCGGCTCCTCGTGCAGGATGCCGTGCACCACCACGGCGGTGGACCGGCCCCGGAACGGGAGCTCGCCCGTCAGCATCTCGTACAGCACCACGCCCAACGACCAGAGGTCCGCGCGCTGATCCAACGGCTCTCCGTGCAGGTGCTCGGGTGACATGTAGCCGACGGTGCCGAGCCTCACGCCTGTACCCGTCAAGCTGATGTCTGCCAGCTTGGCCAGCCCGAAGTCGAGCACCTTGACGGTCCCGTCGAGCGTGACGATCACGTTGCCAGGCTTGATGTCCCGGTAAATGATGCGGTGCTCGTGGGCGGCGCCGAGCCCGGCGGCGATCTGGCGCGCGCAGTCCAGCGCCTCCTCGATCGGCAGCGGTCCGCGCTCGATCTTCTGCTTGAGGGTCTCGCCCTCGTAGTACGCCATGGCGATGAAACGCCCGCCCTCCTCGCTCTCTCCGATCTCGTGCACAGTGCACACGTTGGGGTGGTCGAGGGAGGCCGCGGCTCGGGCCTCGACGAGGAAGCGCTCCGTAGCGATATCGTCGGCGCTCAGGTAGGGCGGGAGAAACTTGAGGGCGACCGTGCGGTCGAGGCTTGTGTCGTACGCACGATAGACGACTCCCATGCCACCTCGGCCGAGCTTCTCCTGTATCTGGTACTGGCGGACCGCGCGGCCGATCAGTGGATCTGGCTCGTCTCCCTCCATGGGATCCGCTTGCCGGGCCCAGTCGGGCGCCTCGTCGTCCGGCCAGGGCGGGAGGGAGAGGACGGCGTTGGCGAGGCTGGCAAAGAACGGGTCGGCGTCTTCGGCCGCCTCGAGGAGCGACGTGAGCTCCCTCCGCACCGCGAGGTCGTCGGAGCCGACCTCTTCGATCAAGGCCTCTCGCTCCCCGACGGGCAGCGCGATCGCGCGCTCGAACAGCCGCTTCAGCGACTCGGCGTCGGCTTCATCCATGGCTCCACGCCGCCTTTCCCGGCGAACGATTCCCGCATGTCCCGATACAACCAGGCCTTCGCCATCGCCCAATCGCGCTCGACAGTCGCCGTCGAGATCCGGAGCGCCGCGGCGGTATCCTCGATCGTCATGCCTCCGAAGAAGCGGCATTCGACGATGCGGTTCTGACGAGCGTCTCGGTCCCTCAGTCTCTTGAGCGACTCATCCAGCGCGATCAAGGCCTCGGCCTGATCACCCGCGGGGTCGTGCTCGGGGGCTGCACCGGGGTCCGCGACCTTCAGGTCGTCGAGGCTCACGCGCACATGCTCGCCACCCCGCTTCTGCGTCCGCTTCGCGCGTGCGTAGTCGATCAAGATCTGACGCATCGCTCTGGCCGCGATGGACCGGAAGTGGGCCCGGCTCTCCCAATCCAGCTGCGTCTGCCCGGCGAGCTTCAGGTAGACTTCGTGAGTGAGGGCGGTGGTGTCGAGGGTCTCGGTGCCGTGCCAGACGTTGCGCTGGGCATGAGCGAGCCCCCGCAGCTCCTCATAGATGAGCGGGACGAGCTCATCGAAGGCCGAGTCGCTTCCCTCCCGAACCTCCATGAGGAGCCGTGTCACGGTGCTCGACCGCGAGTCGTGCGGGCCAGGCTTCGCCATGAGCAGGATTCCGTAAACGGTCCCAGCGACGGCCTCCAAAACATACCGCGAGGAGAACCTGCGCCACCACCCCGGTGGACAGGGCTGCGAACGGGACCCACAGGGCTGCGGACGGGACCCACAGGGCTGCGGCCCGACGCCGCCATGAGGCAATTCTCGTCTCTTTTCTCGTAACTCGTATGGGTACGGGATACGTACCCGTGGAGGGTGATGCGGCCCCCGCAGTCCTGGGGAGACAACGATGAGAGCCCCGAGAGACAGGGGATACAGAGCGTCGAGGCGATGGAGCCTCGGCAGGGCGCGTGGGGCGCTCACGAGTTGCTTCGTCCTGGCGGCTTTCGCCCTGACAGCGTGTGGTGAGAGCATCACTCCGCCACCGCCACCGCCACCACCGGGGTCGGAGCTCGACGTGTCCTTCACGCTCCAGCTGGACCTGAACAACCCACCGATGGGCGGCGAATGCATCGTCACTCTGACCGCGGCCGCGAAGGGTGGAGACAAGGGGGCCTTCGCGGAGTGGGGTGCCCTTCAGGCGCGCATCATGAACCCCGACACCGGAAAATGGGAGGATCTCCGGCCTCAACAGTTGCACGAAGTCTTCCTTGGCGAGCGGATCATGACGGGGGAGACCCAGACGGCGAGCCTGAACCTGGAGCGCTATCGGCGCGAGCTAGGTCAGGGCGTGCTCGCCAGACTCCAGTTCCACTGGATCGTGAACGAGGGCGGAACAGAGACCAACCGGAGCGTCACGCTGACCGCCGAGTGCCAGTAGGCTTCCGGCAGCCCCGCAGCCCCCGGCCTCCCGGCGCGAAAAGCCCCTTCCCAACGCATCGGCCCCTCACTCGGCCCCTCACCTCTTGCTCCGATCGCGGGGTTCGCACAGGCTCACCGTAGCTAACGGAACCCCACTTCGGCACCGGAGAAGTACGATGCGTTGCGCACGGTTCTTTTCTTCCGCTCTTCTCGCGCTGGCCTGGCTCGCTGTCTCCGCGCCTCACACGCAGGCCCAGGTAGACGCCCGCATGCTCAGGCAGCCCGACGTCTCTGAGACCCACATCACGTTCGTGTACGCGGGCGACATCTGGGTCGTGCCCAAGGATGGGGGCACGGCGCAGCGGTTGAGCTCACCGCGGGGCGAGGAATCGTTCCCCCGTTTCTCGCCCGATGGACGCAGCATCGCGTTCACGGGCAACTACGACGGGAACACGGACGTCTACGTGATTCCGACGATGGGGGGTGATCCCGTGCGGGTGACGCACCACCCGATGGCGGACCGCCTCGTCGATTGGTACCCGCGGGGTGGCGACCTGCTGTACGCCTCGTCCATGGAGAGCGGGCGCCAGCGGTACAACCAGTTCTACCGGACCGCGGCAACCGGCGGGATGCCCCGGAAGCTCCCGGTTCCGTATGGAGAGTTCGGCGCCATCTCCCCGGATGGCCAGTGGCTGGCCTACACGCCGAAGGCGCGCGATTTCCGCACCTGGAAGCGCTATCGGGGCGGGTGGGCGCCGGACGTGTGGCTCTTCAACCTGCAGACCCTCGAGTCGCGAAACATCACCGACAACCCGGCGAACGACGGTCAGCCGATGTGGCACGAGGGAACCGTGTATTTCCTCTCCGACCGCGGGGCGGGAGAGCGATACAACCTGTGGGCCTACGATACCGGATCGGGGCGCACCCGCCAGGTCACGAACTTCCGGGATTTCGACCTTCGTTTCCCCGCGATCGGCCCGGACGAGATCGTGTTCGAGGCAGGCGGACGAATCCACCTTCTGGATCTCGATGATGAGCAGCAACGCGAGATCGAGATCGAGGTGGTCACGGACCGGGCGACGCTGAAGCCCAGGCTCGAAGCCGTGGGAGAGCGGATCGTCAACGGTTGGATATCGCCAAGCGGCAAGAGGGCGCTGTTCGAGGCCCGCGGCGAGATCTTCACGGTACCGGCCGAGCACGGCCCCGTTCGCCTGACGTCGCGAACCCCCGGTGTGGCGGAGCGCTATCCGACCTGGTCACCCGATGGGCGGTGGCTCGCCTACTTCAGCGACCGGACGGGAGAGTACGAGCTCACGATTCGCCAGGCGGATGGATCGGGAGACGAGCGCACGGTCACGGCGCTCGGGGCAGGCTATCGATACCGACCCTACTGGTCTCCTGACAGCCGCAAGCTCGCCTTCGTAGACAAGGCGATGCGGATCCAGATCGTGGACCGTGAAACCGGGGCGGTCACGCAGGTCGATCAGGGACTGTGGATGTTCCAAGGCGCCCTCAACGCGTTCACGGTGAGCTGGTCGCCCGATAGCCGCTGGCTCGCCTACAGCCGGGGGCTGGAGAACCGGCACGCCGCCGTGTTCCTGTTCGACACGCAGGCCGGCCGGCGCCACCAGGCCACCGCCGGCTTCTACAACGACACACGACCCGTCTTCGGTCCGGGCGGCGAGTACCTCTTCTTCCAGTCCGATCGGACGTTCCAGCCGGTGTACAGCGACGTCGACAACTCGTGGGTCTATCCCAACACGACGGGCCTCGTGGCCGTGCCGCTCCGGCGCGATGTGCCCTCGCCGCTCGAGCCTCGCAGCGATGACGAGGAAGTCGCCGAGGAAGCCGGTGAGACGGCTTCGGAGGGCGAGGGCGATCAGGAAGCGGATGAGGCCGAGGCGGGCTCGGATGCCATCGAGGCCGTCGAGATCGACCTTGAGGGTTTCGAGAGCCGGGTCGTCCCGCTCCCGCCCGAGGCCGGCAATTACACCGGGCTGCACGCGGTCGAGGGGAAGCTGGTGTATCGGCGTCTTCCGCGGACGGGATCCGCCGAAGATGAGAGCCCGCTCGTCTACTACGATCTCGAGGAGCGTGAGGAAAAGACCGTGCTCGGGGACGTCGACGCGTTCGTGGTCTCGGCCGACGGGAAGAAGGCGCTCGTGGCCGGCGACGACCGGTACGCGATCGTCGACCTGAAGCCCGATCAAAAGATGGAGAAGCCGCTCCGCACGGCCGAGATGGAGATGACCGTGGATCCGGCCGCCGAGTGGAAGCAGATCTTCGACGACGTGTGGCGATTCCAGCGCGACTTCTTCTACGACCCGAACATGCACGGCGTCGACTGGGCCTCGATGCGCGAGCAGTATGGCGGTCTGCTCGACGACGCCGTCACGCGCTGGGATGTCAACTTCGTCATCGGCGAGCTGATCGCCGAACTGGACGCCTCGCACACCTATCGCGGCGGAGGTGATACCGAAGCACCGGAGAGGCGCGGGGTGGGGCTGCTCGGGGTCGACTGGTCTTTCGAGAACGGCGCCTACCGGATCGAGCGGATCATCGAGAGCGCGCCATGGGACTCGGAGATGCGCTCTCCCCTTCGACAGCCCGGGGTGGACGTGAGCGAGGGGGACTACGTCCTGGCGGTGAACGGCATTCCGCTCGATCCGGCCCGGGATCCGTGGTCCGCCTTCCAGGGCCTGGCGGGGCGAACCGTCGCGCTCACGGTCAACGATGCACCCTCGATGAGCGGGGCCCGCGAAGTGCTCGTCGAGACGCTCGGCAGCGAGACGCGGCTCCGGAATTTGGCCTGGATCGACGCGAACCGGCGCCGGGTTCTCGAGGCCAGCGCCGGTCGAGTCGGGTACGTCTACGTTCCCAACACCGGCGTTCAGGGACAGACAGAGCTGGTGCGTCAGTTCGCGGGTCAGACGCACCTGCCGGCGCTGGTGATCGACGAGCGGTGGAACAGCGGCGGCCAGATCCCGGACCGGTTCGTCGAGCTCCTGAACCGTCCCCCGCTCGCGTTCTGGGCCGTGCGCGACGGCAAGGACTGGCAATGGCCCCCGATCGCGCACTTCGGCCCCAAGGTGATGCTCATCAACGGGTGGAGCGGCTCGGGAGGCGACGCGTTCCCGGACTACTTCCGCAAGGCCGGGCTCGGACCGCTGATCGGCTCCCGGACCTGGGGCGGCCTGATCGGCATCACCGGGTCGCCGCCGTTGATGGACGGCGGAGGCGTGACCGTGCCCACGTTCCGGATGTACAACCCGGATGGCGGCTGGTTCGCCGAGGGTCACGGGGTCGACCCCGACATCGACGTGCCCGAGGACCCGACCGCGCTCGCGCAGGGGACCGACCCGCAGCTCGAGCGGGCGGTGATGGAGGCGCTGCGGCTGTTGGAGACCACCCCGCCGTGGGAGATCCTGCGGCCACCCTACGAGCGTCGGACCGCAGGCACGGGAGACGACGGAGGTAACTGACCAGGCCGACAACGGCCGGGGGCAGGGCTGAGCCCAATCGACCCATCCCCCGGCCGACCCCCGGCTGGCACCGTTCGTAAGCGGACAACGAGTCCCGCATCCGGGCGTCCGCGACTAGCGCCCCACTCGCTTCACGTCTCCGTAATCGATTCCACGACAACCGCTTGTGGATTCCTGGCGTATGCCGTGGAGCCTGGCACGCCTCTCGCCAAGGACACGGCAGGGCGGTCGGAGCGGCTCGGGCGGTAGGGTCTCGACCCGGGGTGCACTGGCCGCTTCGGTCGAGCGCGGATCGGGGCGGATCGGGTACGGCAAGGGTCCATCGACAATCGGGAGAGATCTATGAGAGACCGGCTCGGGAACTGGGGCAGAGACTTCCGGCTCGCGGTGCGAGGTCTGCTCCGGACACCGGGGTTCACGCTGGTGGCCGTCGGGACGCTGGCGCTCGGGCTCGGAGGCAGCGCGGCGATCTACACCCTCCTGCAACGGGTCGTGCTGGATCCGCTTCCCTACCCCGGACCGGATCAGCTGGTCAAGCTCCAGAACCGGGTCCCCGGCGTCGCACCGGACCAGACGTGGCGGATGTCCACCGCGCAGTACGTCTACTTCACGGAACACGCCCGTTCGTTCGGCGCGATCGGTCTGTATCGGGGATACGGTGCCAACATCAATACGCCGGAAGGTCCACAGCGAGCATACGGCCGGATCGTCACGGCCAGCGTCTTCCCCATGCTGGGAGCCAGGACGCGACTGGGTCGCCTGATCGGATCCGAAGACGATGTGCCCGGCGGCCCGAACGTGGCCGTTCTCTCGCACGGACTGTGGTCGCGCCAGTACGGCGGGGACGAGGGGGTCCTGGGGAGTACGATCAACATCGATGGCCGGCCCTTCGAGATCATCGGCGTGCTCGAGCCCGGTATCCGTACACCGGATGCGCCTCCGGGGCTCAGCGAGGACTTCTGGATCGCGATGCGCATCGACCCGAACGGCTCCTTCGGGAACAATCACGTCTTTCCGATGATCGCCCGGCTCGAGAGCGGCGTCGACGCGGTCGCCGCGGAGGCAGAGCTGGCACGCCTCACGGCGCGACTGCCGGAGCGATTCCCGAACGCCTACTCGCAGGAGTTCTTCGCTCGCTACGGGTTCAGGACCCAGGTCGTCGCCCTCAAGCAGGCGGTGGTCGGCGACATCTCGCACAACCTGTGGATCCTGTTCGGCGCCCTGGGACTCGTGCTCGTGATCGCCTGCGCGAACGTGGCCAACTTGTTCGTCGTCCGCCTCGAGGGTCGGCGCCGTGAGCTCGCCATCAGGTCCGCGCTGGGTGCCGGAAGGGCGGCGATCGCCCGACACCTGGTCGCGGAGAGTCTCGTTCTCTCGCTCACCGGGGGGCTCGTCGCGCTTCTGGTGGGCGTCTGGGGCGTGCCCATGCTCGCGTCGATCGCTCCCGAGTCGATTCCCCGGCTGGAAGGCGTCGGCGTGGACAGAGGAACGATCATGTTCACGGCGCTCCTGTCCATCCTCGTGGGCCTCGCGCTGGCCGCATACCCGATCGCGCGACGGTTCGGGACCTCCGAGGCGGGAGGTCTGACCAGCGGAGGCCGGTCGATGAGCATCGGCCGAGACCGGCAGCGAGTGCGCTCGGCACTCGTGGTCGCGCAAGTCGCTCTCGCCCTCACACTCGCCGTGGGCGCCGGCCTGCTCTTGGAGAGCTTGAGGCGCTTGCAGGCCGTCGACCCGGGCGTGGACCCCGAAGGCGTGATCGCGGCCAGCATCCATCTGACCCCGGGACGGTACACGAGCGACGTGGAAATCTGGCGAGCCTACGAGCAGATCCTGAGCGGAGTGCGTTCGATCCCGGGTGTGACGGCCGCCGGCGGGTCCGCCGAGATCCCCCTGGAAGGCGGGTTCGGCTGCACGGTGCAGGGGTTCGAGGATCCCGGCGTCAATGAGCGTCTGAGCGCGGGAGGCATGACGAGCTGCGCGGGACAGGAGCCGACGGCGCCCGGGTACTTCGAGGCGGCCGGCATCCCCGTGCTCCGGGGTCGGACGTTCGTCGACGCCGACAACGACGACCCCGAGCGTGGCGCGGTCGTGGTCAGCCAGGCCTTCGCGGAGCGATTCTGGCCCGGCGAGGACCCGATCGGCAAAGGAGTCGCGCCCAACGGCCGGACGGTGCCACCGTTCTACCACGTTGTCGGGGTCGTGGGCGACGTGCCCGCCAGCTCGCTGGACGGGGCGGCCGCGGTCGCCGTCTACTACCCGATCGCGTACATGGGCCCCTCGGAGGGCAGGTGGAGCTGGTGGCGTCCGACGAGCATGGACCTCGTCATCCGCACGGAGCTCGCCGACCCGGCGTCGATTCTCCCCGGCGTCCGGCGCGCGATCGAAGCCGTGGATCCGACCATTCCCCTCGCCAACGCGCGGAGCCTCGAGCAGGTGGTGGCGGAGTCCATGGCCCGGGTGACCTTCACGTCGATTCTGCTGGGGATTGCCGCTGCGATGGCGTTGTTTCTCGCAGCGGTCGGGCTCTACGGGGTGCTCGCCTACATCGTGAGGGGCCGTACGCGGGAGATCGGGATCCGGCTCGCGATCGGGGCGCTGCCGGCGAGCGTGCAGCACCTGGTCATCTCGCAGTCCCTGGGCCTCGTCGCGGTCGGGTTGGTCGCTGGTCTCGGTCTCGCGTTCGCCGGAACGAGAGTCATGGAAGGGCTGCTCTTCGGGGTCGCGTCGACGGACCTCGCCACGTGGAGCGGCGCGGTCATCCTGCTGTTCGGCGTATCGTTGTTGGCCAGTTGGATTCCGGCGCGGCGGGCGTCCAGAGTGGATCCGGTGGTCGCTCTTCGAATGGAGTAGCTTTCGCCCAGCCGATGCAGTCGACCCCCTCGGATCTCTTGCCGCCCGAGCAGAGGACCGATGGGGTCGGTTGCTAGCCGGTTCGATGCCCGGCGCTACTCCTGAATCGACTCGATCACCAGCCTTAGCAGCTCGTCGATGTCCTGGCCCGGGATCCAGCGTGCGACGACCACGAGGTCGTTCTCGGGATCCACGTACACCATGTTCGTGCCGTTCCCGATGTGGGCGTACGCCGACGCGGGGGCGCTCGGATATCGCTGGCGGTCTTCCTCGTTCGGCAGGTTCAGGAAGTAGTTCATGAACCCGTAGGTGCCGTTCGCGGGGCCGGGCGTCGTGGCCATGTCGAACCACTCCTCGGCGAGGAGCTGCTCATCGCCCCACTTACCCTTCCTGAGCGTGAACAGCCCGAGGCGAGCCTGGTCGCGAGCGCTGATGAACATCCCGCCGCCCCAGTGCCCGCCACCGCTGACCGACTGGATCTTCTGACCGTCGATCGTCACCCACGAGTTGTCGTACCCGTTCCAGCGCCAGGTCGGAGAAGCGCCGATCGGGTCCATCACCCGCTCCTTGAGGACCTGCGGGAGGGACCGCCGCCACACGCTGGTAGCGGCGAGGGCGAGGATGTTCACGCGGGTGTCGTTGTACTCGTACGCGGTGCCTGGCTCGTGCCGCTCGCGCGTCATCCACGTCGAGGCGTCGCGGTCGGGACGGTCCGCCCAATCGGGCTTGCCCCACAGCGTGCCCTCCCAGTCCGAGGTCTGCCGGAGCAGGTCGTCCCACGTGATTCGGCGGTTGTGCTCGGACTCGAACATCGTCGTCGGGTCGGGGCTTCCGAAACCGGTCCGGTCCACGCCGGGCTCTCCGTCTCCCGGCGGCACGTCGACGGGTGCCATGTACTCGCGAACGGTGTCGTCCAGCGAAGCGATGAGCCCGTCCTGCCACGCGAGACCAACCGTCGTCGAGAGGAAGGACTTCGTCACGCTATGGGTCATGTCGACGCGCTTCGTATCGCCCCATTCGGCCACGATGTAGCCGTGACGCACGATCAGCCCGGCGACCCCCGCGCGCACCTTGAACGGCCCGATCCCGTGCCCGAACGGCTCTCGGCCGAAGCTCGCCGCCTGCGACTGCTCCTGATCCCGCGGAACCGTCGTCTCGTGCGCGAGCGCGTACTCGACGGCCGCTTGCACGCCGGCCGCGCTCATCCCGACCTCCTCGGGTGGGCGCGTCTCCCACGCATCGCCACGCGGGGGGGCGTATTGGGCAGCCACCGCCGCGGGCAGCCAAAGGGCCGTGACCAGGGTGAGCACGAGGAGGTGGGGGAGTCGCCCTCGACCGGAGGGGAAAGCATCGGCGAGCCGGCGAACATCGGTGCGCATTC
>JBDHHV010000061.1:0-19733 GCA_039589195.1 Gemmatimonadota bacterium | reverse complement strand
GGAGCCAGCGGATCGATGGCGGCCAGGGCGTGGAAGCGAAGCGCAGTCTCGGGATCGCCGCGCGACCCGATGAGTGAGGCAAGCTCCATGAACAGCTCCGGATGCCAGCCCGTCTCCGCTGCCAGCAGCAGCGTGTCGATGCCGGCCTCCGCTTGACCATCTTCGATGAGCATCCGTCCCAGCGTCGCCAGGAGGTCGTGGCGCTGCCGCCGGTTCTCCAGGCGGTACTCGGTGACACTCAGGTAGACCGGCCGCTCCAACTCGGAGACTCTCTCCAGCCGGTCCAGCTCCCTTCTGATAAGATCGGCCGCGAACGCGCGCAGAGAAGGCATCCGTGCAAGGTCCGTGGCCATCCTCCCGGTTCGCGCGGGCCGTACGGAGACGAGGCGCTCCGACCAACGCCGAATCGCGGAAGCGTCGTGGGCTCTTACCGCCGCGTTGTATGCGTACTGAAGCAAGATCGGTTGTACCGGGCCGACTTTTTCCCACTCACGCTCGAACTCGATCAGCAGTGCCCGGGGCTCGCTCTCCAGCGTCCGGTTGAGCTCCTCGACTCGCTCGCGTACGGCGATCGGATCCGTCGGGTGGAGTCGGTTCAAGAGGCCCGTCCACACCTCCTGGGCCGATCTCTCGTTCAACCGACGGGCGTAGTTGACCAGTTCGCCCAACTCGGAGGCGGACAGGGTTCCCAAGACCGCTCGTTGGAAGAATTCATCGAACTTGGCCCTGTGGGTCCTCTCGACCGTTTCCGACAGCGTGGACGCCACAACGTTTTTCTCATATCCGTACCGGGCCGACCATGCTTCGACGCGATCCGGATACAGCTCGGTCAACTGCTTGATCGACTCGTATGCCTCCTGGGGGTCCCGACTCTCGTAGACCCGGGACCGCTGCCACAGCGCCTCGAACTTGGGGCGGCCGTCCTCATACTCTGCCAGAAGGTCCCATGAGCGATACCCGTTGTGGTCGACGTACTCTCCTTCACTGTCTTCCACGGCGAATTGGGCATACACGACGGAACCCGGCAAGCCAACGCGCCCCCGGAACGTGCCCCCGTCTTTCGGCCACAGCTCGGTGGAGAAGTACGTGCCCCCTTCCCCGAACTGGATATGGTCATCGGCCGTGAGGTAGCGACCACGCAGGATCAGCTTTGGTTCAGCGGCAAGTACTCCGACCGTGGTGTACTCGATCTCGATCTCTTCCGAGCGAGCCAGGTTGGACGGGGAGAACGCCATACCGCTGGCGCCTGCCGTAGCCTCGCCGCTGCCGAGGATCAGTACTCCGACGGCGGCAGCCAGGACGGCCAGAGCGAACCCTGCCACCGCGGGGATCGCCGGCCTGAGCCGGCGCGGACTCGCCCAAGCGGTGGGCAGGATGATCCGCTCGCCCGCGTTGCGGCGCTCGAGGATGTGCTCGAGGAGGTCTCTGGGTGGGCGTGGCTTCGCGATCTCGCGCAGCCCACGCTGGGCCTCGAGCATGAAGTCGACCTCGCGCCCTCGGTCAACTCATCGTCGACGTACAGGCTGAGCGTCTGGTGGCCTGGATGTCTACGTACCCGCATCCCCTCTATTCTCCCAACGTCACGCGCGTACGCGCGGTGTTCTCGAGCCTTGTCCGGGCGTACTGTCGCATCTCCACTTCGCGTCGAGGCGGCAACTCAGGGATTCAGGTGCTCCCGGAGCTGATGTCTCGCCCTCGAGAGCCGAGCGGCCGAGGCCGAGGGCCGAATCCCCAGCAATCCCGCGATCTCCTTGTGCGAAAAGCCCTGGATCTCTTTCAATACGACCACGATCCTCAACTTTTCGGGCAGCGCGGTCAGCGCTCTCTCCAGCTCGATCCGATCGATATGGCCCGCCGGTGCGAGCGACAATGCCGTCCGACTGAAACCCAGCGAGATCTCTCTCAGCCGCCGACGTTGGCGCAGCTTGACCAACGCCGTTCGAACCGTCACCGTCCGCAGCCAGGAACCGAAGCTGCCGAGCCCCGCGTAGGTCCGAAGCGCTTCAGGCAGACCCACGAACACTTCCTGCACGATATCCTGAGCGTCGGCCGCGGATTCGGTGAGGTGAAAAGCGACCTCGTACACCTCCTCCGCGTGCTGGTGGTACAGCTGCGTCAGCGCGTCGCTATCGCCGCGACCCGCCCGCCTCAGGACCTCGGGCCTGGTAGCCTGGGATTTCAAGGCATAACCTGCCGACACTCCCACCGGTTCGAGTCGGCACCCATACCACCCCTCTCGGCGTATAGATGCCATGAACGGGCTGAATCTTACATTTCGAGGTAGCGAAATCACGAGTCTGGGGCGAGGGCCGCGCCTGTCTGTACATTCAGGCAGGGTCAATCTGGCAGGATCGGAGGCCTCGTGGCTCGTGCCGCATACCTGAACCTACCTCACGGAGAGCTTCGCAAGCGGGCTGCTCGCGCGGTGGCCGGTCTGGCGGATTGCCGCGCGTGCCCGCGGGATTGCGGCGTGAATCGGCTCGAGGACAAATGGGCCGCCTGCAAGACCGGGCGGTACGCGATCGTGAGCAGCTGTTTCCCCCATTTGGGCGAGGAGGACTGCCTGCGGGGTTGGAACGGGTCGGGCACCATCTTCTTCTCGCACTGCAATCTGCGGTGTGTGTACTGCCAGAACTGGGACATCAGCCAGGGGATCAAGCCCCACAGATCCGGCCAGGGAGTCTCGGGGGGCGAGATCGCGAGCATGATGCTCGAGCTCCAGCGGCTCGGCTGCCACAACATCAACTTCGTGACCCCGGAGCACGTCGTGCCCCAGGTGCTCGAGGCGGTCGCGGTCGCTGCGGAACAGGGACTGGTGCTCCCCATCGTCTACAACACCAGCGCGTACGACGCTCTCGAGAGCCTGGCTCTGATGGACGGGATCGTGGACATCTACATGCCGGATTTCAAGTTCTGGAGCGCCGACAAGAGCCGTACCTACTTGAAGGCCGAGGACTATCCGGACGCGGCCCGGGCCGCGATCGCGGAGATGCACCGTCAGGTCGGCGACCTCGTCGTCGATGCCGACGGGCTCGCGCGGCGAGGGATCCTCCTCCGACACCTGGTCATGCCCGGCGAGCTGGATGAGACCCACGCGATCCTGGAGTGGGTGGCCCGGGAATTGGGCCCCGGGACGTACGTAAACCTCATGGATCAGTACACGCCGGCCGGCGCCGTAGATGGGCGACGGTACCCCGAGCTGAACCGGCGCCTTTCCTCCGACGAGTTCCGTCAGGCGCGGGAAATCGCCGGTAACCTGGGTCTGCATCGGCTGGACGAGCGGCGCTCGCACTCGCGGTTGATCAACAGACTCCGGGCAGTCTTCTGAGTGCGGTGACCGAGCTCGTGAACTTCACGCCACAGGGCATCGGGTTCCGCCTGTTCGCCACGTGCTGGTTGGTGTTCAGCCTGCACTTCGCGACCAACGTGGTCCGCGAGAGCTACCTGGCGTTGGCGATCGGAGACCACCTCTCGTTCCGGGTCGACGAGTACGCGAACCTGCACGACGACATCTTCGAGAAACCCGGCTACGGGTGGCATATCGGGAGCAATCCCGGCGCATCCATGCTCGCGGCGATCCCCTACGTGGCGGCCCGGCCGATCATCGATGCCGTGGTGGAGAGGGTCCGGGAGGAGCGCCAGGCCAGGGGCGATTCGCGACCGCCCAGCTACGATGCGCCCGCGGAGACGGACCGGATCTTCTACGAGCGCGCGTGGAGCCGGGGGCTCGACGTGAAGTTCGGGCTCGGCTCGTTCGTCATGCAGTCGTTCGCGATGGCCGTGATCTCGGCGCTGGGCGTGGTCGTGATGTTCACGCTCCTGCGTCAGTTGACCGGATCCGTGCGCGTTGCCGCCGGGCTGGCGCTCCTGTACGCGTTCGGTACGCCGGTCTTCTTCAGGACCGGCCTTCTGAACCACAACATGATGATGGGACACGTGGCTCTCGCCGGCTTCGTGACCTTGTGGAACCCCGGGTCCTCGGAGCGCTGGAGCACTCGGAAGCGTTGCTTCCTCGCGGGTCTGGCCGGGGGCGCCTCGCTGCTCCTGGACTACAGCGGTGTGATCCTACTCGCAGGGCTTCTGGCGTACGGGCTCGTGAGATCCGGGCTCCGGGACCGCCGTGGCGCCGTGCGCCTCATCCGATCGTACGCGTTGGGAGCGCTCGGGCCGATCGTCCTGCTGTGGTTCTATCAATGGCAGAGCTTCGGGCACCCGTTTTTTCCGGGCCAACACTGGATGCCCCCGGTCGAGTGGAGTGACCAGGGGTACCAGGGGCTTACGTGGCCGCAGCCGCGCCTCGCGCTCGCTCTCGCTCTGGACTATCGCTACGGCATCCTGGCGAGCTGCCCGTTGTTCCTGCTGGCGCTGGCGGCGCCACTTGTCGGTGGGCGCCGGCGAGGCGACGGCCCGCGGGACGACCGGCGGCGGGTGGAGGTTGACTCGGGCAGTCGGGCGCCTCTTGTTCCCCGTCGGGAGCTCTTCATGTGCCTCGCGTTCTTCGTCGCCCTGTGGCTCTTCTTCAGCGGCGTCCATTACACCCGGTGGCAGTTCAACACGGGCATCCGCTATCTGGCCCCGGCGTTCCCGTTTCTCTTTCTGCTCGCGACGACCGTGCTGGTCCGGCTACCGCGGGTCGCGGGGCGTGTGATCGGAGTGCTCGCGATCGCACAGGCATGGTGCATGGCCATGTCGCGGGATGTGTCCGGCGGCAAGGTGGATCTGCTCGATCCGGATGCGGGACTCGGCGTCCTCGATCCCATCCTGAGTGTGATGACGGAGGGCTTCCAGCTGCCGGCCCTCACCACGCTGTCGCGGATGGAGGGGTATGGGGATCTCGCGGCCGCGGCCGGGGGCGTGTCTCCTCTGGCCATGTTCGCGATCGTGGCCGCGGTGCTGGCCGTGATCTGGGTACCCCCGGGGCGCCGGACGTGAGTACCGCCTCCAGCCACGCTATTATTCCAGAGAGGCCTTGATCCGAGCCCCGGTCTTTGATCCGAGCCCCGGGATCTGACCCGGTCCGGGTTTCGAGGCGGATCCGCGTTCCTGAACCAGGCTACGGATATATGAAGGGCGCCGAGGCACAGGCGTATCCGACGCGGTACTGGCACCGGCTCGATGATGGTCGCGTCCAGTGCGATATCTGCCCCCGCACGTGCCGGCTGCGCGACGGACAGCGCGGATTCTGCTTCGTCCGCGCCAACACCGACGACGCGATCGTGCTGACCACGTACGGCCGCTCCAGCGGCTACTGCGTGGATCCGATCGAGAAGAAGCCCCTCAACCATTTCCTGCCTGGCACGCCGGTGCTCTCGTTCGGGACGGCCGGGTGCAACCTCGCCTGCAAGTACTGCCAGAATTGGGACATCTCCAGGTCGCGGCAAATGGACACGCTGGCGGATGCGGCGTCGCCCCGAACAATTGCCCTGGCGGCCGAGCGGCTGGCGTGCCGCAGCGTGGCGTTCACCTACAACGACCCGGTGGTCTTTCACGAGTACGCGATCGACGTGGCCCACGCTTGCCGCGAGCGCGGGATCCACCCGGTCGCGGTCACGGCCGGGTATCAATCTCCGGAGCCACGCGTGGAGTTCTATCGGCAAATGGACGCGGCCAGCGTGGACTTGAAGGCGTTTAGCGACGCGTTCTACCGGAGAATCTGTGGGGGTCGTCTGGAGGCGGTTCTGGACACGCTTCGCTACCTGCGGCAGGAGACGGACGTTTGGCTCGAGATCACGACGCTCCTCATCCCGGGAGAGAACGACTCGGACGGGGAACTCGAGCGGGAGACGGCTTGGATCGTCGAGCACCTCGGACCCGACGTGCCACTCCACTTTACGGCATTCCACCCTGACTGGAAGATGCGGGACCGACCCCACACACCAACCGACACGCTACGTCGAGCCCGGCGGATCGCGCTCGCGAACGGCGCACGGCATGCCTACACCGGTAACGTGCACGACCTCGATACCCAGAGCACGTACTGCCACGGGTGCGGGGAGCGCGTGATCGGACGCGACTGGTACGTGCTTTCCGAATGGAATCTGACCGGCGACGGACTATGCAAGCGCTGTGGAACTCGGTGCCCGGGCCTGTTCGAGCCCGCTCCGGGCGGTTGGGGCGCGAGGCGTCTTCCGGTGCGGCTCGCCACGTACGCGGCGTAGCGAAATGAAGATTCGCCAGGCAGCCGTCGCCGGCTTCTTCTACCCCGCGGATCGGGATTCTCTGGATGAGACGGTTACGTCGCTTCTCGAGGCTGCGGCCCTCCGCGGGGGGCTCGGACCGACGGCTCCGAAGCGCGGATTCTCGCGCGCGACCACGACGGCGACCGCATTCCACAAAGCCGTGGTCGCGCCGCACGCGGGCTACATCTACTCCGGCCCGGTAGCGGCGAGCGCATATCGCTGGCTGGCGGAGGCGAACCGGCCGGCGGAGGTGGACCCGGGGAAGGCGGGGGAGCCGGAGCGTGGCGTGGCCCGAGTCATCCTCCTCGGGCCGGCACACAGGGTGCCGTTCAGAGGTCTGGCCGTATCGGGCGCGGACGCGTTCGAGTCACCATTGGGACTCGTGGGCGTGGACTCGGACGCCATCGGACGGATCGCTTCCCTCCCCTTCGTCCACGAGCGTGAGGACGCCCACGAACTCGAACACTCGCTGGAGGTCCACCTTCCCTTCCTGCAGCGCGTCTTCCCGGCGTTCCGTCTCGTCCCGCTCGTCGTCGGAGACGCGACACCCGCCGAGGTCGAGGCGACGCTCCGTCTTCTCTGGGGTGGGATCGAAACGGTGGTCGTCGTCAGCTCGGACCTTAGCCATTACCTGGAATACGAGCAGGCGCAGCGAGCGGATCGGGTAACGGCGACGGCGATCGAGGCACTCCGCCCTCAGGACATCGGCGCGAGCCAAGCCTGCGGCGCGATTCCCGTCAAAGGCCTGCTGAGTCTGGCGGACGCGCTCGGGCTTCGGGTTCGGACCCTCGATCTCAGGAACTCCGGTGACACGGCAGGCCCACGGGATCGTGTCGTGGGCTACGGCGCATTCGCGTTCGCAGAGCCGGTCTCCTGAGCGGGGGACGCCGTCAGCGTCGGGAGTGGACGGCGGGTCCCAAAGATCTCCGGGCTTGTCTCGTAGGTGACAGTTTCACATACATGTAAGTCCCTGGCTGGGAATACGTAGAGGGTCGTTTAAGGAACCCGGTGGCGTTCGCGCCCGTCGTGAACCTTAGACCTGGCTACGTATGCCCGCTCGAGACAGCAGGCGGCTCACGGCCGTCTATTGGCTTCGCTTCGTCGTGTTGTTGGCCGGCTGGCTAGCCTTTTCACGCTGGCTGGTTCCTTCCCTGATCGCTGATGCGTACCGCGAGGAGAGCCTTCCATTCCTCAACCGCGCCATCTCCGGACGCGCGGTTCACCCGCTGGACCACTACCTGCAGAGTTGGGAGCGGCTCGCGCGTCCGCTGACCCTCGGGCTGGTCGTGGGTGGGGCGCTGCTGTACGCCGCGCTCGTTCTGGGCATTGCCCGGATGGCGAGGCGGCACTTCACGAGATCGATGCGGTGGTTGCACGAACTCCTCAGGAGCCGACCCGCAATGCGCGTCGGGACGCTCGTGCTGGTCGCGCTGGCGATCGGGCTCGCCGCGGGCTTCGTCGAGGTCCTGTATCTCCTGGCGAAGAAGACGGTCCTGAAACAGGTGGTCATGACGACCACGGATCTCGTGATCGCTTGGATGGCCCCGATCGCGAATGCCCTTCTGTTCGTGGGTCTCGCCCTTGCTCTCCGAGTCGCTGCCATTCGGTGGCCTGCCCTGTGCTCGACAGACACCGTCGTGTTCAGTCTGTCTTCCATCGGCGCGTACGGCATTCTGAGGAGTGGTGAGCACATCCATGGCGCGGCCGCCGTGATCCTGGCCCTGGGGTTCGGGGCCGTGGCGGCCCGGGCCCTTTCGAGCCGGGCCATCGCGCTCCATTACTGGGGCATCGGGGCCACCCCTGCTTTGGGAGGGCTCACGCTCGCGGTGGCACTCGCGGGCTCGGGTCTGGGCCGGTGGACGGAGAGGCGGCTCCTGGACGCTCCGTCCGAGCTGCCGGAGAACACCCCGAACGTGCTTCTCATCACCCTCGACACGGTGCGGGCGCGGAGTCTGAGCCTGTACGGATACGCCCGGTCCACGACCCCGCGACTGGAGATGGGCGGCCAAAGGCGTCGTCTTCGAGCGCGCGATCGCCCCTTCGCCATGGACTCTTCCGACCCATGCCAGCCTGTTCACCGGACGCTATCCGTACGAGATGTCGGCGGACTGGTCGTCCCCGTTGGATGACGCGGACCCCGTGCTGGCGGAGATCCTCGGCCGCCGCGGATACGCGACGGGAGCGTTCGTCGCCAACCTGATCTACGGGGCGCGCCAGTTCGGACTGGATCGGGGCTTCGGTCGCTACGAGGTCATGCCGATATCGCTCGGCAGCCTCCTCTCGAGCAGCTGGGTGACACGGGAGGCCACGATCTGGGTTCGAAGACGAATGGGGCTGCACCAGATGCTGGTCCGCAAGAGGGCGGAGGAATTGAACGAGAGCTTCCTGGCCTGGTTGGACCGAAGGAGCGACCGCCCTTTCCTGGCCTTCATCAACTACTACGACGCGCACGCCCCCTACCTCGCGCCGGCGCCGTACAACCTCAGCTTCGCGAAGGAGCAGCCGATCTACTGGCTGGACGGGAAACGCCGCTACCAACCACACCAGCTGGCCGAGCTCACGAAGGCATACGACGGGACTCTCGCGTACCTCGATGCCCAGGTCGGTGCGCTGCTCGATACCCTCGAAGCACGCGGGGAGCTGGACCGGACAGTCGTGATCATCACCTCCGACCATGGAGAGGAGTTCGGAGAGCACGACGGTGTGATGGGGCACGGGGGGAGCCTGCACCTACCCGCCCTGCGCGTCCCGCTGATCGTCCTCTACCCTCCCCGGGTCCCGGGCGGGCGGCGCGTTCAGGAGGCGGTGAGCTTGCGGGATATCCCGGCGACGATCCTCGACTTGATCGGTCTCGAGGGCGGGGCCCCGTTTCCTGGCACTTCCTTGGCCAGCTGCTGGGCCGAGGACGAAGGCGGCTGTCGCAGCTCGACCGCCCTGTTGTCGGAGGTGAGCGAGGCTCCCTGGCAGCGACCGGCCTGGGTCCCGGCGGCGAAGGGGCCGCTGCGATCAATAATTGTAGATGGAATGCACTACATCCAGGACGCGGATGGGGTCGAGTCCCTGTACGACCTATGGGCCGATCCCGACGAGACAGTCGACGTGAGCGAGTCGGACACCGGCGCGACGATGTTGCCCCGGCTCCGCCGCCTGCTGGCCGGGTTCGACACCGGCGACCGTCGCTTCGCGAAGGGGAACTGAACCGGGAGTCGATCTCGGCGGCGGCTACACTCCGAGCAATTCCGCCGCGTTCCCACCCAGGATCCTGGTCTTTTCGCTCTCACCGAGATCGAGGGCATCGATGCTCTCCAGCATCTTTGGAATACTCCCGATCCGGTGCGGATAGTCGCTCCCGGCAAGCAACTGATCGGTCCCGGCAAAATCGATCGCCAGCCGCAGGGCGCCCAGGTCGAAGTTGACGGTGTCGTAGTAGAACCGCTTCAGATACCAGCTCGGGGGGCGATCGATGTTCCGGCGACACTCGGGGAACGCTTCGAAGCCACGATCGAGTCGCTCCGCCAGGTACGGGATGGCCCCACCCAGGTGGCCGAGGACCCAGCGGATCCCCGGAAAGCGCTCGACCACTCCGCTGAATACGAGGTGGGCCGCGGCCAGCGTCGTATCGTAGGTGAACCCGATCAGCGGCATCAGCCAGTAGTCCAGCATGGCCTCGACCCCGATCGCCTGCGTGGGGTGGATGTACAGGACGGCGCTCAGCTCGTCGGCTCGCTCGTAGAGCGGCCAAAAGCGCTCGTCGGCGAGCGCGGTGCCGTTGACGTTTCCGAACAACATCGCGCCCGGAAGGCGAAGCTCCTGTGTCGCGCGCTCGAACTCGATCACCGACGCCCGGGGATCGTTCAGCGGAAGCGTGCCGAGCGCACTGTAGCGGTGGCCGCGCTCGTCCACGATCCGCGCCAACGCATCGTTGATGGTCGGGGCCAGCTCCACGGCACGCTCCGGAGACTCGATCAGGATTCCGGGGGCTGTGAAGGTGAGGACCTGCCGGTCGATCCCCTCCCTCGCGAGCACACCTTCCCGGACATCGATGTCCCGGTGTCCGGGAACGACGACGTTGTAGTCACCCGGGTAGTGCAGCACCGGATTACCCTCATCGTCGAACGTCACCTTCATGTTGCCCGGTTGGCTCTGGAGGGCCTCGATGTACTTGGGCGGATAGTAGTGATTGTGAAAGTCGATGATCGGCATGCGGTAATCCCTCTCGGCGGGTCATCCGGCACGTGGGCCGGATCGTGCTTCCCGGTCAATCCTCTTCGGACGGCCCTCGCACACGGGCGCGCTTCGAGGCCCACAGAACGTACACCGGCAGTCCCAGGAGAACGAGCGACAGGCCGTACGCGCTGTCCCGCGCGTTCGCGGCGATGTGATTGAAGACGATGAAGAAGGAAGCCAGGGCGAATACGATCGGGATGACCGGATACCCCAGGATCGAATACCCACGCTTCAGGTCGGCCCGGCCCCGCAAGCGGATCAGTCCGATCGCCAGCAGGCCGAAGAACAGCCACTCGGTATAGATGACCCGGCTGAACAACGCCCGATACGTGCCCGAGGCCACGAGTACGGACGCCCACACGGCCTGGAGCGCGATCGCCTGGCCCGGGGTGCGAAAACGCGGGTGGACGCGCCCCGCCGAGGGGAACAGGAGGCCGTCCTGCGCCATGGCGTAATAGACGCGTGGCCCCGCGAGGATGATTCCGCTCAAAGCCCCGAAGGTGGAGAAGATCACCAGCCCGGACATTACGGCGCCTCCCCCGAACCCGAGTACGGCATCGGCGAGATCTGCGGCGACCCGTGTGGACGCCGCGACGGTCTCGAGGGGAAGCACGTAGAGGTATACCGCATTCATGCCGACGTAGATCAGCGTCACGATCGCGGTCCCGAAGAGCAGCGCGCGAGGGATCGTCTTTCGTGGGGTAACCGTCTCTTCGGAGCTGTACGTCACCATGTGCCACCCCCCGTAGGCGAACAAGCCCGCGACGAGTGCGGCGATGAAGCCTTCCAGGGTCAGCGGTGCGTCGGCCGCGCCGCCGCCGGAAGCGCCGGGGGGAGGGGACCCCATGGCGGCCAAGGAGGTATCCGCACCCCCGCCGAGTGCGAACCCGAGCACGATGATGAGCGCGATGGCCAGGAGCTTCCCGAGCGTGAACAAGGCCTGGAGGCGGGCCCCATGCTTGACTCCGGCGTAGTTCACCGCAGACAGGGCCAG
The DNA here is from genome assembly GCA_039589195.1 of Gemmatimonadota bacterium. Taxonomy (GTDB): domain Bacteria; phylum Gemmatimonadota; class Gemmatimonadetes; order Palauibacterales; family Palauibacteraceae; genus JBDHAC01. Next base: position 8,333 of record JBDHHV010000061.1, on the reverse strand, counting down.
GATCGCCCCGATGGCGACGGACTTCGTGCCTGCGTCGCTGAGCGAGATGAAGAACCCGACGTACCGAGCGAAGACGATCGCGATGGCGGCGATGATACCGGAGTGCATCACCCAGAACATCGCCCAGCCCCACAGGAACCCGATCGCTGGTGAGAACGCCTCGCTCAGGTACACGTAGACGCCTCCGGTGCGCGAGAAGGTCGAAGCCAGCTCCGCGCACACGAGCGCACCACACACGGTCAGGGCCCCGCTCAGAAGCCAGACCAGGAAGATTCCGGTGACGGATGGGACCTGGCCCGTGATCTCCGAAGGCTGAACGAAGATCGCAGCCCCGATGATCGTCCCCACGACCATCGCCGTTGCGTGCGGCAGTCGGATCTCGCGCCGAAGGCCGGTGCCCGGGCTCACGCCGTTAGCCCGATTTGGGCTTGGTCTTCTTGGGCTTGGCCTTCTTGGGCTTGGCCTTCTTGGGCGCCCTCTCGGCGGGGCTGCGGGTCGCGGGCTTCGCGGACCGGCTCCGGGTGCCTCTGGTACGAGACCCGCTTTCGCCGGAGAGCTTTGCGACCAGCTTTTCGAAGTCCGCGATGGCCTTCGCGATCGCGGTGAGCCGCTCCGTCAGCTCGGCGTCCTCGTCGGCCGCGGCATCCCCCAGCTTCTTGAACGCCTCGATCCCCGCCCTGGCGGTCTTCAGCGTGTCCAACACCTTCTCGAACTGGAGAGCCTTCTTGCTGCTCTTCGCCTCGGCCGCGCTTTGCCGGATGAGCGTGGTCGCCGCCTTGAGCTCCGAGTTCCTGGCTGCGATGGCCGCGATGACGTCGTCGACCTGAGCTTGCAGAAGATCCAGCGAGGCCCGGGCGGCGATCTTGTCGAGGGCCTCCGCCGCGGAAGGGGACGCCTTGATGTAGTCCGACAGGAGTTCCTGCGCCCCCAACCGCTCCCGGATCTCCCCCGATTGAACGGCCTCATCGACCTCGCCCAGGATTGTCCCCAGCTCTCCGGCCCAGTCCTCGACCGTGATCAACGCGCTGAATCTGGACTCGGGCATGGGCCTATTCCCCCTTGTAGGCGTCGTAGACTTCCTGGACTGCCGTCGTGAATTCGACCAGGTGGACGAAGGACCATTCCTGCTCGAGACTCGTGAGCAACTTGCGGTGCGCTCGAGCCCACGCCCGAACGGCGCCCGCCGACTTTCGGAGAATCTCGCCGCCGTTCACGCGCAGTCCCTCGATCTCCGCTCGTCGGGCCTGGTAGGCATCGTAGGCGGGTTGGTATCGGCGGGCCTCCGCCTGCAGCCCCACCGATCGATCACGAAGGAAGCCCTGCCGCTCCTCGAGGAGCGGTTCGAGATGGTCCCCCCAGGTGTCGGGGTCCGCGATCTGCAGGCGAATCACACGTTCTTCGAGGACCGGATCGGCTCCCAGCAACTCGTCCAGTCTGGCTTCGGCCGCCGCACCGTCGTTCGAGTCGCGGGCAGCCGCTCGCTCCAGGAAGATCGTGAGAACCTTCAAGATCCGCCGGTCCTCCTCCTGGAGACCTTCGTAATAATCGGTGACCGTCTCGCTCTCCTGCTCGAAGGCGATCCGCACGGCACCCGCGGCGAGCTCGTTCACCCCCTCCAGCGCGGCGAGATTCTGCGCGACGATGGAAGCGATCGTGTCTACGGCCGGTTGTGCTGACGTGAGGATGTCCTCGAGCTTGGCCCGGGTTCTCACTCGAGCGATGTAGTCGTTCAGGGCACCGATCGCGCTCGCGATGTTGGCCGGGATGCCGGGAACGTCGAGGGTCGAGGTGACGGACGTGAGCGCGTCGGTCATCCGGGCCGCCGCCTCTCCGCCCTGCGCCCCCGTCCGTGCCAGATCGGCGAGTGCCTGGGAGTAGCCGACGAGGGCGTTCAGCGTGGTGCGGGTCTGTCTCCAGGCCCGGTCGAGACCGGCCACCGACTCCGACGCCAAATCGGTGTGCAAGAGGAGAGTCTGCGTCTCCGTGTAGCCGTTCGTGACGCCCGACCGCATCCGGGCCGTCTGCTCGGCAAACGGAGTCATGTCGGGGACGACCGAGGCGCAGGCCGAGAGGATCAGGGTCGAGAAGATCCCGAGGAGCACCGGACGCACCGCGAGACGGGACACCGAGCTTCTCATCGTGTGACCTCCGGGCATGACTTCCTGACACCCCGCGACTGCCGCTCCCTACATGATGCCGTCGGGGCGGAAGATCTTACATTGAGAAGGCTGATAGGTACGGTGGCCGGGCGAGAGCGGCCAGGGCAGGTCGCTGATCGACGCGGGTGTGTCGCACGTTGCTCGGCGGTATGCTAGGGTGAGTCGTCTCCCACGATGCGCACGCCGAACGCATCCAGCACCTCGTCGATCGGGTTGGCGATCGTCAAGCGTCCGTCACCCGCGAACAGCAGGGCAACCGGCTTCCGATCCTCGCTGCCCTCGACACCGTCCTCGTCCACGTCGTCCCGGACCACCAGCGATCCGGAGTCCCCGCCGGCGCTCGCCGAGCAGCAGATGATGACCTGTCCCGTGAAGCGCGCGATGTCCGACTTGTAGCGGACGCTCACGGTCGCATTGATCGCATCGACCGTGCCGATCGTCAGCCCGGTGGTGCGGCCGTACTTCTTGACCTTCATGCCGGGGCGGGCGGTCGCGGTGGTCGCGCGCGGCGCGCCGTACCCGTCTCGCGGGGTACGGTGATCGACCTGGGTCGTCAGGGCCAACGCGGCATCGATGCGGTTGTTCGCCAGAAGCGAGTAGTTGACCGGCTCGAACGCGGCCAGCGTGCCGATAGCGTCGGACGGGTTGGACCCGCCGTCCGCGGTACCCGGCTGGAGCAGGTTGTCGCCGATGGCGACGCGGTTCTCGGCCGCGTAGATATGCTGGTTGCTGAGGGCGTACTGCAACGCGCCATCGGTTACCAGGGCTCCGATCGTCCCGGCGGTGACTCTCGGGTGACCGGTCGAGATCCCGATCGGGACCGGACGCTCGAACCACCCCATGCGATTCACATCCGCCTCGTCCGTGGGGCGGTCCGATTCGCGGGCGGGCGCCACGGCGGGGAGATCCTGGAGCGCGACGAACGGTCCGGCCTCGCGCACGACCACGGGGAACCCTTCCAGTTGCGCGCCGATCAGACTCGCCGCCAGTCGGGATGCCCCGGCACTGACGTAGACGTGTAGCGCGAGTCGGCCACGCTCTGTCAGCCCGACTCCGGTCGCGAGCACCTCGGGGAGTCGGAAGAACCTGTCGTTATGCCGTTCCTGTATCCGGACGACCGCCGCCAGCGCCTCCGCCTGGCGAGCGGGAGACAGGACTCGAAAATCGGAGGTCCACGTGCGGACGGTATCCAGTCGGAGTGTCCGCTGAGTCCCCGGCCGGCCGAACCACGTGATGCACAGGAATCCCGCCAACGCGACGAGCAATGCCGCCCGCAGATTGCGGTGTGAGGTCATCTGTTCTCTGTCCCCCCGTTGTCGCGGGACGCGGCGGACCGTTCCCGATTGAGAATACGAGTCCCCACCCCCCATGGTTCCAACACCGCGCTTTTGGGGTAGAATATGGGTTATGAGTGGGTAGGGGTCGATCAGGTCGCTGTTTCGACGCGAAGATTCGCGACCGACGACCAACGAGACACGGTGTGAAGACGATGAGTTCGAAGCTTGCTCAGATGTTTCTCGATGAGCACCAGCACCTGACGCGGGGGCTGTACGAGATCCACCAGGCCCTGAAGAAGAACGATCTGGAGACTGCCGCCCATCGGGCGGAGGTCATGGACCGTCTGGTCGGGGCGCACATGGAGTTCGAGGAGGAGATCTTCTATCCGGAGCTCGCGACCCGGCTCGGAAACGAGTTCGTGAGCCGGTTGTACGACGAGCACGATGAAGGTCAGCTCGCGGTCAGGACGCTCCTGTCAGGCGGCATCTCCGAGCTCGATGACGAAGGCAGAAAGCGTCTCCTCGGCCAGGTCGAGATCGCGCTGGACCACGCCATCAGCTGCGGTACCCTGCTCAGTCACATCGGAGATCTGGATCCGGCTGAGGAGGAGCGAGTCATGGAGCGATGGCAGGAGATCCGTACTCGCAATCCGCGTTGGAGCGAGCGGCCGGGCCGATCCGACGACGCGTAGCAGATCGTTGAAGAACTGCTGACTCGAGAGCGACCTACAACTCTACATGTGCCGCCTGTACGGCTTCCACGCCAGCCAGCCGACGAAGGTCGAGTGCAGCCTGGTTTACGCTCAGAACGCCCTTCTGAGCCAGAGCGCGTCGGACGAGAGGGGTCTCCCGCATCCTGACGGGTGGGGCATCGCCTCGTACCAAGACGGCGTACCGCACGTCCAGAGACGGGCCAGGGCGGCGTTCGAGGATCTCCACTTCGGAATGACCGCGGAGCGCAGCTACGCCCGAACCGTCGTTGCGCACGTCCGGCAAGCCACCGTCGGGCCGCTGGCCCTCGAGAACACACAACCCTTCGTGTACGGACGCTGGGTGTTCGCGCACAACGGCACGTTGCGGGCGATCGACAGCTTGGGCCCCGAGCTCGACGCGGAAACCGCCCCGGATCTGCTCGCTGGTCGGCGTGGGGCGACCGACTCCGAGGTGGTGTTCTATTGGCTCCTCAGCCGCATGCGGGAGGCCGGAATCGGCGAGATCGAGCCCGCCGAGCCGGCTGCCGTGTCGGATGTGTTGAGCGCCGGCGTCTCGGAGCTCAGCGAACGATCGGAGGCCGCCGGCGAGACGAAGCCGACGCGGCTGAACATCATTCTGACGGACGGGAGCATGCTGCTCGCGACGCGCTGGCGCCATTCGCTGTACTGGGTCGCCCGCCATGGCATCCGGGATTGTGAGATTTGCGGCATCCCACATGTACACCAGGACTCGGATGCAGAGTACGAGGCGGTCGCCGTGGCGTCCGAGCCGATCACGCAGGAAGACTGGCAGGGGGTGCCGGAAGCCAGCATCCTCGCGGTCGACGGTCAGATTCGGGCGACGATCGTAGCCGCTTGAGGCGACGGACCTGGGGCGACCGGCCTGAGGCGACGGACCTGGGGCGGGCCGCTACGGCTCGGACAGCGCTGTGGTGCGCACCGGGCGCGAGCGGTCCGGCGACAGGGTCGAGCGTGCCTCACCCGACGCCCCCACCATGCCTCGCAGCCTCACCATGAACTCCCGTTCGACGACCTCGCTGGCGTGGCTCCAGTTCTCTCCCAGCGCGATGAGGTCGACGCCGTGCGGGGTCTTGAGCCCACCCGGGTTGAAGAAGATCAATCGGCCCTCACCCGTACGAGCGTCATACAGCTCGTCGCTGAAGTGCTCGAGGACAGCTGCATAGTCGAACCGCGTCACCCCGGGCACGAAGCACGCCTTCGAGGCGTAAGGCTGTGCGCTCCAACGAGAGAACAGCCGGTTCATCAGAGTCATCGGACCCGAAGTACCGCCCCAGCGGCCGTTACACTCGACGAACGCTATTCGGCAGGATTCCATGCTCCGCCCGATCAGTAACATGTCGAAGGAGCAGCGACCGATGTATCCCAGCATCTGGAACAGCCTGCCAAGCAACCAGCTCTGATCCGTGATCTCCTGGGCCAACGACGGCGGGAGATGGGCGGGCCTGCTCCCGACGAAATGGCCCTGACGACCCTCGAGGAGTTGCTCGTACAAGCCTTCCACCACAGGCTCACCGTCGCTGACCGGGGGGATCCATAGCTGGGCGGAGGGCGAGGAGAGGACGTGGCTCTCCCAGGCAGACACGAGGACGGGCTCACCTTTCCACCAACCCAGCTCCTGCATCATTCGCTTCAGGCGGCGCCGGACCTGACCCAACGGGAGACCCCGCAAGTCGGCCGCGCGCACGACCTGATTCCCAGATCCGCCCGCCGAGTCAGGGATCTTCACGACGATCCGTTCGGAGTCTTCGGAGAGACGGCGGGCCGCCACCGCGAGCGTCGCGAAATCCGACGCCCGCTCGGTCCGTGGGATGGCCGATCGTCCGAACAGTCTTCGAACCACATCGGCGAACCAGAGCTTGTGATTGGCGGCGCTGGTGAGACCCGGCGGGGGTGCGATGACCTTGAGGGGCCTGCCACCCGCTTCGGCGAATAGCAGTGCGACGGCCCACACGAGAAAGCTCCCGATGTGGGGGTGTATGTAATAGAGACGATCCCCCTGGATCGCGTCCTGGAGCCGACGGCGAACCAGGGCGTCGGTCCAGCAGGCGTCGGCTACGCGCAGCTTGCGGCCGCGGGACCGCGGCCGTACCCAGGTCACGGAACCCAGACCCAAACGATCCCGACAGTATGGCTCGAACTCGGGCACGGGCTCGGCGCAGCTGGCTACGAAGTCCCCTTCGCCGGCACGCAGACGAGCCCGGTCCTCCACGAAGCTGATGTCGTAGTACCGATCCATGAGTGGAATCGTGCTCAAATCGTCCAGGTGCAGGGTCGGGGCATCTTCCAGGTGGTGTGGCACCAGCGGACGGAAACGATCGGGCAGCTCGAGGGTGGGCCGCTCGGCCACGAGCTTGCCGGCGAGTCGCTCGGCCTTCGCCACCTGCGCGGGGGTTGGCCGCGCACGATAATGCTCGACGACTGGGATTTGGCTCATTCCACCGCCAGCGGTGGCCGGTTTACCTCGGGGCCACCGTACGTAGGCTTCGTTCAGCGCGCATTGCTCAACGCGTCCACCAGGGCTTCCATATCGGCCGCGTCATTGTAAATGTGAGGCGAGACGCGAATGACGGGGCCTCGCACCGAAACGAACACGTCTCGTTCACGGAGCCGGGCCTGTACCTGGCCTACCTCTATGTCCTCGGGGAGGCGCAGGCCGAACAGGTGCTCGCCGTGCGGTCGCGCCACGCCCAGACCCAGCTCCTCGAGCCGGTCGCCGTGGAGCAACCCTCGCGTGAGGCCCCGTATGTACCCCTGAATGTTCGCGACTCCCCACTCGAGCAATTGCTCGAGCGCGGCGATCAACATCGGAACGAGCACGAAGTTGGCCGTCTCACCGACATCGTATCGGGCCGCACCCTGACGATATGCGGTTCCCTGCTCCACCAGCCCCGCGAAATCGTGGCTTCCCTCCTTGCCCTGCCAGGTTTCCTCGAGAGGCACTCCGTCGTCGTAACGAGGGCCGAGATAGGCGGCGCCGATGGAGTAAGGGCCGGTCAGCCATTTGTACGCGGCGCAAATCAGCGCATCGGGTTGAACCTCCTGAACATCGAATGGCTCGGCGCCCACGGCCTGCGTGCCATCGACGATGAACGCGGCTCCCACGTCTCGAGCCCGATCGCCGATCCGGGCCAGGTCGAAGCGGGTTCCGTCGGTCCAATGCAGGGGGCCGAGCGCCACCACGGCCGTATCGCCATCGATCGCCTCCAGGATCGCCTCGTTCCAGGACGGTCCGTGATCGCGACCGCCGGTCGGCGGGCTGACGATCCGGAAGGTCGAGTCCGTCGAGGCACACAGGTGTCGCCAGACGTGGACGTTCGAGGGGAACTGGCGGTGCACCGTCACGATGTTCTGGCCACGTGCCACGGGAGTATTCCTGGCCACGGTGGCCAACCCGTACGACACGGCCGGGATGATCGCGACGCGAGCCGGGTCCGGCGCGTTCACGAGGCGGGCGAACAGCCGCCGAACCTCCTCGCAGCCGGTGAAGAAATCATCCGCGCGGATCTCGGCCGGAACCGCCTTCCTTCGAACACCCGCGAAGCCCGCTTCCTGAACTCGCTTCGACAGCGGCGACATGTAGGCGCAGTTCAGGTAGTGACAGCCCTCGGGAAGCGAGAACCGCTCCCTCTGACAGGCGAGAGGTGAAGCGTCCTGCGGACTCATCACCCGGGCCGCCACGTCGAGACCCTTCGAGGCTTCCAGTCTCTGTGCTCCACGTAGGCGGGCTCCAAGCGGGTCTCCGGATAACGCTTCATCTGATCGCACAACCACTGGATCCATTCATCGAACTTCTCGCGTCCCTGCTCCTTTCTGATGTCGGCCGCCCAGGTGCCCAGCTTCTTCCACGTGATCAAGACCACCCCACCCATGAGCTCCCACACCATGTCCAGCGACGTGATGCGTCGGTGGACCATGATAGCGACTGATTCGAACGTGAGGCTCACCAGCATGGCCGCGTCTTCGTACTGCGAGCCCATCTTCCTGAGCTCTGTGGCGGTCAACCCGTCGGGTAGCGAGAGAACGAGGCGGAGCGCGTGTGCGAACTCCGGAGTCTCGAACGAGCGCGCCAGCTCGAGCGCCGCCATTTCGTGCCGTTGGCGGCGGAAATGGGCCAGCTGAACGAAGGCGAAGGCTACACCGCCGACCACGATGGCGGCGCCGAT
>JBDHHV010000060.1:0-18384 GCA_039589195.1 Gemmatimonadota bacterium | reverse complement strand
CGAACTCGTCCCCGATCCCGGTCCCGATCGCCGTGATGATCGCGCGGATCTCCTCGTTCGAGAGGATCCTGTCGATCCGGGCTTTCTCCACGTTGAGGATCTTGCCCCGCAACGGGAGGATGGCCTGGTACGCGCGGTCCCGGCCCATCTTCGCGGTGCCTCCTGCGCTGTCACCCTCGACGAGGTACAACTCGGAGATCGACGCATCGTTGACCGAGCAATCCGCCAGCTTGCCGGGCAGGATCCCGGTCTCGAGCGCAGAGCGCTTTCGCGTCAGGTCACGAGCTTTCCGGGCCGCTTCGCGAGCGCGCGATGCCTGGATCGCCTTCTCGATGATCCGTTTCGAGTCCTGTGGGTTCTCCTCGAGCCAGGTGCCGAGCTTGTCGTTCACCAGGCTCTCGACGATCCCCCGCACCTCGCTGTTTCCCAGCTTTGTCTTTGTCTGACCCTCGAACTGCGGCTCCATCACCTTGACCGAGAGTATCGCGGTCAGGCCCTCGCGCACGTCGTCGCCCGAGAGGCTCGAGTCCGTCTTCTTCAGGATGCCGTTCTTCTGCGCATAGACGTTGATGGTGCGGGTGAGCGCGGCCTTGAAGCCGCTCAGGTGGGTGCCGCCCTCATGGGTGTTGATGTTGTTGACGAATGTGAACGTGTCCTGGTTGTAGCCGTCCGAGTATTGGAGCGCGAGCTCGATCTCCGTGTCTTCCTGAGTGCCCGCGACGTACACGATCTCTTCGTGCAGCGGCGTCTTCTTGCCGCGGAGGTACTCCACGAACTGCACGATACCGCCCTCGAAGAGGAACTCCTCCTCGCGAATCTCGTCCTCGCGGCTCTCTTCCTCCCGCTCATCGCGCAGGACGATCCGGATACCGCGGTTCAGGTACGCGAGCTCGCGCAGACGATTGGCCAGCGTGCCGAAGTTGTATTGCACTTCGGTGAAGATCTCGGGGTCGGGCTTGAAGACGATCCTGGTTCCGGTCTCCTTCGTCTTCTTCCCCTTCTCGAGGTCGGACTTCTTGAGACCCTGCTCGAAGCGTTGCGTCCAGACATGACCGTCTCGCATGACTTCGACTTCGAGCCACGCGGCCAGCGCGTTGACGACCGAGACGCCGACCCCGTGCAGCCCACCGCTTACTTTGTAGCTCGTCTTGTCGAACTTGCCCCCTGCGTGGAGCGTCGTGAGCGCGACCTCCACACCCGGGATCTTCTCCGTCGGGTGGGGATCCACGGGAATGCCGCGGCCATCGTCGCTCACGAGGATCGAATCATCCGCCCGGATGCAGACTTCGATGCTGGAGCAGTAACCGGCCATCGCCTCATCGATCGAGTTGTCGACGACTTCGTACACCAGGTGATGAAGACCGCGCGCAGCGGTCGACCCGATGTACATGCTGGGGCGCAGCCGGACCGCCTCCAGGCCCTTGAGCACCTGGATCTGTCTGGAGGTGTACTCGCCACCCTTCGGGGCCGCCGCTTTCTTCTTCGCGGTCTGGTCTTGCGTCTTCGGCGATTTCTTCTTGGCCGCCGTCTCTACTGCCATCAGCCCCTCCCCCGCTCGTTACCTTCTGTTCTCCGCGTACGACGGCGTCCTGCCGCCTCCGTGCTTCTCGGGCCGGCACCATCGGCCTGCACGAACACGATCTTGTCGATCTTGCCGCTCTCCCGGTTCTCGTTGAGGCCTTCCAGCAGCGACCGCCTCATCATGTTCAGCTCTGTCAACCAGCTCGCGTTCTCGACCTCGACGAACAGGGTGCGCCCCCGCACCCGCGTGGCTCTGGTGACCCGCGCGATGTGCGGCCCCACGCTGTCCGCCCAGGATGCAGCGGTCGCCGCCCTCTCTACCCGGCCTCGAATACCGATCCGGTCCAGCAGGGCGTCGACGACCGTGCCTACACGTTCCGGGCGGCTCGACTTCCTGGCCGCTCCAACTCGCCGCCCGCGTCTGCCCGCGTAGTCGCCTTCCGCCACGGTAGTCACGCCAGGATCCGACCGTTCCGAAGACGCCAGCGCTCGAGCCGGCCGCCGCGTAACTCCAGATCGCCCGCTTTCGGGGCAGTCAAGATGACCTGCCCGGAGCGCCCGTCCTCCAGCAACTCGAGTAGCTGACGGGAGCGCGCATCATCGAGCTCCGCAAACACGTCATCCAGCAAGTAGATCGGCTCACGGCCCAACCGCTCGCGTAGCCGATCCGCCTCTACCAGCCGCAGCGCCAGCGCCGCCGTTCGTTGCTGGCCGCTCGACCCGTACCGGCGCAGATCACGCGACTCGCCACCCGAGCGCGACTCCGCGAACCGCAAATCGTCCCGGTGCGGCCCCACGACCGTCATCCCGCGGCGACGCTCGCGCTCGGCGGTCGCCTCGAGGGCCTCGCGCAAACAGGTCGCCCACTCGTCCGGCTCCGTGGGGCGATCGGTAGCCCGAAGCGGGATCTCCGATCCGGAGGCTCGCCCCCTCGCGCCTTCCGCCGAGCTCCTGTACGACAATTCACCCGGCACGCCTCCCGAAATCGCTTCGTAATACCTGCGGAACTCTGACGCTCCGGTGGCGACCCAGCGCGACCGAATCGCCAGCATGCGCGCGCCGGCCTCGACGAGTCCGCCCGTCCACGCGCCGACCTCCGGCGCGCTGCCACCCGCGCGCAGCGCTTCGTTCCGCTGCACCAGATTTGCCCGGTAACGCTGCAAGGCCGCGAGGTATCCGGGCTCCGTCAACGAGAGAACGATGTCCAGATAGCGACGTCGCTCGCCGGGCGACCCGCGCACGATCTCGGCGTCCTCGAGCCGGAAGACCGACACCCCCAGGCCACCGATCCCCTCGGAAACGCGTTCCACTTCCCGACCATCGACCTCGATCTTCTTTCGCTTGAGGCCGCGATCGTACGCCGCCGCGATGTCGCTTCGTTCACCACCTCGCAGGCCGGCCTCGATGCGAAACACCTGCTCTCCGAAGCGCACGAGGCGCGAGTCCGGTCCACCCCGGAAGGACCTGAATACCTCGAGGAAGTGGATCGCTTCGAGCAGGTTCGTCTTGCCGGAACCGTTCGGCCCGATGATCGCCACTCCCGGCTCGGGGAACTCGCACGCGAGCTCCTTGAAGTTCCTGAAGTTGCGCAATGAAAGCCGGCCGAGATGGGGCGCCGGATCGTTCGGTGCGGCGCCGGCCGTACGTGCCTCGAGGGTCGCCATCAGGAGAACTAAAATATCCCCGAAACCCTTGTCACGCAAGGAAATTCAGGCCGTCGGCCCGGCTCGCATGCGAGCCGGGCCGACGGCCTGAAGAGACAGGTTCTTTACAGATCGCTGGAGCGCTCCACGCGCTCGTGACGCAGCCTAGCAGGGCTTTTCAACAGCCTTCTAGACGACGAAATCGCTCACGGCCTGCTCGTCATCGCTGTAGTCGTAGAACCCCCGGCCGGTCTTTCGTCCGTGGTACCCCGCGACGTACATACGCCGAAGCAACGACGGAGGCGCGAAGCGCGGGTCCTTGTACTCCTCGTACATGATCTCGGCGATGCGGAAAAGGGTATCCAGGCCCACGAAGTCGCCCAGCGTGAACGGCCCCATCGGGTACCCACACCCGAGTCTCATGCCCGCATCGATATCCGGGATCGAACCTGCCCCTTCCTCGTACGCCCGGATCGCATCCAGCAGGTACGGCACCAGGAGACGGTTCACCACGAATCCGGTGTTGTCCCGGCAAGCGATGGGGCTCTTCCCGACCGACTTCGCGAACGCGAACGCCGCGTTGAAGGTCTGCTCCGAGGTGCTGCCGCAGCGCACGACTTCGACGAGCGGCATGATGGGCACCGGGTTGAAGAAGTGTAGCCCTACAAAGCGGTCGGGACGCTCCGTGCCCGCAGCCAGCTCGGTGATCGAGAGGCTCGAAGTGTTCGACGAGAAGATGGCCGTCGCCTTGCAGAGGGAGTCCAACTCGCCGAACAGCGCGTTTTTCTCCTCCAGGCTCTCCACGATGGCCTCGACGATCAGATCGCACTCGGCCATATCGCTCGTATCGAGCGTCGGAGTCAGGCGCCCCAGCGTGGCGCCCCGATCCGCCTCGGTCAGCTTCTCCTTCCGAACGGCTCGGTCCAGGTTCTTTTCGATGGAGGACACCCCCCGATCAAGAAGTTCCTGGCTTACCTCGCGGACGATTGTCTCGTAACCCGCACCCGCCGAGATCTGCGCGATCCCGTTCCCCATCAAACCGCACCCGACCACTCCCACACGCTGTATTTCACTCAATGTCGCTCTCCTTCCTTTCTATTCAGCCGAGCCGAAGGGGACTCGGCCCTGCGCTGCTGCACCACCCTAAACCCTGGCGTCAGCGCAGAAAAGGCACCTTCCAGGCTCCCTCCGCGCCGGCCAGCGACTCGCCCACCTCCAGCCGATCCAACAACCCCTGAAGCGTGAGCTCCATGCGGGCATGGCGGCGGCGCACACTCACCCCGGTTGCCCAGGTGGCCCCGCCGAAGCCCGCCGCGCCGACGGCGACGGCACCGATGATCGGGAGCACCGCGAGTCCCGCCGTGGCGAGAATCGCCACGGAGATCCCTATGGATGAGCTCATGAACGCACCGTAGAAGCCTCCCGCCGCCTGATTGCGGGCATTCCGAACATCGGCGGTCAGGGTCACCAGCGACCACCCCGGTTCGAGCTGCTCGATCGCGACCTGGACGTTCCGGGCCTTGGCGAGCTCGTATCCGTGTCCGGCGACATCCATCGCGCGCCGCATCGAGCTCACGAGCCCGCCCGCGGGCTCCCACAACGAAAGCCCGGAGCGCGATCGCACCCGCTTCATCAGCTCGCGTTCTCTCAGGTGCTCCTCGAGCTTGCCCTCGACCTCGCTTCGGTCCCCCTGGACCACGCGGCTCGCTCGCACCAGGCCTGATCCGAACAGCCTCTGGGCCAAACCGCTGTCGGTCGGCATGGCGGGCACGAGAGCCTCCGCCTGCACCTCGGCGAGCGCCTGCTGCACGTAGCGGGACTCGAGACCGACTTCACCTCCGATTCGCACCACCTCGGCCGCGTCGAGCGCACTGCCTGCCTCGCTCGAATCCCGAAACTGCAGATCGGAGGCGCGCCGGATGACCCGCTCCAACTGCGCGCGTGTAACCGGCATGCCCCCCCTGTGCGCAGGCGCCGGGAGCCCCCCCTCCTTGGAGGCGGGAGCCGGCAGATCCCCCTGCTCGTGCGGGTCCTTAGCCTTCTCCGGCATCCGATTCGCGTGCCGGCCTGCGAGAAGCGACCGGCACGTCGGCCACCTGTCCCTCATCCCGTTCGGTGGCGCGCGCCAATCGCTTGCGCGCCGCCTCATCCAACCCGGAGCCGAGCGACCCGGCCGTGTCCGATCCCGGCAGGAACTCGGGCTCGGGCTCGGCCCCTTCATCGACCTCGGCTTGGGCTGCGACACCCCCACCACCCATCAAGCGCGTAAACGGGCCGAAGTCCAGTGGCAGCGGGAAGAGGGTCGTGGAGTTGTTCTCGGCCGCGATCTCCGACGCCGTCTGCAGGAAGCGGAGTTGGAGCGACGCCGGCTGTTCGCTCAGCAGCTTGGCCGCCTTGCGGAGGTTGTGCGCTGCCTGCAGCTCGCCTTCGGCGTTGATCACCTTTGCCCTGCGCTCGCGCTCGGCCTCGGCCTGACGGGCGATCGCCCGCTTCATCTCCTGGGGCAGATCCACATCCTTCACCTCGACGCCCGTCACATCGATCCCCCACGCGTCCGTCCCTTCGTCGATGATGTCGCGCAGGATCTGGTTGAACTTCTCGCGCTCGGCGAGGAGCTCGTCCAGCTCCGCCTGCCCGATCACCGAGCGTAGGGTCGTCTGCGCGAGCTGGGACGTTGCGAACAGGAAATCCTCGATCTCGAGGATGGCCTTCATCGGCTCTGCGACTCGAAAGTACAAGACGGCGTTCACCTTTACCGAGACGTTGTCACGCGTGATCACGTCCTGCGGAGGGATATCCATCGCGATGATCCGAAGGCTCACGCGCTCCATCCGCTCGATCCCGAACGGGACGAGGAAGACCAGGCCAGGCCCCCGAACGGGACGCACCCGCCCGAGCCGAAAGACCACGGCCCGGTCGTACTCCCTGAGGATCCTGAGGCTCGTGGCGAGGGCGGCCACGCCGGCGGCCGCCACAAGGGCGAGGATTTCCATGGGTCGCCTCCCTATCGTCAGCAGGTCGAAGCGCGACCCCCGCGGGTCGCGCTTCAACCGATATTATGCGTCGACTTCGACGATGACCGCCGCCCCCTGCCCGCCTCCGATGCACGCGGTGCCCAGAGCCAGGCCCCCTCCGCGCCGGCGCAGCTCGTGGAGCAGATGCGTCGTGATGCGGGCGCCGGTCATTCCGAGCGGGTGCGTGAGCGCGATCGCACCACCGTCTACGTTGACGATGTCGCGGTCCAGCTCGAGCTCGCGCTCCACCGCCACGTACTGTGGGGCGAAGGCTTCGTTGACCTCGATCAGATCGATGTCCGATAGCGTCATGCCGGCCTTCTCGAGCGCGCGGCGGGACGCGGGCGCCGGTCCGATCCCCATGATCCGGGGCTCCACGCCGGCGACCGCCCAGGAAACCAGGCGGCCGATGGGTGCGAGTCCGTTCGCCTCCGCGTACGAACGATCCGCGATCACGAGGGCGGCCGCGCCGTCGCCGATCCCGCTGGCGTTGCCTGCCGTCACGAGCCCGTCTTTCTTGAAGTACGGCCGCAGGGTCCCGAGACCCTCCATCGTCGTATCGGGACGGAGGTGCTCGTCACGCTCGAACGGCTTCTCCTTCCCCTTGCGGCCGACCATCACGGGTACGACTTCGTCCGCGTAGCGGCCCTCATCCCACGCGGCCTTGGCCAGTTGCTGGCTGCGGAGGGCGACCTCGTCGACATCGGTTCGAGAGACGCCGTACTCCTCGGCCAGGTTCTCCGCCGTCTCTGCCATCGAGAACCCGCTGTACGGGTCCGTCAGCGCTTCCCACAGCGAGTCCTCGAACGGAGGAGCTGGGCCGAGCCGCAATCCCCATCGCGCTCCCCGCACGATGTGGGGAGCCTGGCTCATCGATTCGGTGCCGCCTACCAGACACACGGAGCACTCGTCGAGGATGATCTCCTGAGCGCCGTCGATCACGGCTTGAAAGCCCGATCCGCAAAGCCGGTTGACGGTCACCGCCGGCACTTCGATCGGCAGCCCGGCATGCAGGCCGACGTGGCGGGCCAGGTAGATCGCGTCCGCCGAGGTCTGCATGACGTTGCCGAACACGACCTGGCCGAACTCGTCGGGCGCCACGCCCGAGCGCTCGATCGCCGCCTGGGACGCCAGGACCCCGAGTCGGGTGGCGGAGTGGTGCTTGAGGCTCCCTCCGAAGGTTCCCATGGGCGTGCGGACCGCAGACAGGAAGACGATGTCGGTTCCGTTTCGCGAGGGGCTCATCCGAATCTCCTGTATCTAGAAGGTACCGTGCAGACGAACGTCGCAGACGGTCAAAAGTAGCGAGACAGGTCGAGTTTCGCCCTAGCAGGCTGTTAGGCCGGGGCGCTTGCTTCTCACCCGATCCGCGAGCCAGCGTCCCACTTCTTCCGTCGAGGCGTTTCCACCCACGTCCGGCGTCCGAACCGACTCCGCCAGCGCCAGGTCGACCGCGTCCTCGATGCGCGCCGCCGCTTCCTCCTGGTGAGCGTCCCGCAGCATCATGGCGGCGCTCAGGATGGCCGCCATCGGGTTCGCGCTCCCCGTTCCGGCGATATCGGGCGCACTCCCATGCACAGGCTCGTAAAGGCCGTGACGCCCCGGGTGCACGTTCGCGGATGGAGCGAGCCCCGGCCCGCCGATCAGCCCCGCTCCCAGGTCGGAGAGGATGTCACCCAGCAGGTTCTCCGTGACGATGACACCGAATGTCTGGGGCGCACGGACCATCCCCATCGCGAGTGCATCCACGTAGCGGGTCTCGGAGCGTACGTCGGGATACTCGGCCGCGACCTCGGTGAACGTGCGCCGCCAGAACCCGTATACGTGGGGCACGGCATTGGCCTTGTCCGCCAGCGTGACAAGACATCTACCGGAGACGCGCGCATGCTCGAACGCGGCGTGAACGATGCGCTCCACCGCGCGGCGGCTCGCGATCGCCTCGCTGACCGCGACCTCGTCGGGAGTTCCCTCTCCTTCAATGCGACCGTGGCCTCCGTACATGCCTTCGGTGTTCTCGCGGAAGATCACCATGTCGATCGTTTGATCGGCGGCGATCTTGAGGGGAGAGAGCTCCGGGACCCTCAGACGCAGCGGCCGTCGATTCAAGAACAGGTCGAGTCTGAACCGCAAGCCCAACAGCAGATCGCGCGCGTGGCGACCGTCGGGTACGCGCGGGTCGCCCACCGCCCCGAACAGGATCGCGTCGAACTGATCCCTGAGACGCTGGAACGTCTCCCGGGAGAGCGTCTCTCCCGTACTCAGGTAGTGGTCAGCGCCGTGCGGAAACTCCTCGAACTCGATCGACGCCAGACCGGCTTCGATCGCCGCTTCCAGCACGCGCCGAGCCTCTGCCACGACTTCGGGGCCGACTCCGTCGCCCCCGATGATCGCTACGCGTAGCGGAGGCAAGCGCTCAGCGGGCTGAAGAACTCCGGCAGCCTGTTAGGGGAGTCGGAGCGACCAGACGTACGCCGCGATCGCCTCGACCTGATCGTCGGTGATCTGCGAGCCCCCCTTGGCGGGCATCGGAACGCCGGAGCCTGAGTCGCCGGCTGCCACACCCTCGGTGATCCGTTGAATCAGCCCTGGGTAGGATCCGTCCGTGTTCTGCCATTCATTGTCGGTCAGGTCGGCCCCGAGGCCAGGGATGCCGGCACCCCCGGATCCATGGCACGCGTAGCACAGACCACCACCGTGAAAGAGCGAATCCCCACGCGCGATCAAGTCCGCCGTCACCCCCTCGGGGAATTCCTGTGGCGGTGCTTGGGCACGGATCGAGGCCACCACCAGAATCAGTGACGGTGCGCCCAGGATGAGGGCGCGGGCCATTCGGCCAAATGCTTTCATGTTCCCGTTGCCTTTCCACACCGGGGGCAGTACGCCCACCCCCTTTCAAGCTGTTCATCACACTTCGCGCACGTGGGATCCGCCTGTCCCACACCACAGTAAGGGCAGAACTGAAGATCGCCGCGCTCCGGGAGTACGCGTTGGCAGTGCCGACAGCGCTCGGATGACATCACCGAGCGATCGCCTTCCCCCCGAGCCCGGTCGGCCGGCCGACGCGATTCGTGCGTAGTGTATTCCCCCGTGACCCCGCGTTGATCCCGCTCCCGATCGATTGGAGCACCGTCGAGGCCGCGTTCCGATCGAGTGTCCGCC
Organism: Gemmatimonadota bacterium; assembly: GCA_039589195.1. Taxonomy (GTDB): domain Bacteria; phylum Gemmatimonadota; class Gemmatimonadetes; order Palauibacterales; family Palauibacteraceae; genus JBDHAC01. The sequence goes on along the minus strand of JBDHHV010000060.1, from coordinate 9,047 downwards.
GCGTGCGACTCGACGCGAGACGCGACCCCCGGCCCGAGATCGCCAGTGACCCTGATGGACCATTGCGCCCACGCTTCGGGGCGCACCTCGACCTCGGCTTCTCCGAGGCCGGAAAGGATGTCCAGGCCGGGTTCCGGCGCGGCCAGTTCGCGCTCGACAGCCTGCGCCAGTTCGGCATCCACCCGAAGATGCTCGCCGCTTAGCAGGAGATGGAGGATCGCCAGATCGTACTCCCCCTTCATGGTCAGACCCAACGCGCTTCGCACGTGGTGGTACGGGAGGAGTCTCTCCAGCAGGTCGGCCACGGTGATCGACCTTCCGGTGTCCCACTCCGCCCCGAGTCGAGACGCGAGCAGCGGGCCGAGCGCCTCGGGTCCGGCTATTTGCATCAGCACTCTATCTCGAGCGCGCCGAGGCGCGCCGATTCCTCGATAAACCCCCGGGGGTCGTCAAACGGGACGCGGACGCCGGTCAGGTCCAGGAGCCGCCGCGCCTCACTACGCATGTAATCCTCGACCGACATCGATGGGTCCGGGCACCGGTCTCGCATTGCTCGCACGATCCCCGCCCAATCTCCCTCGAACACCGCCCCGTCTGCGCTCCGCACGCGGTGTGCGCCCTCCGACTTCGGGATCGGGGGTCTGCCGAACAGATCGAGCTGGTCTTTGCGATCGGTTCCCTGGATCGGCAGGAGCCCGGAGTGCCCGGCCTCGATCTCGGCGAGCAGTCGGTCCTCCGGACTCGGCTCCGCGGTCAACTCGTCCAGAATCAACACATAGGGTTGGATCTCCGGCGCATCGCCGGGCAGGTCGCGGAGTCGCCGGGTCAACTCGACGATCCGCCAGGCCACCACGGGATCCGTGACGCGGCCAGGCGGGATCCGCTCGAGCTGTCCGAGCGCGGCCGCGAACTCACCCTTCTCGTACAGCAGGTTGCCGTACAGGGCACGCGCCTCGTCGGAGCGGGAGTCGAGGTGAACCGCCTGCCGACCCCAATACAGGGCACCCTCGTGATCGTCCTGACGATAGAGGACGTATGCCAGATCCAACGCCGCCTCTGCGCTCTTCGGGTCGGCGCGGACGGCCAATCGGAAGAAGCGCTCGGCGCGCTGGAGCAACCCCTCTCGGAGCAGACTCCGCCCGACGCAGAGCATGAGCTCGAGGTCCTCCTCGAAGCCGAGCTCGAGAATTCTCTCGAACGCGCGGAATGCGCGCCCGCGCTCGCCCAGCTTGAGTACCACCTCGCCGAGACCGGCGAGAGCCTCCTCGTGGTCGGGCTCCTGCGCCAGGGCACGCTCGAACGCCCGGCGAGCCCACGGATACTCCTCCCGCGCGAGCCGCGTGTAACCGAGCGATACGAGCAGCTCGACCGAGCTGGGGTGAAGATCCAACGCGCGTCTGAGCACCTCCAAGGCCGCATCGTAGTCGCCGGCTTCGTAGAAGCGCTGCGCCTCTGCGTCGAACTGATCGCCGCTCCAGAACTCCGAAGTCATCGCCCCTCCTCCGCGGCACCGGTCGAAGATGTTTCCGTGACCCCCTTCAACTCCAGACGTGTAATACGGCGCTCGTTCAGCTCCAGCACCTCCAACTCGGCCTCTCCGATGGGCACGCTCTCCCCGACCTCGGGGATACGGCCCAACACACCGATCACGTATCCCGCGACCGTGTCGTACTCGTCCTCCGCAGCGGGCAGATCGAACTTGGCCAGCAGGTCGGAGAAGGAATAGCCGCCGTCGATCACGATGCGGCCGTCCGGCTCCACAGCGACATCCGCCTGTGCCACATCGTGCTCGTCGTAGATCTCGCCGACAATCTCTTCCACGAGATCCTCGAGCGTGACGATGCCGTCCGTACCGCCGAACTCATCAACGACGGTCGCCATGTGCAGCTTCTGTGACCTGAGCTCGGCCAGTAGGTCGTCCACCGCCTTCGTGTCCGGCACGAAGAGCGCTTCGCGCATCAATTCTCGCGCGCTCGGTGATTCTCGCGAGCGGTCCACGATCCAGGGGAGCAGATCCTTCACCACCACGACACCTACGATGTCGTCGATCGACCCCTCGTAGACAGGCAGGCGGGAGAAGCCGGAGTCGGCCGCCGTCTTCAGGAGATCTTCGATCGTCGCTTCCGCGGAGACACCCACGATATCGGGTCGGGGGGTCATGACTTCGCGCGCTACGGTGTGCGTAAGCTCGAAGACGCCCTGGATCATCGCCTGCTCATCTTCTTCCACGACTCCCTGGCGCAGGCTCTGGTGCACGAGCATCTCGATCTCTTCGGGGGAGTGGACGCGTTCCGCGGCGGTCGGTTCGCGAAGCCCGATCATGCGCAAGAACAGGTTGGACGAGCCGTTCAGCACCCAGATGCCGGGTGCCACGAGCCGGTTGAACGCGTTCAACGGGGGAGCGACGAGGCGACTGACCGCTTCGGGCCGCAGCAGGGCGACCGATTTGGGCGCCAGCTCCCCCAGCACGATATGGAGGTAGGTGATAAACCCGAACGCGATCACGATGGCTACCGAGTGGAGCGCCACGGGTGACAGCTGGACCGACATGGCGGTCATGAGGCGTTCGAGCGAGCGTGCCACGGCGGGCTCCCCGATCCACCCGAGTCCGAGCGAGGCCAACGTGATGCCGAGCTGTGTGCCCGAGATGGCTCGATCGAGGTTCTCCAGCGTCCTTTCGACGCTGCGCGCAAGGCGGTCGCCTCCCTCGGCAAGTTCCTGGATGCGCGTTCTGCGGGCACCGACGAGCGCGAACTCGGCCGCCACGAAGAACGCGTTCGCGAGTACCAGCCCGACGACGCCCAGCAGGCGCAGGATTACGGAAAGATCCATCAGGGCGGGGTGCGCACGGACCGGTGATGCACGGCCCGATCAGGAGTCGCTGGCAGCTCGTTGAGTGGGGCTCCTCGGATCCCCCCCACAGGCATGGATCCGGGATTGCCCGAAGACGGGGGTTCGCTCAGGCTACGTTGACCTCGCCGGGTTGTGCCGCATCGTCCTCTCCCGCCACTTCCGCCGCCTCCGCCGCTTCCGTCACTTCCGGCTCGGCAGGCGTCGACTCGTCAACTCCACTATCCACTACGTCTTCGACTGCTTCCTCCACTGGGCTGCGGCGGATCGCAGGACTGCAGTAGCGCTGTCCCATCATGCGCAGAGCCGTCAGGTCGTCGCGCGACAGCCCCGGAAACCGCTCCGACAAGTACTCGATGGTGTCAACGAGCCACTCGTCACGCTGCTCCTCCTCAGCATCCAACACTCCGCAGCGCTGAATATGGCTGAAGAGCTCGTCTCGAGCTCGGTCAATCATCGACGATTTGCTGTCTTTGGCCAAATAACCTCCTTGCTGGGAAAAACTGAGCTTCCACCGGCGCTGCGAATATATTTTCCGCGCGCCGCGGCGGCAAAAGCGGATTTCCGCGCTCGTGACCCGCTAGTGGTCGGTCACACGAGTTCGGCGGAGCACCGAGCGCGCTGATGCGCCCGGCCCGCAAGGCGTGACGAGGAAGGGATAGCAGCGCTATTTCGACGAGGAGCAACGACGCGAGCCGGGATGAAGCGGCGCGCGAATGCCGTCGAAACCTGTGTGACTGACCGCTAGCTCTGACCGCTAGCTCCCTCCGGCCTCGTATTCCCGCAGGTACATGTTCAGCTCACCCACCTTCATCCGGGTCTTGATCTGCACGATCACGCGGCGCTCGTCGTCCGAAATGTAGAGCTCGGCCTGTCCACCCTCCCCGAACATCCCTTCCGTTTGGATGACCGGACGCACGACAACCGTGTTGAAACGTCCGGCGGATACGCGCACTCGCTCCCGGCGCAGCACGTCGAGAATGACCGGATTCCCCTCCTCCTCGAAGTATCTGTCGTAGTGGTACGTCCGCCCCACTTCAAGCGGCAGCATTCGGGAGAGGAACAGATACGCGATCTCGTCCAACGCGGCTGGAGGGATCTGAACGTCCCGCTCCTCGGAGTGGGGGCGGTACACCAAAGCCTCCGCGTCCCAATCATCCCGCGTGTATGTGAGCGCGTCGTGGTCGAAGGTGTAACGCCGGTGGCGACGGTAGCTACCTTCGCTGAGGATTTGCTCGAACCGCATGGACCGGAACGGGTCGGTGGCGATCCAGCTCGTGGATCGGTCGTCGATCTTGTAGAAGAACGGGCCTCCCTCGATCTCGAAGGCGACCCGATACGATGGGACTCCGGCCAGCGTTTCCATCGCTTCGACCAACAGGTGTCCCTCGCCGACTCGGATGGGTCCGAAAGTCACGTCGTACACCGCACGCTCACCCACGGTGAATGGCCACGCTCCGGTCGGTTCGAACTCGGAGCTCTGTGGTTTCGCTTCAGAGGTCCACGAGAGGAGCAAGGCGAGCGTCGCCAGGCTTCCCCGGTGCAAGAGCTCGCGGCGTGGGGGGCGCGTCATTCGGCTGCGGACGCCCCGCGCGAAGCTGCGGAGCGCAGGACCGGGTCGCGCGCCACGCGCATCAAACCGCGGATCTCGCCGAGCGCGTGAAAGCGGCTCGCTCGGTACCGACGCCCAAATGTCGAGTCGGTGGGGATCCGCTCCGCTCTCCTGACATGAGGCCACACACGCAAGAGAAGCTCGGTGTTGGCGGCCCAACCCTCGTGCGTCATGAGCGGGACATGAGAGGGTGCGAGATCCGAGAGCGCCCGGGCAAGGGTGAACAGGCGATAGAGCCGCAGGCTCCCGTATGGATCGGCGCCGTCGTCCGGAAGCGACAGCGTCGGTGTGAGCAGGCGGGCGCCGAAACGAGCGAGCTTGCGGCCGCGCGGAAGTGACCCATCCTCCCCCGCGGACACCAGATCCGCTCCCCCCTCGAAGCGTTTGACCATCTCGGGGATCGCCTCTGGAGAATCGGTGAAATCGGCCTGGAGTGTCACGAGCGCGTCCCGTCTGGGGTAGCTCGACCGATCGACGGATTCTCGAACCAGGCGCTCCAGGCTGGCCGCGTACCCCCGTTGCCGTTCGTTGGTGAGCACGCTCAACGGGAGTATTCGCTCGTACGATGCCAGCGCTTCGGACGTCCCATCGTCGGACGCGTCGTCACACACGAGAACGTGGAAGTCGCGGGCCCGCCCGGAGAGTAGCTCGCGGACCCTCCACAGGAGCGGTCCGATCGTGTGCCGCTCGTTGTGAACCGGAATTCCGATATAGATCACGCAGACTCCTCCGTGCCCGGTTCGTACGCCCGGGTCGTAGCCGACGTTCCGGGTGCCGCAGATTTCCAACGACGGTGAAACCAGAAGTACTGGTGCGGGTGCCGCAGCACCAGCTTCTCCAACTTCTCGACCCAGCTCCGGGTGAGATCGATGTCGTCAGTACGACCGCGCTCGCCATCGACACGTTCGAGAGCGACGCGGTAATCGTCCCCATCCTTGAGAAGGGCACCGAAGAAGAGGGGTACGTGGCAGGCGATCGCGAGGCGCGCGGGTCCCCGGAACGTAGACGCCGGGCGTCCGAGAAAGGGCACTGCAGCGCCTCCGCGCGCCGCGTGCTGATCGGCTACGAGAGTGAGCGTCCTTCCAGCGCGGAGAGCCTGAACGAGAATGCGAGCCGGTTCCTCCTGGTACACGATCTCGAGCCCCATCGCCCGGCGAATCCGCTGAAATCGGCGGTCGACGGCACCACGCTGGCGACGGACGACGGCCGTGACGGGCACTCCCGCCCTCGCCAGGTACGCTCCCGCCAGCTCCCAATTCCCGATGTGACCCGTCACGATGATGGCCCCCGATCCACCCTCGAACAGATGTCGTTGGCGCGCGTACAGCCCAGCAGGGTCGTGGGCGCGCGCCAACATCCTCTCGACGCGCCGGGGCGTCGGCCGCGCGAGAGCGGCGATTTCTTCTCCGAAGTGGAGGTAGCACGCCCGCGCCGTGTCGCGCACCCACACGGCATCTCGATCGGGGAAGGAGTCAGCGATCTGGCGCTCCACGACCCGGCGACGGATTCGCAGCGGCCGATGCGCCATGAGCGCCAGACGGCGGCCGGCGCGGCGTGCGGCAGGCTCCGAGAGCGACCCGACACCGGTCTCGAACCCCCGCACGGCCACATCGGCAAGGAAATCTCGGGCTCTAGCCATCGGCCGTCGGCGGCGCAGGGTCGCATACGAGCTCGATGATTCGCCCCGAGGGCCATTCGAGCACCGCGTACGCGGGCATGCCCAAACGCCGCCACACATCCAACGGCTCGAGGGTCCCCAAGCTGCCCAAAAAGAGGCTCATCACGGTGCCGTGCGTCACGAATGCCATGCACGCCTCGGGATGCGAGTCCAGCGCGACTCGGACGGCCGCAGAGAAGCGCCGGCACGCCTGGGCCGCGGATTCGCGACCCAATACCCGCTCGGTGGGGCGCTCGAAGAGCTCCGTCACGCGGCGTTCGAACTCCTCCTGCGTGTCGAAGAAGGGTACCCCGGTCCGATCGTGCTCTCGCAACCCATCGGCGATCTCGACGTCGACGCCCAAGCATCGGCCCAGGATTTCGGCGGTCTGTTTCGCTTTGGGCTCCGGGCTCCCGATCAAACGGCCAGGCCGATGTCGCGCTAGCATCGGCGCGATGGCTGCGGCGCCGTCTTCGCCCGCCGGCGAGAGTGACCATTCTTCCGGCGGTAGAGCAGGCTCGACGCGGGACTTCGCATGCCGGACGAAGATCAGGGTCCTGGGGCGCTCGGCCACCTCCCCACTCATGTCAACGGCAGCGGCGCGCTTTCCAGCTGCGCTTCCACGAGCCGGCGATACAACCCCTGGCGAGCCAGCAGCTCGTGGTGAGTTCCGCTGTCGACGATTCGCCCGGCATCGATGACAACGATTCGATCGGCCCCCCGCACCGTCGAGAGCCGGTGGGCGATCACGATCACCGTCCGATCTTGAAACACGGCCTCGAGCGCGTCCTGGATCAAACGCTCTGATTCGCTGTCCAGCGATGACGTCGCCTCATCCAGGATGAGAATCGGGGGGTCTCGGAGAAGCGCGCGCGCGATCCCGATCCTCTGGCGCTGACCGCCGGAAAGCCGAACGCCGCGATCGCCGAGAAGCGTATCGTAACCGTCCGGGAGCTCGACGATGAACTCGTGCGCGTGCGCGGCTCGGGCCGCCGTTTCGATCTCCCTGGTGCTCGCTCGCCCCATGTCGCCGTAGGCGATGTTCGCACGAACGGTATCGTGAAAGACCGTCGTCTCCTGACTCACGATCCCCATGAGCCTTCGCAGCGAGCGCAGCGACAACTGACGTACGTCCACGCCGTCCAGAAGGACCCGTCCGCTGTCGGGCTCAACGAAGCGTGGAAGCAGGTCCGCCAGCGTGCTCTTCCCACCGCCCGAGGGCCCCACGAGCGCCACGACTTCCCCCAACCGGACCGTGAGGTCGACGTCTCTAAGGACCGGGTTGCCCGGCTCGTAGGCAAAGGTGACCCCGTCCATGCGGATCTCCCCTTCGAACCGGTCGAGCTCGACCGCACCCTCCGCTTCAATCGGCTCGGCGGGAGAGTCCAGCACCTTGAAGAAGCGATCGGCCGCAGCCAATGCCTGCTGGATCTGCGCGGGGAATTGAGAGATGGCCTTGACGGGCGAGATCGATCGAAGGGCGATCGTCACGAAGGCCAGGAACTGTTCCGGTCCCAGGCTCCCGGAGTCCAGTACAAGGCCCGCGCCGATCCAGACCAGACCTATCGCAACCAGCGAAGCGAGCACCTCCGAGAGGGGCGACGCGAGGGTCGCCGTCGACGCGGTGCGGATGACCTCGCGGCTGTACTCGTCCGAACGGCGCCGGAATGCCTCGTCTTCGAACGACTCCGCTCCGTACTCCTTCACCAGCCGGATGCCGCTCACCCGTTCCTGGAGGTGACTGAGCAACTCGCCTTGCTCCCAGAATATGTGCTTGTAGCGAACCCGCAGGCGCCTCAGGATCGGCCCCAGCACGACGGCGATCAGTGGCACGAGGAGCAGGGTGATCATCGCCAGTTGCCATGAAAGGACGAACAGGGCGATCAGGTAGGCGATCACTGTGGCGAACTGTCGCAGAACATCTGAGAGGGCCTGGCTGACGACTCCCTTGGCAGCCCTCGTATCCGTCAACACGCGCGCGATGAGCTGCCCTGTTTTGGCTCGATCGAAGAACCCCAACGGCAAGCGTTGCAGGTGCGAGTAGACGGAATTCCGCATGTCCCGCTCGACCCGCTCCTGCACGGCGATCGATATCACCCGCCCCGCGTAGAGAAACAGGTTCTTGATCAGCAGGGTGACCAGGACGAGCGCGCACACGGTCCTCAACGCGTCCAGTCCCTGCGCTCCCCCCAGCCAATCGCCGGCGACCCATTCGATAAGCCGCTCAGCCGGGTTGCGTCCTCCGTCGGGAAGGAGCGCTCCCATCCCGAACAACGAGCGCAGGAAGGGGATCAGGAGGAGAAGGCTGAACGCATCCAGGCCGGCCGCGAGCACCGTGCAGACCAAACCGACCGCGAACAGCCAGCGATAAGGCGTGAGGAATTGAAGAAGCCGGCGAAAGCGCGCCGGGCGCGGTTCGCCCAAGGTCAGCGTGGCGTGAGGAGGACCACCGGGAGCACCATCTCCTCCGGGCTGACGCCACCGTGCAGAAAGCTGTCTCGGTAGCGCTGTTGGTATTCCCTCAGCTTGGTCGGGTACACGAAGAAAAAATCGTCCCGGCAGAGGACGTAGTTGCGCTTCATGCCACCCGGAGGAAGCCGGAGCTCATCGGCGTCCGAGGTGGCGAATACGGTCGCAGGGTTCTCGACCCGCAGATCGTCACCGAACTTGTACCGCAAGTTCGCGGTCGCGTCACGCTTGGCATAGATCGTCGCCGAACGGTGACAGTGCAGCGAGCCGTGGTCCGTCGTGAGCAGCACGCGGACACCTCTTTGCGCCGCCAGCACGAGCGCGCGATACGCGGTCGAGCGCGCGAACCAGGTCACGGTGAGCGACCGCAGCGCGCTCGTGTCTCGAGCCATTTCCCAGATCAACTTCGACTCGCTCCGGCCGTGTGTAAGCATGTCCACGAACCCGAACACGAGCGCG
>JBDHHV010000059.1:0-18534 GCA_039589195.1 Gemmatimonadota bacterium | reverse complement strand
ATCCACGGCGACCATCGGACGAGCGAGCGGTACGGAATCGAGGTCCTCGAGGATCTGGTGCGCGCGATCGACCCGGACTACTGGCTCGTGGAGATCCCCCCGAACCGTATCGAGCGGGCCGTCGCGGAGTTCGGTAGCGTGGGAAAGATCGAGGAGCCGCGCGTCGCCCTCTTCCCCGAGTACGTGGACGTGCTCTTCCCACTCACCCGTGAGCTGGGCTTCGAAGTCGTCGCGACCGCGGGCTGGAACCGGTACATGTCCGATTTCCGCTCGCAGCGGTTGAGAGAGATCCAGGACGACCCGGCATGGGCCGCGGCCTGGGAGAGGTACGAGCGTGCCAGCGCGGCAGCGGACTCGGCGGTGCGTGCCGGCGGAGAGCCCGACGATCCGCGTTGGATCCACACCGATGCCTACGATGCGGCGCTGGAGATCCGCTACTCCGAGTACAACCGGTTGTTCAACGATGAGCTGGGACCGGGTGGGTGGGATCATATCAACGCCGCGCATTACGCCAACATCTCCGAGACCCTCGACCAGCACCGTGGTGAGGGCCGCCGGTTTCTGATCACGTATGGAGCGGGTCACAAGGGCTGGTTCCTCCGCGCGCTGCGCGAACGCGACGACATCGAGCTCCTCGATATTGGACCCTTCCTGGACGAAATCGGCCGCTAGATACGCGCGCGGCAGCAACCCCCCGGGAGTAGCGCACCATGTTGGTCGCCAAAACGCTGATGATCGCCGCGCTGCAGGCGGTGACCCCCGCACAGGAACGAGTGCTCGACGCTGCCCGGGATGCGATCTCCGGGATACGGGACACCGCGGATGCTCGCGCGGCGGGGTTCGAGCCGTTCGAGTTTCCCGATCAGCTGGATCGCTCGCCGTTCCAGGGCGAGCACTGGATACTGGACGTCGATCCCGATCGGAGCGCGAACCTCGCCCGGCCGCTGTTCATCCTCTTCAACCGGATGAACGGCGACCTCGTGAGGGTGGGGAGCGCCTACCTGGTCGGGCTCGATCCGTACGAGGAGCCCCCCGCCGTGATCGGTGAGGTCGACGCGCGGTGGCACACGCACTCATGGTGCTTCGAGGTTCCCGACGAAGGGACTGCGCTCGCGCACGACACGAGGGATTGTGACTCGCGCGGAGGCGAGCCCGAGCGCGATCCGGTCGGCATGATCCACGTGTGGACGGATGCCCCCAGTCCACACGGTCTGTTCGCGCATGACAACCCCGCGCTTCCCTTCATGGCGGTGGGGCTGGAGCCGCCGGGTCCCGGCGAGCTGGCCGATGCGGAGATGGGCCCCAAGCGACGGATGCTCGCGCTGGCGCTGGGCGAGACCTACGACGCTCGCATGGAGTACGCCCGACGCATCGAGCGCCGCGCGGGCACCGGTTCACCCGGGGAGCGGCTGGCGTCGCACCGCGCGGCGATCGGGGCGCTCGTCCCACAGCTCGTACGCGCACAGCGTGAGGGGGAAGAGAAACGCTTCGAGGATCTCGCCACGGAGGCGGTCACACACTGGCAGGCGTTGTACGAGCTATACCTCGAGGCCGCACCCAACCGCGCGCTCAGGGTGCAGGTCATCCGGCAGTACCTGTCGGCGATCCACGGGTCGCACGACGCTTCCCATGGGACGCACCGGCACTAGCCGGGCCCCTCGGCACTAGCCGGGCCCCTCGGCGCTCGCCGCGGTTGTCGGGGCTTCCTCCAGAAGATCGATGATGGCTCCCTTCGAGAGCAGCTCGGAGAACACGTGCGGCTGCTTGCCCGGGCGATACATCACGTAGAACGGGATCCCGAAGCGGCCGAAGTCGGCCAGGTAGCGAGCGATCGATTCATCCCGCCGCGTCCAGTCCGCCCGCATGGCGAGGACGTCGTGCCGCTCGAACGCGTCGGCGACCTCGCGCGTCTCCAGGAACAGGCGCTCGTTGACCTTGCAGGTGAAACACCAGTCCGCGGTCACATCCACGAACACGTAACGGCCACCATTGGCCGCCTCCTCCGCCTCGGCGCGGTCGAACTCGACCCAGTCGAGGAGCCGGTTCTCGGGTGCGACGCTGATCGTCCGCGGCGCTCCACCTCCCTCCGCGGCCAGCCCGATCGCCCCGACACACAACGCTGCCACGGCGACGAAGGCCACGGCTCCGGAAGCCCGACCCGCCGATTCGGAGCGACGCGCCCGGAGCCACACCATGAGCCCGATCGCCAGGAGCGCGCCCTCGAAGAACGCCAACCGTTCGGGGCTGATCAGCCCGGAGAGCACGTACAGCAGCCATACCAGGGCGCCCGCCAGCAGGAAGCCCATGACCGTCCGGAACGTCACCATCCATTGCCCGGGTCGCGGGAGAAGCCGTCCCGCCGCCGGGACCGCGGCCAGTAGCAGGTAGGGGGAAGCCATCCCGAGTCCGATGGATGTGAACATCCCGACCGTGGTCGCGGGGCTTTGCGTGAGCGCGAAGCCCAGGGCGGTGCCGAGGAAGGGCGCCGAGCACGGCGTGGCCATCAGCGTCGCGAAGAAGCCGGTGGTCAGGTGACCCGCCAACCCCTCGCTGGGCGCCGCCGTTCCGACGCGGCCGGCGAAGCGTGGCAGGCGGATCTCGAACAACCCCCACAAGTTCAGCGAGAAGAGGAGTATGACGATCGCCAGCGAGGCGACGAAAATCGGCTCTTGGAACTGGATCCCCCACCCGACGGCCGCGCCGGTGGAGCGCGCGAAGATCGCTGCCGCCGCCAGCAGCCAGAAGGAGAGGAGAATCCCCAGGGCGGTCGCCACGCCGCCAACCGCCACGCTTCGCCGCCCGCCCTCGGCGCTCTTCACCAGACCGAACACCTTCAAGGAGAGGACGGGGAGCACGCACGGCATCGCGTTGAGGATCAGCCCGCCCAGAAAACCGACCAGGACGAACCACAGGATCCCGCGTCGAGCGCCCTGAGCGGGGGTCGTGGAGATCGCGCCGGGGTCCGAGGTCGCGGACTGGCCGGCGGAGATCATGAGCCAGTCCTCGCTGGCCACGCCTCCCGCGCCGACCGTCAGGCCGAGCGTCTCCTCGGTCGTGACCGGGGGCAGGCACATCTTGTCATCGCATGCCTGGTACGTGACGGTCGCTCTGAGTGGGTAGGTGCCCTCCAGCGCGTCGACGGGCACAACGACCGAGCCCCGGATCACGACCTCGCCTTCGTACACGGAGATCGGCTCGGGCGTGAAGCTGAACGACTTCATCTCTCCCGGCGGGTAGACCGGCTCGCTCGGAGCGGGCCAACCGGACGGGACTTCGAAGCCTACGTCCAGCCCGATCAGGCCCTCGTACGTCGGGATGTGGCTGTTGGTGTGCCACCCGGACTCGATCGTGACCAGGACGGCGATCTCCGCCGCCGCACCGGGCTCGTACGCGGTCCGGTGGGCCGCCAGACGGATGTCGCCTTTCTCGGGATCGAAGTCCTGCGGAGGCAGCTGCGCCGCCATCCCTGCGGAGAACAAGGGCGACAGGACGAGACCCAACCACATGCCGGGGAACAGGCCGGGTCGAACGAAAGACTGAAGTCGCGTCATAAGCCTCGCAGCGCTGGTCGGCCGGTCGGGGACCAGGCCGGCGGTCCGGTTCCTCTCACAGCCACAAAACGTACCACAAGATGTGGCCTGCGAACCGCCCATCAAAGGCTGGCGGCTTGCTGATGGTTCCAACGGTCGCTCGCCAAATCGCCACACGCTACCTTCGGGCACTCATGCGGACCGCCTGCGGGACATTGCACAAAGAGAGCCTGAACATGCCTATAAACGAAGGGCTGATCGCGGAGATGGACCAGGAGGCGGAAGCCACGCGGCGCATGCTGGAACGAGTGCCCGGGGACCGGCTCGACTGGAAGCCGCACCAGAAGTCCATGAGCCTCGGGCAGCTGGCGCTGCACGTGGCGGGGACGCCCGGGTCGGTCGCAGGACTGCTGTTGGAGGACACGATCCCGCCGCTCAAGTTCGAGGAGAGCCCAACGCCCTCTTCGAAGGAGGAGGTCCTGGAGGCGCTCGACGAGAGTCTCGGCAGAGCCCGAGACATCCTGAGCGGCCTGGACGACGAGGCGATGATGGGGATGTTTCGCATCATGGATGGCGACCGGGAGGTCATAGCGATGCCGAAGGCCGGACTCGCCCGGGCGATCCTCTTGAACCACTGGTACCACCACCGTGGCCAGCTCTCCGTGTACCTGAGACTGCTCGATGTCCCGGTGCCGGCCACGTACGGGGCCAGCGCCGACGAGAACCTCCTGCAATAGAGGAGTAGCCGTGAGGGCATGGAGCTTGTTGTTGTTGCGTGTGAGCTTGGGTTTGCTGCTGGTCTTCTGGGGGCTCGACAAGCTGGTGAACGTCGACCACTCGGTCCGGGTAGCGGAACGCTTCTATCTCGGGGTCGGAGCGAGGGTGTGGTTCCTGAACGCGTTCGGAGTCGCAGAGACCCTGATCGGCGTCCTCGTCATCGTCGGGAAGTGGCGCCGGCTGACCTATCCCTTGATGCTCGCCATGTTCACCGTCTCCGGGCTCTCCGTGTGGAAGTCGATCGTGGACCCCTGGGGGTGGGTGCTCGAAGGTACGAACGTCCTCTTCTATCCATCCCTCATCATCTTCGCGGGAGCGCTCGTGGTCTGGGGCTTCAAGGAGGAAGACACGATGTCGCTGGACGGACACGGAGGCGGTGGCTGAGAGGGTCGGGGTCCTGAGCTGCGGGGCGGGGTGCTCGACCGGGGTCTCGGCGGCGTTGCCACGTCGACCGTCAGCCGCGGTGAGCGCGATGACGCTCCCGGCGCCGATGCTCGCGGCCCTGAAGCTCCAGGCGCTTACGCTGGCTGCGGCGCTCCTCACCGCCGCGCCCGCGGCGGCGCAGCCCCCGCGCAGGGTGGCGTTCACCTACGACGATCTCCCCGCCAACATCTATCGCGGCGACGTGTCGACGATGCGGGAGGTGACCGACGGTCTCCTGGCCGGGTTCGATCACCATGGCATTCCGGCGATCGGCTTCGTGAACGAGTCCAAGCTGTTCGTCGATGGTGTGCTCGAGGAGGAACGCGTCGCGCTGCTGCGGGCCTGGCTGGACGCCGGGCTCGAGCTGGGGAACCACTCCTACTCGCACCCCGACATCAACACGACGTCGCTCGAGGAGTACGAGGCCGATGTCCTGAAGGGAGAGCGGGTGACGCGTGCGCTCCTCGCCGATGTGGGGCTCGAGCCCAGGTACTTCCGGCACCCGTTCCTGCACACGGGGCTGGATCCCGAGACCAGGGCCGCCTTCGAGGTCTTCCTGGACGAGCACGGATACCGCGTCGCCCCGGTCACGATCGACAACCAGGAGTGGATCTTCGCGCGGGCGTACGACCACGCGCACGTGCGCAACGACGTGGAGCTCAAGCGGCGGATCGCGACCGAGTACGTGGCCTATATGGACAGCATCTTCGGCTATTACGAGCAGCAGTCGCGCGCCCTGCTGGGCTACGAGCTCCCCCAGGTGCTCCTCGTGCACGCCAACCGGCTGAACGCCGACGCCATGGACCCGCTCGTCGAGGCGATCCGCGCACGGGGGTACGACTTCGTCACCCTGGACGAGGCGCTGGAGGACGAGGCGTATCGCCTCCCCGACGAATACGTCGGCCGCGCCGGGATCACGTGGCTCCACCGATGGGCGTTGTCGCAGGGGAAGCGCGGGGAATTCTTCGCCGGGGAGCCCGACGTCCCGGCCTTCGTGCGCGAGGTCTACGACAGCCCGCCGGATCGCTGAACGACACGCGTTCACGGCCCGCTTGCCGGGGGGCCGAACACTCATAGTTTTCACCATAACCGGATGCGGCGAGACCGCCGTCCGGTGCCCGCGAGCCGCCAGTTGAACCTGCCTCTGGCCAGCCTCACCCTGCGCGCCCGCGAGCCGTGCCGCGAACGGCGCACGGTCTTTCGAATGTGGCCCTTCGCTACACGGCAAGCAGCGTAACAAACCGACAACCTTGCAGACCGCCGGGGGCTTTCAGCGGTCTGCTGGACCCCCCGTCGCGCCCTCACCCGCGCGACGCACGAGGAGGCTGGCATGGCTGGTATCGTCGGTTACGGTGCATACATCCCTCGCAAGCGGATCAAGACGGAAGAGATCGCCCGCCAATGGGGCAAGGACCCCGAGGCGATCCGCAGAGGCCTGCTTCTGGAGGAGAAGTCGGTCCCCGGCTTCGACGAGGACACGATCACGATCTCGGTCGCCGCCAGCCGGGCGGCGCTCGATCGTGCGGGGACCTCGGCCTCGGATCTGGGCGCCGTGTACATCGGGTCGGAGTCGCATCCGTACGCGGTGAAGCCCAGCGGGACGGTGGTGGCCGAAGCGCTCGGGGCGGGCCCCGATGTCCACATCGCGGACTTCGAGTTCGCGTGCAAGGCCGGCACCGAAGCGATGTTCGTCGCGCTCGGGCTGGTCGAATCGGGCCGGGTCGAGTACGCGCTGGCCGTGGGCGCCGACACTTCACAGGGGGCGCCCAACGACGCACTCGAGTTCTCGGCGTCGGCTGGAGGCGCCGCCTTCATCTTCGGTGATCGGGATCTCCTGGTCGACGTCGTCGACACCTACAACTACACCTCGGACACCGCCGACTTCTGGCGACGCGAAGGCGAGTTCTATCCCCGGCACGGGGGCCGCTTCACGGGCGAGCCCGCGTACTTCAAGCATGTGCTGGGGGCGAGCCGCGGGATCCTGGAGAAGACGGGTCTCACGGCGTCGGACTTCCGCTACGCGGTGTTCCACATGCCGAACGGGAAGTTCCCGCTCTCCGCCGGCAAGCAGCTCGGGTTCACCGAAGAGCAGCTGAAGACCGGTTGGGTGGTGCCCACGATGGGCAACACCTACTCCGGCTCATCGCCGACCGGCCTCGCCGCGATCTTCGATGAAGCGGAGGCGGGAGACCTGATCCTGCTCACGTCGTTCGGCTCCGGCGCGGGGAGCGATTCGTTCGTGCTGAAGGCCACGGAGCGGCTCCCGGAAGCCCGTGACCTGGCCCCCACCGTCCGCTCGATGCTGGACGGGCCGCACGAGTACGTCTCCTACGGCGAGTACGCGATGTTCCGGGAGAAGATCATCGTCAACGACTGACGATCTGAACGAGAGGAGGGGCGCATGCGCCAGGTGGCGATCGTTGGAGCCGGGATGACCCGGTTCGGCGAGCTCTGGGGCTCGAGTCTCCGTGAGATGTTCGTAGAGGCGGCCTCCGGGACGCTAGATGATGCCGGTGCCGACCACCTCGACTCGATATACGTCGGCTGCATGTCAGGAGGGCAGTTCGTGGGGCAGGAGCATCTGGGGCCCCTGATGGCCGACTACCTCGGTATGGCCGGAGTGCCGGCGACGCACGTGGAGTCCGCCTGCGCCTCGGGTGGCGTCGCGCTGAGAATGGCGTTCATGGAGGTGGCGTCGGGGATGTGCGACCTGGCCCTGGCTGCGGGTGTCGAGAAGATGACCGACGGGGCCGACGTGACGAACGTGCTGGCGACTGCGGCCGACCAGGAGCTGGAGGTCTATTACGGCGTCACGTTCCCCGGGCTGTACGCGATGATCGCGCGCGCCCACATGGAAGAGCATGGGACATCGGAGGAAGATCTGGCCTGGGTATCGGTGAAGAACCACCGGCACGGGGCGTTGAACGAGAAGGCCCAATTCCGACGCGAGATCACGCTCGAGCAGGTGATGTCCTCGTCCATGGTCTCCGAGCCGCTGAGGCTGTTGCATTGCTCGCCCGTGAGCGACGGGGCAGCCGCGGTCCTGCTCTGTCCGCTCGATCAGGCGAAGAAGTACACGGATCGACCCGTCGAGATTCTGGGCAGTGGTCTCGCGACCGACTCGCTCGCGCTGGCCCAGCGCGCGAACCCCGCCGATCTCGGTGCGGTGCGGAAGTCCGCCGATCGTGCCTACCACATGGCCGGCCTCGAGCCCGGGGACATCGACGTAGCCGAGGTTCACGACTGCTTCTCGATCTCCGAGATCTGCTGCCTCGAGGCCCTCGGCTTCGCCGAGCAGGGGAAGGGTGGCTCGGCCGCCCGCGACGGACGGACCGCGATCGGCGGCGACATCCCCGTGAACACCAGCGGCGGTCTCAAGTCCAAAGGGCACCCGGTCGGTGCGACGGGAATCGCGCAGGCCATCGAGATCTTCCGGCAGCTCCGGGGCGAAGCCGGCGAGCGCCAGGTCGACGCGGCGCGCATCGGACTCACGCAGAACATGGGCGGATCGGGCGCCAGTTCCGTGGTCCACATCTTCAAGGGGGTGTGATCATGCCGAGCCCGAGATACACCAGAGAGATCCCGAGCCGTTATCGGCTCGAAGCCGCCCGGTGCAACGGATGCGAGGGTGTGGTCTTCCCCCCCCGGCGGATCTGCCCGGACTGCCGGGGAACGGAGTTCGATCCGGTCAACCTGTCGCGCAAAGGGCGGGTGGTCACCTCCACCGTGATCCACGTCCCACCCGCCGATTTCCTGATGGAGGCACCATACGCCATGGCGGTCATCGAGACGCCGGAAGGGGCTCGGCTCATGACTCAGGTCGTGGACTGCGATCCGTCCAGCGTCGTCCCCGGAACCGAGGTCTCGCTGGAGTTCCGGCTGATCCGACGGGAAGACCACGGTGGGATCCTGTGCTACGGACACAAGGCTGTACCGGCCACCTGAGCCGTCGCTCAGGAGAGTGGGAGCGGAGCGATGAGTAGAGTCCAGGTCTGGGCGGAGCTCAGCGACGAGCACTATCACGCGTACGAGCTCGAAGCTCAGCGCCAAGGCGTTTCGGTAGAGGCGCTGGTAGAGAAGACCGTCAACTGCCTCTTGAGGGAGCTCGAGCGCGAGGAATCGGAGTGTTCCGGCACGGACGAGTATATGAGCGTTTCCTAACGCTTCCTGGCGTTTCGTAGCAGCTGTCGGCAGGCTCTTGGCAGGCTTCCGGCGGGCTCTTGGCAGACTTCCGGCGGTTGCTAACTGTGTGTCCGCAAGGGTCTGGGGGGGCATGGGGGTCACCCAGCGCATTCATAGTCTGTTGATAGCGTCCCGTATCTTTGAGGGGATACGAAGCTCTTTCCGACCCGAGAGAGAGGGACGCGATGGGATACGCGACGCTCGCCGCTACGGAGCTCGCCGAGGAGACTTGGACCGGGTCCTATGCGGGTGGGGTCTATCCGAACCCGATGTGGCCGAGTCCGTCGATTCGGACATGACCGGGGGTTTCGATCCAGACGTGTCCGAGGGGTCCGAATCGGACGTGTCCGAGCCGGTCGATCCGGACGTGGTCGAGCCGGTCGATCCGGACGTGGTCGAGGACCTGGGCGACGAGATCGCCACGCTGGCCGCACACCTTCACGCGGGCACGCACCAGCTTCTCACGCTCCTCGCGGAGTTCGACCGCATGCGCGGTTGGGAGTTGGGGGGCCACTACAACTGCGCCCACTGGCTCTCTTTCCGGACGGGGCTCGACCTGGGCACGGCGCGCGAGCACGTACGGGTGGCCCGAGCGCTCGAGGAACTTCCGGAGACCGGTGCGGCGATGGCGCGCGGTGCGCTCTCCTTCTCTCAGGTCCGTGCGTTGACCCGGGTGGCGGAAGCCGAGACGGAAACCGACCTGCTGGAGCTGGCCCAGGGGTGCACGACCGCACAGCTGGAGCGGATGGTACGCGCGTGGAGGAAGGGCAGCCGGGCGGACGAGGCAGAGTGGGAGCGAGAGCGGCACCGGTCGCGGACCCTGTCGGTGTTTCCCGACGACGATGGGATGTACGTGGTGCAGGGCCGACTGGACCCGGAGGTCGGGGCGCTCCTGATGCGGGCGGTGGAGGCGGCGAGCGACGCGCTGTACCGCGAGCGACGGCGCGTACCGGAACGCGCACCCGTGGAAGCGCCCGGAGACGCGGTCGAAAAGGCAGCCGGGGACGCGCGCGGCGGTGTGCACGATACCGGTCGAGAGGCGGCCCGTCGGCGAGCCGACGCGGTGGGGCTGCTGGCCGAGCGAGCGCTCGCCGCGGGATTCGGCGGCCGTGAGCCGGTGGAGGCGCGATCCGGGGCTGACGCGTCGGATGAGCGCGGGTGCGCGCGCCGGCGCGAGGTGACGGAAGTTCCGATCTCAGGAACCCGTGCCGAGCGCTATCAGGTCGTTCTCCTTGTGGATCACGAGACGCTGGCCGAGGAGGGTGAGCCGGGGCGCTCGGAGCTGGAAGATGGGACGCGCGTTTCAGCTGAAACGTCCCGCCGGGTTTCGTGCGACGCCGGCCTCGTACGCCTCACCCGGGCGCGGGACGGCTCGGGGGACGGGCGCCGACGACCTACTCTGAACCTCGGGCGCCGGACGCGGACGGTATCGCCTGCGCTACGCCGTGCGCTCGAGGTCCGGGACCGGGGATGCCGGTTTCCGGGCTGCGGTCTCCGCTTCACGGAGGCGCACCACGTCGTTCACTGGGCTGACGGTGGTGAGACGAGCCTGGACAACACCGTGCTCCTGTGTCGCTACCATCACCGGCTCGTGCATGAAGACGGCTGGCGCGTCGAATGGTGGGGGATCGGCCGAGCGGCGTTCCGCGATCCGCGGGGATCGGTCCACATGGCGGGGCGAGAGAGACTACCGCCGCGGCTGCCGGGTGGTCCGGGTGGCCCAGATGGCCCGGGCGGTCCGCGTGATCCCGTAGCGACGCTCGCGCGGCAGAACCGGCTCCGCGGCGCCGAGCCCGATGTGTGGACGGCGAGCGCACGCTGGAAACGGGAGGTCGATATCCCCGACGACGTGTTCTTCCGCGCCACCGAGGCGGCTATGTGACCTCACCCGCCTGCGCTCAGAACGGGAGTCTCCGGAACTCCGTTCGCAAGAACTGGAGCGCGGCGGCACTTTCTTCTCCCTCACGGAAGATGAAAGGCACTACCTCACCGCCGCCCGTGAGCTCGACGCGCAGCATGTTCTTCTGGTTGTCGTACACCTCGACCGGGCTCCACAGGCGGCCCATGCGCGCCTCCAGCTTCCCGTCCACCACCGCGAACTCGAGACGGCCTAGTTGCTCGTTCTCGTACACACCGGCATACGCCTCGAGCGGATACGGGAGGTCCTGGGGTCGGGAAGCGCGCCGGGCACGATCGGCCGCGATGCGCTCGCGGGACTGGGCGGCTCGCTGCGCCCCTCTTTCGAGCTCCTCCGCGTAGCGTGCCTCCACGTCCGGCTTCCCGTTCAGCGAGTCGTAGATGTAGCGGGACACCAGATCCGCCAATTGCCCGGCTCCCGAGTTGAGCATGATCGCCACGCCCACATCGTGCTCGGGCATGAACGAGATCTGGGCGTGGAATCCGGAGAATCCGCCAAAGTGGTGCGTGAACGGATCTCCTTCGTACGAGCCCGTATTCCAGCCGAGCCCATACCCCGTCCGCTTGAAGCTCATGAACTGGTTGTCCTGCTCCGCCTGGGGGCGGTGACTTTCCCCGACCGCCCACGCGCTCAGGAGCTGCTCGCCGCCGACCCGTCCCTCGTTGAGGTTTGCCCTGAGCCAGCTCGCGAGATCTGCCGCCGAGGTCACCACCCCCCCGGCGGCGTGCATGTTCTCGTCCCCCTTCGTGTAGGGGAGCCCCGAGAAGCCTTCAGGCTCCATTCGGTAGGGCATGGCGAGCCGGTCCTCGGGGACCCGGGACACGTACGCGGTGGTCGAGCTCATGCCCAGGGGAGCGAAGATCTCGCGCTCGAGCACGTCCTTCCAACTCATCCCGAGCTCGGCATCCATCGCGAGGCTCGCCGTGTTGTATCCGATGTTCCCGTACTCGAACGCGCGCCCGTTCTCGGCGGGCACCTGGTGCCGAAGCAGGTCGACGAGCAGCTGATGCGTGTGATCGCCTGAATAGGCGCTGCGAAAGTCGACCGGCCCTCGTCCACGGATCCCGTGCGTGTGCGTGAGCAGGTCGCGCAACGTGATCTCGTTCGGGTCCAAGCCCTTGTGGAGCTCCACCTCGGGCAGATAGCGGGTGAGCGGCGCGTCCATGTCCAGCTTGCCGCGCTCGTGCAGGATCGCGGTCGCGAGCCCTGTGAACGACTTCGTGGAAGACGCGATGTAGAACACCGTCTCCGGTGTCACCGGTCTTCGGGTCTCCGCATCCGCGTACCCGAAGCCCCTCAGGTAGACGACCTGATCTCCCCGAACGACGACGACGGCCATGCCAGGTGTGATGTCCAGCTCGAAAGCGGCCTCGATGAAGCCGTCCAGTCGAGCGCTCAGATTCGCGTCATAGGACTGGCACGACCCCGAGCCCGGCACCACCAGCGCCAGCACCAGAGACCAGCCGATCGCCCGTGGATGTGAGGTAACGGCAAGGCTCGCGGGTTGGCACGTCTGACGCATGGATCCGGCCCTCCTCGGTAACTGGGATGCACGCAGATCAGCAAACCTGGCGACTCGTACGCTCAACCTGGCGACTCGTGCACGCGACGTCTTGAACGTTTGAAACCGGATGACCGCGAGGCACGCACGCCTCGGTGGGTTACGACGTCATGCCGTGAAGGGCTGCCTTACGCGGGCCGATTCACGCGGGCCGATTCACGCGGGCCGGGCGAGCCGCCGGAAACGCCCCGGGGTGAGCCCGGTCTCCGCCTTGAAGACACGGCACAGGTGGCTCTGATCGGCGAAGCCGACGCTGTAGGCCACTTGTCCGAGTGGCGTCCCCGTTCCCGAAAGCAGATGAGCGGCCGCGCGGATGCGGTGTGTCCGTATGCGGTCCGTGATCGATTCGCCGAAGTGCCGGCGGTGCGCCCGTGCAAGGGCAACGGGGTGGACTCCCGCAACGGCGGCGAGGTCGCGCACCCGCGGCGGTGCGCGAAAACAGTCATCCACCTGCTCGGTCACGCGACGAAGCCAGCGCGGGGGGTCTCCGGTTGGCTGCGCGGAGCGGGCGGAGGGAGCGAAAGGGGTCGGGAACGTCGACAGGACATCGAAGACGAGGCCTTCGAGCTCGGTCTCGTCCACGATGCCGCCCCGCCAGTTCTCCAGGAGCTTGAGAAAAGGCGCTGCCGCGGGCCCGCCGTGCATCCAACCCCACTCCGACATCTCTCCCTTACCGAGTCCGTTCGGGGCGATGAACCCTCGATCGAACGTCAGTTGCAGGGTCGTCGCGCCGGTCTCCCCGATGCGGTTCGCGTGCTCGACACCCGCAGGCTTCATGACCACGCTCAGTGGGCCGGCCGCCTCATCGGTTTGCCCCACGCGCTCCTCGAGCGATCCCTCGAACACGAGCGTCACCGAGGTGCACGGGTGCGCGTGTCTCGGCTGTTTCGTATCCGGAGCGTACGAGATCTCGGAGATGCGAAGCCCCTCGAGATTCGTTCGAGCGTGCAGAACCGGCGTACGAAGCCGCCCGGAGCCACGCGTCATGAGGCTGGCGTGTCTTTCGGGTTCGAGCTAGATGAGGTCCGCGTGGAGAGGGCCGGGGCGGGCCCGGAACGCGGCCCGCTCGAGCCTTTCGGCGGCCTGTCAGGAGGAGAACGCATGCGCTTGCCCCCCTTCGCGATGGAACGTTGGCAGTCGACGTACGAACACCGCGTTCGGTACAACCTGTCCGAGAGCGGCGTGCACCCGTTTACGCTCGAAGAGCTTCTATCGCTCACCGGCCTCGAGCCGGCCGATATCCTGCTTGGATACACACAAAGCGACGGCTCCGATCTCCTGAAGGCGAGGATCGCCGGATTGTATGAGGGCGCGCAGCCGGAGAACGTCATCGCGACCACAGGCGGGGCCGAGGCTAATTACGTGGTCCTCTGGCGGCTTGTTTCGCCCGGGGATCGGGTCGTCGTGCTGGAGCCGACCTACGGGCAGACGCCCGGTCTGGCCAAAGGGCTAGGAGCGAACGTGGTCGGATTCCGGCTCGAGGAGTCGCTCGGGTGGCAGCCACAGCCGGGGGCCGCGGCCGCGGCGATCGCCCCCGGGACGCGCCTGGTGGTGGTGACGAACCCCAACAATCCGACCGGCGCCATCCTGTCCACCGAGGCGATGGAGGAGATCGTTTCGGCTGCCGAGCGTGCCGGCGCCTGGGTGCTGGCCGACGAGGTGTACACCGGGGCGGAGGTGGACGGAGTCGAGACCCGGAGCTTCTGGGGCCCGTACGAGCGGGTGATCGTCAGCGGCTCTCTGTCGAAGGCGTACGGGCTTCCGGGGCTTCGCCTCGGCTGGATCGTGGCCCAGGAGGCGATGCACGAGGAGCTCTGGGCACGGAAGGACTACACGACGATCGCACCCACCGCGCTCTCGGATCCGGCGGCGGCGGTCATCCTCTCGCCCGAGGTGCGCGCCCGCGTCCTCGAGCGTACGCGCTCGATCATCCTCGGGAACCTCGCCATTCTGCGCGATTGGCTCGATGCGCGAGGCGATCTGTTTCGATACATCCCGCCGGCGGCCGGTGCCATCTGTTATCTGAGATATGCGCTGGACATCAACTCTTCGGAGCTCGCGGAGCGGCTGCGTGCCGAGAAGGGCGTGCTCGTGGTCCCCGGAGACCACTTCGGGATGGACCGCTACCTTCGGATCGGGTTTGGGAACCCCGCCGCGGAGTTGGAGGAGGCGCTTGGCCGGATCGCCGATCTGTTGAACGAGCTCCAGGCCGCCGGAGCGGACTCGCAGGCCTGAGCCGATCGTGCGGGCCATTATTTGGGACGGACATGGGAACCCGGTCGAGCGTGTGATATCGAGTTCAGGTGGCAGGCTAATTGCAAACGGGACATACACCCTACCTTGCCGGGTGCGGCCGAGCGCGCGACGAGACGTAGGTTCAGAGTCGACTCGTTACGCACGTGAACCGGCATTCGCAATGACGGTCAAGCCTCTGGTGGAACCGAGAAGAGGAGTGACCGAGCCCTTGCCCCGATCCAACGTCCCGTTCGCCCGATGATCAGGTCCCTCCTCACGCTCATGCGGCCCTGGGAGTGGGTGAAGAACGTCTTCGTCCTTCCCGCGCTCGTCTTCGCCCTCCCCACACTACTCCGAGAGCCTGACCGCCCCATCCTCGGATTGCTGACGGCGACCGCGGCAGCGTTCGTTGCCTTCTCCCTGGTGGCGTCGGGGTTCTACTGCGTCAATGACGCACTCGATGCGAAGGAGGACCGGCTCCATCCAACCAAGCGTCAGCGTCCGATCGCGTCCGGGCGAGTGGCGCCCGCGACCGGTATCGCGCTCGGCGTCGGGTTGGTCGGCCTATCCCTGATTCTGGCCGCCCTCGTGAATCTGGGGCTGCTCGCGATCATTGCGGGATACGGAGTGCTTCAGGTTCTGTACAACGCCGAGCTGAAGCGGATCTCACTCGTGGATGTGTTGGCGGTGGCGACCGGTTTCGCACTCCGCGGTGCGGCAGGCGCCGTCGCCATAGAGATCCAGATCTCCATCTGGCTCGTACTCTGCATACTGTTTCTGTGTCTATTCCTGGGCTTCATCAAGCGCCTGAGCGACCTCCAGGCGGCGGAAGCTGTCGAGGGTGGGGGTACGGGGTGGCGATCGCCCGCCGGATATCAGGATCGAGCCGAGCTTGAATGGTTGCTCGGGATCAGTACTGTGCTGGCGCTGATGATGTACATGATGTACAGCCTCTCGACGCATGCTCAGGAGATCTTCGGGATTCGAGCGATGGGCTTTACGCTGCTTTCTCCCTTGATGCTGATCGCCATGTATCGACTGTACCGCCGCGCACGTCAAGGTGCTACGGACAGTTTGCTGGCGGCCCTCAAAGGGGATCGCGGCGTCCGATGGTCCATCGGGCTCTTCGGTGCCGGCGTTCTCATGACGCTGTACGTGCCCTTCATCGAGCGCGTGCTCCACAGCGTCTTTCTCTTCTCCCGGGCGGGCAGCGGGTTCTAATGGCGCTTGCACACGGCCTGCTCAGGCTTCTACACAATCCGATCTACTCGAGCCGAAACCGCCACCTGGTGGATGCCATCTTGCCTCAGCTTCGGCAAGACGACCGGGTGCTGGACATAGGTTGCGGCTCGGGCGCGATCGGGCGGGCCATCATGGATCATCCTCGCTGTCCTCCCGGCGTGACCGTACGCGGGCTGGAGCGTCGTCCGCGTGAAGATTGCCTGATCGAGGTCGACGCCTACGAGGCAGACCACTTTCCATACGCCGATGCCGAGTACGACGCGGTTCTACTCGCGGATGTGTTGCACCATGAGCCCGAGCCGGCCCGGCTGTTCTCGGAGGCCGTTCGAGTAAGCCGTCGGCTCGTGATCGTGAAGGACCAGAAGCTCGATGGTTTCCTGGCGCAATGGAGAATCTCGCTGACCGACTGGGCAGCGAACGTCCCCTCCGGCGTTCCGTGCTTGTATCGGTACAACACGCTGGCCGAGTGGCGGGACTGGCCCCGACCCTTCGGGTTGGAGCTGATCCACGAGGAAACGAGCATGGCCGTCTATCCCCCGTTCATCAACCTCCTGTTTGGACGTCGGCTACAATACCTGGGGGTGTACGGACTCGGCCGAGAGGCGAGGCCAAGGCATCCAGCATGACCGATGAGGGAGAAGAGCGAGCCGGGACCGGATCGGAGGGCCGGGGGCCCGGACGTCTCATGGTCCTGCTCGCTCTGTCCTGGGTCCCGATCCTGCTCGGGACGGGGGCTATCGCGAGCGCGGGAGAGTTGTACGCGGTCATAGAGGTGGGCAACCCCTACCTCGTGCCGCGGCATGCCCTGCTTCTGTACGTCTGGATTCCGGTCGTCGTCTTGAGTTCCTTCTCGCTCGTTCTGTCGCCCGGACTCCTGGTCGTGCTCGCGCTCCGGCCCCGCATCGGGATGGATCGCACGGTCGTGTACGGGTTCGGCGTGAGCATGGTGCTGATCAGTGTGCTGGCCGCGGCCGTGCAGGCGCTTGCAGGGGTTGCCCTGACGGGGGTCGCGTTCGTGGGACTCGTCGCCGGGTCAGCGCTGTCGGCTTTCGGCGTGCTCCACTTCAGGCGGAGACGCGAGCCGGACTCATGGTCCGCGGCGCCGTCCGGATCATGGCGTCAGTTGGTGACCTTCGTCGCGCCACCGATGATCCTGCTGGTCGTCCTTTTGCCGAAGTTCCTATGGGACAACTTCACCGGCGACGGGGCACACGGGTACGAAGCCACCCGGCTCCTGCTGTCTCGTGCGTTGCCGTTCTGGAATCCCGACGTCGGCAGCATGGCGAATTTCCCAGGACTCACCACCATGCTGTTCACGTACCCGGCGTCCTGGTTTCTGCGTCTGTTCGGAGAGTTCGAAGCGTCGGTCAGGATACCGTTTCTCCTGTACCTGACCGTGCTCTACGCGGGCCTGATGTCCGTCGCTCGGTTCGGCAGGGGATCGCCGACTCCCACGGACCGCTGGCAGCTTTGGCTGGGGCTGACCGTGTTCGCGGTCGTGATGGTCTTCAGCGATTCCTACAGCCCGTACAATGCGGACGTTGCATTGCCTGCCGCCCAGAACGTCTTGCTGCTGACGTGCTTCGTCGCCTTCCTGGTCGCGTTTGTCGAACGCGACCACAGCTGGATGGCGCTCTTCCTCGTGCTCTCGATGCTTGCACAAGCGAACTGGATTCTGCTCGTCGGTCTGTGGCTGGCTGCGGTACTGGCCATCTGGCGGCCGGTCCCGCGACGAACCCTGCTAATCGCGAGCTCCATCGCACTCCTCGGATTCCTGGTGTTACCCGTCATCCCAAGGCTCCTTGAAGTCTTGGGACTCCATGGCCCCGGGGGCGAGCATAGGGCGGGCGAGCTGCTGGAGCGGCTGCGATATCTCCGGCTCACGCACTGGCAGCGGTTCGTCTTCCTGATCGTCCCGGGAGGGATCCTCCCGGCGCTATACCTGCTCGCTTGGAAACGACAAGATCGAATCGCCAGGTCACTGACGCTGACCAGTCTGGCCTGTTTCCTCTTCTTCTACGTGCAGGCCTTCGTGTCGTTGCACTACTTCGTTCCGGCGATGGTCCTTCCGCTGGCGGCTCTGTGGCGTGCGGACCCGGGCTTCCTGAGAGCAAAGAGCGTCCGAGGCGCGACCTTCGCTCTGGCCATCGTGGCAGCTGTCGTTTCCGTGCCCCGGGATGTTTCGCTTAACTTGCACGCGAGCACGGTGGGTCGCGCGGTCCTCGATCACCGCACGGGTTACGAGACATACGATACAGAGTTCTTTCGCCAACTGCGGGTGTACCGGACGCTGTTCGCGAGGTCCGCAGACCCGGGCGTCCCGGACAAGTTGTACGGTGGGGCGCCACCCGCGTGGAACTACTACGCCCAACGTTTCCGGGATGCCCGGGCAAGCTCGCCGAATTACGTGCTCCAGGCCGACACCCTGCCCCCGCCGGTAGGCATGACGCAGGTCGGAACCGAGGCCGGAGCCGCGTTGTTTGTCGCCAGCGATTCTGTTTGGGAGGTGCACCGAACCTACAGGGGGTCCACTTCGATCGCTCCACTGTACGCGCTACCCAAGAACATCCTTTTTCCTTTCGTCGGCGCACAGGATCCGGGGGTGATCGATCTGATGGCGCTCTGGCGTCGGCTGGCGCCTTAGCAGTTCGCCGGAGCACTCACTA